>NZ_LOTA01000095.1:0-501684 GCF_001521935.1 Burkholderia sp. RF7-non_BP4 | reverse complement strand
CATCAAGGACCCGACGCAGAACATCGTGTGGGTCACGCCGGAAGGCGGCGGCGGGCCGAATTACCCGAACATGTAACGCAAACGCATCCCCGCGCCCGCAGGCGCGAACGAACCGGAGTGAAACGATGAGCAATGCAGCGAAGGAAGTCGTGGTGGTGAGCGGTGTCCGTACCGCGATCGGCGATTTCGGCGGGAGCCTGAAGGATTTCTCGCCGACCGATCTCGGTGCGAAGGTCGTGAGCGAAGTGCTGTCGCGTGCGAACGTTTCGGGTGACGCGGTCGGGCATGTCGTGTTCGGCCACGTCGTGAATACCGAGCCGAAGGACATGTATCTCGCGCGCGTCGCGGCGATCAACGGCGGTGTCGCGCAGCACACGCCGGCGCTGACCGTGAACCGTCTGTGCGGCTCGGGCCTGCAGGCGATCGTGTCGGCCGCGCAAACGATCATGCTCGGCGATGCCGACGTCGCAATTGGCGGCGGCTCCGAGAACATGAGCCGCGCGCCGTACACCGTGCCGGCCGCTCGCTTCGGCCAGCGCATGGGCGATGCGAAGCTCGTCGACATGATGCTCGGCGCGCTGCACGACCCGTTCCAGACGATCCACATGGGCGTGACGGCCGAGAACGTCGCACGCAAGTACGGCATTTCGCGTGATGCGCAGGATGCGCTCGCGCTCGAATCGCATCGTCGTGCGGCGCGCGCGATCGCGGAAGGCCGCTTCAAGGACCAGATCCTGCCGATCTCGATCCGCACGAAGAAGGGCGAGGTCGCGTTCGACACCGACGAGCACGTGCGTCACGACGCCGGCCCGGACGATTTCACGAAGCTGAAGCCGGTGTTCGTGAAGGAGGACGGCACGGTGACGGCCGGCAACGCGTCGGGGATCAACGATGCCGCCGCCGCGGTGCTGATGATGAGCGCGGACGCCGCGCGCGCGCAAGGCGTGAAGCCGCTCGCGCGTTTGGTCGCATACGCGCATGCGGGCGTCGATCCGGCGTACATGGGCATCGGCCCGGTGCCGGCTACGCAGAAGGCGCTCGAGCGCGCGGGCCTGAAGATCGCCGATCTCGACGTGATCGAGGCGAACGAAGCGTTCGCCGCGCAGGCATGCGCGGTCACGCAGGAGCTCGGCCTCGATCCGGCCAAGGTCAACCCGAACGGCTCGGGCATTTCGCTCGGTCACCCGATCGGCGCGACGGGCGCGTTGATCACGGTCAAGGCGCTGTACGAGCTGAAGCGCATCGGCGGGCGTTATGCGCTCGTGACGATGTGTATCGGCGGCGGCCAGGGGATTGCGGCGATCTTCGAGAACATCTGATAATCGAACGCTCAGCACCCGAACACACAGGAATCGTCATGGCCATCGAAACCGTCGGCGTCGTGGGCGCCGGAACCATGGGCAACGGCATTGCGCAGACCGCCGCCGTTGCAGGACTGAACGTCGTGATGATCGACGTCAGCGATGCGGCACTCGACAAGGGTGTCGCCGCACTGAAGGGCAGCCTCGAGCGGCTCGTGTCGAAGGAGAAGCTCGACGCCGCCGCACGCGATGCCGCGCTTGCGCGCATCACGACGTCGACCGATTACGCGAAGCTTGCCGCGGTCGACATCGTGATCGAAGCCGCGACCGAAAACGTCGAGCTGAAGAGCCGCATCCTGAAGCAGATCGAGTCGGTCGCGCGGCCGGACGCGATCATCGCGACCAACACGTCGTCGATCTCGATTACCGCGCTCGCGGCGCTGCTCGCCGATCCGTCGCGCTTCGTCGGCATGCACTTCTTCAACCCGGTGCCGCTGATGCCGCTCGTCGAGATCATCCGAGGGCTGCAGACGAGCGACGCGACCGCGTCCGCCGTGCGCGCGCTGACCGAGCGTTTCGACAAGTCGCCGATCGGCGTGCGCAATGCGCCGGGCTTCGTCGTGAACCGGATCCTCGTGCCGATGATCAACGAAGCGTTCTTCGTGCTGGCCGAAGGCATCGCGTCGGCCGAGGAGATTGACGCGGGGATGAAGCTCGGTGCGAACCATCCGATCGGGCCGCTCGCGCTGGCGGACCTCGTCGGGCTCGACGTGTGTCTCGCGGTGATGGACGTGTTCCTGAAGGACTTCGGCGACACGAAGTACCGTGCGTGCCCGCTGCTGCGCGAAATGGTGTCGGCGGGGCGGCTGGGGCGCAAGACGGGGCGAGGGGTGTACGACTACAGTAAGTAAGCGGTGCCGCATGGTCGCGGCGAATCGGGTGCCCGATCGTCGCGGCCATGCATGTTTCCTGACCGACGGTCGTCGGTGCCGGACAAGAAAATTCTAAATATCAATCCCGTTCCCGAGTCCTTTCAGCAGCGTTTGTTTGAGTATCGAACCGTTGCTGTGCCGCTTCCCGCGGTATTTCGATCACATAGCAAACAGGTATGGCGATTAGTGTCGCCATCTTTACAAATAGACGTGAACGAACGCGCGGCGTGCGATTTCGTCTATCCGCACGATGTATCTGGAGCAGATCATGTCGCGCGGTTTGTGCTCGACCTATTGGTTCGTTGACATATTCGCTAACGTATCAAGCGAGCCACGCGAACAGGGTGTGTCGTGTTGGCACATGCCGAATGCTCTCGAGTCCGTGGCGGGTCCTTCGAAAAGATAGGTGCGTGGGCGAAACGTGCAGATCTAATCTCGCAACTCCATCGGGGATTTTTTGAGATGGCCTTTGCGGATAGTATCTGGCGATGGAGTGGGGCGTAACGCAGAGCCGGACAAATTTTCGCCACGCTCCTCTTTCATCTCGTCTTTTGCGGGCGTTTACGTGTCTCGAAATAGTCCACGTTGTAAGAAGAAACAGTTTGTTCCGTCAGATATCCCGGTCGTTGATTCCTCGCGCGTCATTCGATTGCCTAAGCATATGTTGGGAATTCCTGTTGTTGATGGAATTCCCGATCTCTTAAGCACTCGATGCATTAATTTTGCCATGGCGTTATTTTGTCTAATTGGATTTTTGGGTGTCGCCGTTGCACTTGTAATGGACAATCGAATCCAGTGGACGGTAGAGCTGGGAATTGTAGTGGGTGTATTAATTTTATTAATGGCGGGTTCCGCTATTGCGCTGACGCGCGAGGGATTGAAGGCAGGAGCATGGTTCCGAATCGATGAAGTCGGATTATCGTATGGCACTGGAACGTTGTCTGAGGGTGACGTGTTGTCCACGGGAGAACGAATTAACTGGGATGAAATAGTCCACAAACCGAATGCTGGATGTGACGTGCGAACCGAATACCGGACATACAGATCATTCACAAAGAATTTCGTGTTATGGCGTCGCTTGGCGACAGGTGAAATCGTCGAGCATCGTATCCCGATGCGACTTACGTCCAATATTGAGCGATGCGTTCGGTTCAAGAATCACGATGCACTGACTGTCGCGATCCTACGTGGCCTTGCCAGTCAATCCAGTTTACGTTTTGACCTTGATGTGTTCGTTGATGCAGGTGTGAATCCGGAAACTTGGATGCCGATGAAGCGGCCGCGATGGATGGCGAAATGTTCGTACGCATTGAGTTCCTTATTGGGCGTTTTGTTTGTCATGCAATTCGTATTGACATTGTCAATTTGGATGACGATTGGTGGGATGCTTGCAGTATCCGCCATCGCGTCTTTACTAGGAAATGCGCTGTGGAAAGGCTGCTATCGTGACTTGACTGGTATTGTCCGATTTGATGGTCATGAGTGAACGATCATGTTATGCGATATTTATCGCATAATGAAGTTTGTTTGAAGCGGGTGCATTCGCAAATCGTGCTAACTCGCATGATCGCAGATAGACTGATTTCAAATATCAAGTATTCTCAGATCCCGAGGCAACGTCCGCTTGAACATCGCGAGCAGCTGCATGCTGCCTTCGGCTGCAACGTGATCGCATGCCGCGCGGCCGGAGCGATCTGAATCATCATCAGCTCCGCGAACGCGTTGCGTGCGCGTGGCGCTGGGTGCCACGTTGGCTAACGCGTCGGCGAGTAGACCGGCCAGAAGCTCCCCATCGGCTCGGTGAGCGCCTTCAGCGCACGGTCGGCCTTCGTCGCGCGCCAGCGGCTCGTCGACGAACATCCGGTAATTGCTGTCAGCGTTGCGCGCGAGCGCATCGTCCAGGTCACCCGAACCCGCGTGCGATGCGGGCCAATGACCGGTCAGAAGCCTGAAGCACTGACGTTTCGTGCCCCATCGATCCGCGCGGCCGATCCGCCCCGGCGCACGAGATTTCAGAACTGAAACTTCGATTCCATATCTGCGCCGCTACCGGCCCGCGCTTCGCATCCGATCCCCGTACATCAACGCCGTCCGTCTTGTAGCGGACGTGGCCTGGTTTTTGCGTTAACCGGACGACATGCTCGATGTCCTCCCGTCTGACCAGTCTTTCCTGACGAAACGACACGGACACATCGAGAGGCGACTCGCTTTTCAATCGTAAGGTGAATGCAATGACTGGCAGCGGTAAACGAAACACGGTACCGGGCAACGACGCGCGCCGCGTAGCGCCGGAGCGCGAGGCGGACGCAGATCGATCCGCGACGACGCGCGAATCGTCCAGTGAACGACGCCCCGATACCAACTGGGCATGGGCAAAGGGAACGGCGGGCTACGACTGGATGGATCACGCACCGCTGTTCGATCACCGCGATTGATCCTGTCGCGAACGTAGGTCGTGCCGCGGGATCGCCCCGCGGTTCGACCGACGACGATCGATGACCGGCCGGAGAGCCGGTCCCTTATTTCCCGCTGGTCGGCTGGATGCTATTCGTCGTCGCGATGTCGATAGCGGCCATCCGGCGATCTGGCGAACATGTCGACTGGCGAAAGCCAGGGACGATGCAACCTCGAATGACCGACGCGTGAATCCGCACGCCGCCCAGCGAAGCAGGCGGGTGGAGGACGGCGCGTCGGCGAGCTCAATTCAACCATTCACTTTCCATGGCCGCCGTGACGCCTAACCCCATCCAGTCCATCCTGATCGCGAACCGCTCGGAAATCTCGATTCGCGTGATGCGTGCCGCCGCCGAACTGAACATGCGTACGGTGGCGGTGTATTCGAAGGAAGACCGCCTTGCGCTGCACCGCTTCAAGGCGGACGAGAGCTACCTGATCGGCGAAGGCAAGAAGCCGCTCGCCGCGTATCTCGACATCGACGACATCCTGCGCGTCGCGCGGCAGGCGAAGGTCGACGCGATCCACCCCGGCTACGGCTTCCTGTCCGAGAACCCCGATTTCGCGCAGGCCGTGATCGACGCCGGCATTCGCTGGATCGGCCCGTCGCCCGACGTGATGCGCACGCTTGGCAACAAGGTGGCCGCGCGCAATGCGGCGATCGCGGCCGGCGTGCCCGTGATGCCCGCGACCGAGCCGCTGCCGCACGATCTCGACGCGTGCCGGGCGCTGGCCGCGGAAGTCGGCTATCCGCTGATGCTCAAGGCGAGCTGGGGCGGCGGCGGGCGCGGGATGCGCGTACTGGAAAACGCTCAGGACCTCGAAACCTTGCTGCCGGTCGCGCGGCGCGAGGCGCTTGCCGCGTTCGGCAACGACGAGGTGTACGTCGAGAAACTCGTGCGCAATGCGCGGCACGTCGAGGTACAGATACTCGGTGACCTGCACGGCACGGTCGTGCATTTGTACGAGCGCGACTGCACGGTGCAGCGGCGCAACCAGAAGGTCGTCGAGCGCGCGCCGGCGCCGTATCTCGACGCCGCGGGCCGACAGGCGCTGTGCGAATCGGCGCTGCGCCTGATGCGCGCGGTCGGCTACACGCATGCAGGCACCGTCGAATTCCTGATGGATGCCGACACCGGCCAGTTCTACTTCATCGAGGTGAACCCGCGCATCCAGGTCGAGCACACGGTGACCGAGATGATCACCGGCATCGACATCGTGAAGGCGCAGATTCGCATCACGGAAGGCGGCCGGATCGGGCTGGCGGAGGACGTCGTGAACGGCGACGGCGCGATCGTCGAACGTGCGGCCGGCGTGCCCGCTCAGCAGGCGATTCCGCTGAACGGCAACGCGTTGCAATGCCGGATCACGACCGAGGATCCGGAGAACGACTTCCTGCCCGACTACGGGCGGCTCACGGCGTATCGCAGCGCGGCGGGCTTCGGCGTGCGCCTCGACGCCGGCACCGCCTATGGCGGCGCGGTGATCACGCCTTACTACGACTCGTTGCTGGTCAAGGTGACGACCTGGGCGCCGACGGCCGCCGAATCGATCCACCGGATGGATCGCGCGCTGCGCGAGTTCCGGATCCGCGGCGTCACCTCGAACCTGCAGTTCCTCGAGAACGTGATCAATCACCCGGCCTTCATCGCGGGCGACGTGACGACGCGATTCATCGACAGGACGCCTGAATTGCTCGCATTCGCGAAGCGCGGCGATCGCGCGACGAAGCTGCTGCGCTATCTCGGCGAGCTGAACGTGAACGGCAATGCCGAGATGAACGGCCGCACGCTGCCGGCGCTGCCGTTGTCGAAACCCGTGCTGCCGAAGGTCGATACGGCGATGCCGATTCCGGCCGGCACGCGCGATCGCCTGCGCGAGCTCGGCCCCGAGAAGTTCGCGCGCTGGATGCTCGACCAGAAGCGGGTGCTGCTGACCGACACGACGATGCGCGACGCGCACCAGTCGCTGTTCGCGACGCGCATGCGCACGGCCGACATGCTGCCGATCGCGCCGTTCTACGCGCGCGAGCTGTCGCAGCTGTTCTCGCTCGAATGCTGGGGCGGCGCGACCTTCGACGTCGCGCTGCGCTTCCTGAAGGAAGACCCGTGGGAACGCCTTGCGCTGCTGCGCGAACGCGTGCCGAACATCCTGTTCCAGATGCTGCTGCGTGGCTCGAACGCGGTCGGCTACACGAACTACGCGGACAACGTCGTGCGCTTCTTCGTGCAGCAGGCCGCAAGCGCGGGCGTCGACGTGTTCCGCGTGTTCGATTCGCTGAACTGGGTGCGCAACATGCGCGTGGCGATCGATGCGGTCGGCGAGAGCGGGATGCTGTGCGAAGGCGCGATCTGCTACACCGGCGACCTGTTCGACACGTCGCGCTCGAAGTACGACCTCAAGTATTACGTCGGCATCGCGCGCGAATTGCAGCAAGCCGGCGTGCACGTGCTCGGCATCAAGGACATGGCCGGTATCTGCCGTCCGCAGGCGGTCGCCACACTTGTGAAGGCGCTCAAGGAAGAAACCGGGCTGCCCGTGCATTTCCATACGCACGACACGAGCGGGATCGCGGCGGCGTCGGTGCTCGCGGCGGTCGGTGCGGGCTGCGATGCGGTGGACGGCGCGCTCGATGCGATGAGCGGGCTCACGTCGCAACCGAACCTGTCGAGCATCGCGGCGGCGCTGGCCGGCGGCGAGCGCGATCCGGGGCTGGACCAGGACCGCCTGCACGAAGCCTCGATGTATTGGGAAGGCGTGCGCCGGTATTACGCGCCGTTCGAATCGGAGATTCGCGCGGGCACGGCCGACGTGTACCGCCACGAAATGCCCGGCGGCCAGTACACGAACCTGCGCGAGCAGGCGCGCTCGCTCGGCATCGATCATCGCTGGACCGAGGTGTCGCGCGCGTATGCGGACGTGAACCGCCTGTTCGGCGACATCGTGAAGGTCACGCCGACGTCGAAGGTGGTCGGCGACATGGCGCTGATGATGGTCGCGAACGACCTCGCCGTGGACGACGTGCGCAATCCGGACAAGGACATCGCATTCCCCGAGTCGGTCGTGTCGCTGTTCAAGGGCGAGCTGGGCTTCCCGCCCGACGGCTTCCCGGCGGACCTGTCGCGCAAGGTGCTCAAGAGCGAGCCGCCGGCGCCGTATCGTCCCGGCGACCAGATCCCGCCGGTCGACCTCGATGCGGTACGCAAGCAGGCCGAGGCCGCGTGCGAGCAGCCGCTCGACGACCGTCAACTCGCGTCGTACCTGATGTATCCGAAACAGACGGTCGACTATTACGCGCACGTGCGTGCATACAGCGACACGTCGGTCGTGCCGACGCCGGCGTTCCTGTACGGACTGCAGCCGCAGGAGGAAGTGGCCATCGACATCGAGCCGGGCAAGACGCTGCTCGTGTCGCTGCAGGGCCAGCATGCCGATGCGCAGGACGGCATCGTGAAGGTGCTGTTCGAGCTGAACGGTCAGTCGCGTTCGGTGCTGGTCGAGCAGAAGAGCGTCGTGCAGGCGGGCAAGGAGCGTCATGGCCTGCAGCGCGCCGATCCGGCGAATCCGCTGCACGTGGCCGCGCCGATGCCGGGCTCGGTCGTGACGGTGGCCGTGCAACCGGGGCAGCGTGTGTCGGCCGGCACGACGCTGATCGCGCTCGAGGCGATGAAGATGGAAACGCACATCGCGGCCGAGCGCGACTGCGAGATCGCGGCCGTGCATGTGAAGCCGGGTGATCGGGTCGCGGCGAAGGATCTGCTGATCGAGTTGAAAGACCCGACGCAATGAGGGGGGCCGCGATCGGTCGTGCGTGGTGACCGAGCGGTGCATCGCAACCGGCACGCCGCCTGGTGGGGGCGGCGTGCCGAACTGTCCGGCGTCGGCTGCCTGCGCGTCGTTACGTGCCGACGCGCAGGCAGCCGGTCCGCCATCGGTCAGTACGCCGCGTCGCTGCCGCCCTGGTCGGTGACGATCGCCACGCCCGAACTCGTGCCGAGCCGCGTCGCGCCGGCCTCGAGCATCGCAAGCGCGGTGGCGCGGTCGCGCACGCCGCCCGATGCCTTCACGCCGAGCACGGGGCCGACCGCGCGGCGCATCAGCGCGACGTCCTCGAGTGTCGCGCCGCCGTGACCGAAGCCGGTCGACGTCTTCACGAACGCGACGCCGAGGTCGCGGCACATCTCGCACACGCGCACCTTCTCGTCGTCGGTCAGCAACCCCGTTTCGAGGATCACCTTGAGGTGCACCGTGCCGCAGGCGCGGTGCACCGCGTCGATGTCGGCCTTCACGTCGTCGTCGCGGCCGCTCTTCAGCGCGCCGAGGTTGATCACCATGTCGATCTCGCGCGCGCCCGCCGCGATCGCGGCCGACGCTTCGAACGCCTTCGCGGCGGACAGGCCCGCGCCGAGCGGGAAGCCGACCACCGCGCACACGAGCACGCCGGTGTCGGCCAGCTCGCGCGCGGCGAGCGGCACGTTCGCCGAATTCACGCAGACCGAATAGAAGCGATGCTCGGCCGCCTGGCGGCAGAGTTCGCGGATCTGCGCGTCGCTCGCGTCGGGCGCGAGCAGCGTGTGATCGATGGTTTGGGCGAGCTGGGCGTTGGAAAGCGGCATGTGTCGAAACTCCACGGATCGTGTGCCGAAAAGGTACACGGAAAGTTGATGTTTTCACATCGGTTTGTGACGAACGCGACATCGCTGATGAGGGTGCTGCGAGGGCATCCGTCGTCCCCGACGACCGTGCCCAGGCCGAGGCTGACGCCGCATGAGGCGACGGTGTGAAAGATCGGGCGCGCCGCCGCTATACGTCGACGACTCCGCGCCCGAGTGCCACCACACGGCCGCCGACGCCGATCGCGCCGTGCTCGCTGACCGACAACCGAAGCAGGCAAGGCCGGCCGACGGCTTCGCCTTGTTCGACCTGAAACGCGGCGGGCAGCGGATGACCGGCTGCAAGCAGCCAGCCGCCGAGATTCGCGCAGGCCGAGCCGGTGCCCGGGTCTTCAAAAATCCCGCCGCCCTGTTTCGCAAAGAAATAGCGGGAGACCACTTTCCCGGGGCGATTCGCTTCGAACGCGAACACGTAGGCGGTCTTGCGGCCGAGGCTGCTGGTCGGCCAGATATCCAGGCAGGCGCTGTCGGGCCGGGCGCGGCGCACGGCGGCCGGGTCCTTGACCGCGACCAGCAACTGATCGGCGCCCGTATCGACCCAGCGCGGCGGCGCGAGCAAATCGTCCTGCGTCAGCCCCAGCATGGCGGCCGTTTCGGCATCGGACAATGCGCATGGTGCCGTTTTCGGCACGCCGGCGTGCGGCGCTATGAACGTCCACACGTCGCCGGTGGCCTTGACGTCGACCACGCAGGCCTTGAATTCGAGCGAAAAATCGTTGCCGGCATTCAGCAGATCGCGTAAGACATGCGCGGTGCCGAGCGTCGGATGGCCCGCGAACGCCATTTCATGGCCGGGCGTGAAGATGCGCACGCGTGCACGCGCACGCTCCGACGGCAGCACGAAGGTCGTTTCCGACAGGTTGAACTGCACGGCCAGTGCCTGCATGGTCGCGTCGTCCATGCCGCGCGCATCCTCGAACACGCAGAGCGGGTTGCCGCCGAACGTGGATTCGGCGAATACGTTGAGCAGGCGGAACGCGTACTGTGTCATCGGGATCTCGCGTGGGCGGGTCTTGCCGGTCGGGGCGCGTGAGCATCGACGGCGTGTCGGGCTGCTTCGGCGCGATCCCGTATTCTGCCGGACGCATTGCGCCGATCGATACGCGGCCGATCGGAATTTCAGTTTTCATGCATCATCGGGTCTGTCCGATTCGTCGACGGCGATCCGGCCCGGGCATTCCAAATTTCGCAATGATCGCGGATATTTTTTCGCCGGAGCGCGCGGTCGCCCGAGAATCCGTAATCATTCGATTCGATCACGCCGCCGCCGTGCCCATGCAACGCACGACGCTTGCCGAATCAGTCAGGCAGGAGGAAGACATGGCGCTGCTGAATCCCCGATCTGCCGCGGCAATTCCGTGACGGGGAACGCCCGGCCCCCGGTATGGGCGGCCCAGACGCAGGACATCCGGGGCATGACCGCGCTCATCCTGAAGTCGCTGGCGGATCTGGTGCGCGACGCCGCCAGCGGCTCAGCCAGTCAGTGCGACGACACGAACACCGCATCGTCGAACGCCGCCGGAATCGCGAACTGCGCACGCATGCGCTTCGTTTCTTGCGCGGGCGTCTGGCCGAACAGCCGTTTGAATTCCCGGCTGAACTGCGACGCGCTCGCATAACCGACCGCATGGCCGGCCGCCTCCGCGGTCAGGTCCTGGCGCACCATCAACAGGCGCGCCTGATGCAGCCGCGTCGACTTCAGGTACTGCATCGGCGACACCTGCGTGATCGCCTTGAAGTGGGCGTGGAAGCTCGGCACGCTCATGCCGGCTTCCGCGGCCAGTTGCGTCACGTCGAGCGATTGCGCGTAGTCGGCGTGGATCATGCGCAGCGAACGGCCGATCCGGCCGAACTGTCCACGCATCGCCAGCGCGTTCCTCATTGCGCCGCCCTGCGCGCCGGTGAGCACGCGGAAATACAGCTCGCGCAGCAACCCGGGGCCGAGCACCGCCGCTTCGAGCGGGCGTTGCATCGCCTCGACGAAACGCAGCACGGTCGCGTGCATCGCATCGTCCATCGGCGTCGACATCATGCTTTTCGGCGCCTGCACGGGTTCGGCGATTCCCTCGCGATCGATCCGCGCGGCCAGTTCGGCGGCCATCGGGAAATCGAGGTGCAGATACAGCGCGAGCAGCGGGCGCTCCGCCGTTGCGTCGGTTTCCATGCTGAACGGCACGGGCACCGATACGGCCAGGTAGTGATCCTCGTCGTACAGATAGCGTTCGCCGCCGAAATAGCCGCGCTTGCTCCCTTGGCACACGATCACGATGCCCGGGTCGTACAGCACCGGCGTGCGGGATAGCGCGCGGTTCGAACGCAGGATGCGCACGCTCGGCAGCGCGGTCAGGTTGTAGCCTTCGTCCGGCGCCAACGCATGCAGCAACGCGATCAGGCGTTTGCGGCCGCGCGCGGGCAGCGACGGCGAGCGGGGCGGGAAGGGTGCGGTGCTCATAGTTTCAGGCAAGAAATTCAGCGGAATCGGGCTTATTCGACGTGGTTCGTCAGACTAGCATGCATGCTTCGATCGACATTCGGGAGAAGTTCACATGGCATCCGGCAACATCATGCTCATCACCGGCGTCAGCAGCGGCTTCGGCCGTGCGCTCGCGCAAGCGGCCCTGGCCGCGGGTCATACGGTGGTCGGCACCGTGAGAAGCGAAGCGGCAAAACGGGCGTTCGAGGCGCTGTCCCCGCGTGCGGCCCTCGGGCGCGTGCTCGACGTGACCGACTTCGAGCGCATCGACGGTATCGTCGCGGAAATCGAGTCGAGCGTCGGCCCCGTCGACGTGCTGGTGAACAATGCCGGCTACGGGCACGAAGGCATCATGGAGGAGTCGCCGCTGTCGGAGATGCGTCGGCAGTTCGACGTGAACGTGTTCGGCGCCGTCGCGATGATGAAGGCCGTCGTGCCGTTCATGCGCGAACGCCGGCGCGGCCGCATCCTGAACATCACGTCGATGGGCGGCCACATCACGATGCCCGGCATTGCCTATTACTGCGGCAGCAAGTTCGCGCTGGAAGGGATTTCCGAGACGCTCGGCAAGGAGCTCGAGCCGTTCGGCATCGCGGTGACGGCGGTGGCGCCGGGCTCGTTCCGTACCGACTGGGCCGGTCGTTCGATGACGCGAACGCCGCGTTCGATCGCCGATTACGACGCGCTCTTCGATCCGATCCGCCAGGCGCGCGAGGAGAAAAACGGTCGCCAATCGGGCGATCCGGCGAAGGCGGCACGCGCGATGCTGGCGCTCATCGCGGCGGATCGTCCGCCGGCGCATCTGCTGCTCGGCAGCGATGCGCTTCGGCTCGTGCGCGCCAAATGGTCGGCGCTGGAAGACGAAATTCGTACGTGGGAGGCGGTGACCGTGTCGACGGACGGTTGACGCGCGATCGGCGGTACGTGACGCGTCACACGGCGGGTGGTGTTGAAAGTCACGCCTGCGGGCACCGTTGCGCGCAGGAGGCCCGATGCATGACGGTATGTAATTGGTTTCATGACACGGTCGCGGTTTTCCGCTACAACACTGGGGTGCTGCGTCGACCGACGCGGTGTGCCACCGCGCCGCAGTTCGTGACCGACACCCGCCCGGGTGGCCGGCCGGCACGTGATGTTCACCTACCTCAAAGGAGCCTGCAGCCATGCCGTACATCACCACGAAGGACAACGTCGACATCTTCTACAAGGATTGGGGCCCGAAGGATGCGCAGCCGATCATGTTCCACCATGGCTGGCCGCTGTCTTCCGACGACTGGGATGCCCAACTGCTGTTCTTCGTTCAGAAGGGCTACCGCGTGGTCGCGCACGATCGCCGCGGCCACGGCCGGTCGGCGCAGGTTTCCGACGGCCACGACATGGATCACTACGCGGCGGACGCGTTCGCGGTGGCCGAAGCGCTCGACCTGCGCAACGCGGTGCATATCGGTCACTCGACCGGCGGCGGCGAAGTCGCGCGCTACGTGGCCCGCCACGGCGAGCCGGCCGGACGCGTTGCGAAGGCGGTGCTGGTCAGCGCGGTGCCGCCGCTGATGCTGAAGACGGACGCGAACCCGGAAGGCCTGCCGCTCGAGGTTTTCGACGGTTTCCGCAAGGCGCTCGCCGACAATCGCGCGCAGTTCTTCCTGGACGTGCCGTCGGGCCCGTTCTACGGCTTCAACCGGCCGGGCGCAGTGGTGCACCAGGGCGTGATCCAGAACTGGTGGCGCCAGGGCATGATCGGCGGCGCGAAGGCGCACTACGAAGGCATCAAGGCGTTCTCGGAAACGGACCAGACCGAAGACCTGCGCTCGATCTCGGTGCCGACGCTCGTGCTGCACGGCGAAGACGACCAGATCGTGCCGATCGCGGACTCGGCGCTGAAGTCGGTCAAGCTGCTGAAGAACGGCACGCTGAAGACGTATCCGGGCTATTCGCACGGGATGCTGACGGTCAATGCCGACGTGCTGAACGCCGATCTGCTGGCCTTCATCCAGTCGTAATGCTAACGGCGCATGCCCGCTTTCGCGGGCTGCGCCGTGCTGGCCGGTCACGCCGGCCGCCTCGGCTCCGATTTGCTTCGGCATCCTGTGCGTTGTGCAGCGCGAGGACATCGCGTCGACTTGCCACCGAGCCGATGTGTCGGCTGCGTCGCGCGTGCGGCCGGACCGCGCCGCACGCGTCACGCATCACGCATCGTTTGCGGCGCTGTCGCCGACATCGCCTTCGATCGCGGCCATCAGATCGTCGACGCCCACCATCAGCGCTCGAACCTGGCGCAGCGATTCGTACTGATGCAGCACCGCGCGCCATGACGGCAGTTCCAGCAGCGCTTGCCAGACGACACCGAGGCCGTGCGGATCGGCATCCGCGTGCCGTGCCAGCGCGCTCGCGTATTCAAGACTCGCCGGCGCCGACAGCAGCTGCATCCGGCTCGCGGCACCCAGCAGGCGCGGCGCGGGATCTGCCGACGCATCGCAGCAATACAGCACCTCGCGCTGCAGTGCCGCGTCGTCGATCGTCAGCGCGTGCAGCGACGCGCCGTGCAGGCGTACCGCGCCTTCGCGCGTATCGAACGCATAGACGGTGTCCGGATCGGCTTGCGCGAGCAGGCTCAGGCCGCGCAGCAGGCGCGGCAGGTCGGTGGTCGCGGCATCCGCGGATGCTTTCGCTTCGACGAGAAACAGGACGTGCCACGCTGCGGACGGATCGTCGCCGCGCGCACGCTCGAGCAGCACCGCATCCCACTCGGTTTTCGCGCGGTCGTGCTTGCCGGGTATCGAGGCCGGCACGCGCATCGACGTGACCACGCGATACGTGCGGTGCGCGTCGCTCGCATCGAGCTGCGCGGCCAGGGCATCGAGCGCCTGCGCGGCCAGCGCTTCGACGGCCGCGCCCCGCTGTTGCGACGAGACGCCTTGTGCGACGGCGAGCGCGCTGCCTTCGAGCGGACCCTGGCGGCTCCACAGCGTGCGGTACCGCTGGACGTCCGGATCCGGCGACAGTGCATCGAGACGCTGCAGCCGGGCGAGCGCGGCGCTGTCCTTCAGTTTGGCGATGTCCTGTTCGAACGCGGTATCGGTCGCCATCTCCGGTTGCGCGAGCAGGTGCCGCAGCGTGGCATCGAGGTCGTCCCACGATGCGGCGGCCGCGGCCGCATGCAGCCGTGCGAGCGGCTCGCGTTGCCATGCCTGTGCACGCCGTTCGAGCCGGGCCGGATGCGCGATCGTGTTGACGGCCGAGCGCAGCGTGCGCCGATCCTGCTCGGCATGCGCGGCGAGCGACGCGTATTCGCGCACGGCCGCGGCACCATGTCGAAGCACCGCGGCCTGGAATGCGGGGTCGCCGGATTGTGCGTCCATCGCGTCGCCGATCATCCGCGCGAGCGCGTCGATGAAGCGGCGTTGCAATGCCGGGGCGGGCGTGAGGCCGTCGGCCTGCATCCGGCGTGCTTCCTCGATCACGATGGCGATGATGGTGGCCGGGTTCGCGGCGTCGGTCAGCGACGCTGCGCGCACGAACGGCGGCAGCCGGTAGCGGCGATCGACGGTTCTCAGGACTTCGTCCAGCAGGGCAGGCAACGGTGTCGGCGGCATGGCGAATGACGGGAGGGGCACGCGGTCCGCGCGTGACGGGCGATGTGCAACGGTATCACGCAGTGCCCGCATGCTGCAGCGTGTGCTGCGGTGAAGCTGCCGTTCGCGTGGCGCCCCACTGCGCGCGGACGACGAAACGCGCGGCGTTGCCCGTCGCCCGCCGCCGGACGTCAGGCCGTCAGCGTCACCGACAGGCTGCCGAGTTCGCCGAAGCGCACCGTCAGCGCATCGCCGAGCGGCACGTCGATCGCACCCGCATACGAACCGGTCGTCACGATCTGGCCGGCACGCGCGCCGTCGCCGCGCGATGCGAGGAAATTGACCAGCCACACGAGCGGCTTGAGCGGATCGCCGTCCGGATGACGGCCGTCGATCGTGCGATTCAGCGCGCCCTCGAACGACAGCGCGAGCGTCTCGAGCGGCGCGTTCAATCCGTCGGGCACGACGGGCCCCACGCACAATCCCTGGTTGAACTGTCCGTCGGCGAGCAGTTCGAACTTCGACGCGCGCGCGGGCTCCGCATAGCGGCAACCCAGCACCTCGAGCACGATGCGCACTTCGCGGATCGCGCCGCGCACGTCGTTCTCGTCGTATGGCTGCGCGCGGGCGGGCAGGTCGCGGTCGAGCACGAACGCGATCTCCGGCTCGATCCGCACGATCGGGCCGCCGACG
This sequence comes from Burkholderia sp. RF7-non_BP4, assembly GCF_001521935.1. Lineage (NCBI taxonomy): Bacteria > Pseudomonadati > Pseudomonadota > Betaproteobacteria > Burkholderiales > Burkholderiaceae > Burkholderia > Burkholderia sp. RF7-non_BP4. Next base: position 485,586 of record NZ_LOTA01000095.1, on the reverse strand, counting down.
ACGCGATACGGCGCATCGGCTTCGCGGATCGTCGACGCGAAGATCGGCGCGACGATCACGCGGTCGGGCGGCGGCAGCGCACATTTCCATCCGCCGATGGCTTCGCCGAGCAGATCGGCGACGCGATGCTGGATCGCCAGCGCGGTATCGACGTTCTCGGGACGCAAGGCGTCGGGCAGCAGCGGGCCGGGCATGCCGGCATGGCGGGCGGCGACGAGATGCTGGGCGGCGCCGTCCACGCGTTCGGTAGTCGTTGTCATGTCGGTTGAGCGAGTTGAAAGTGGGCCGGCAAAAAAGGGCCGGACGAAGGTCGCAACGTCGATGATAGCGCCTTCGGCGCCATGGCCGCCCGGTTGCGCGGTGCGGCCGCGCGGACGGCGCGCCGTTTTTGCGCGTGGCGCTTTGCCGCACGCCGCGTTTTTGGTGGACCTTGATCGCCGTCAAGCTTCGAACCGGCTGTCCGCCGATGATGGGGACATGGCCGCACGCGACCGCGCGCGGCAACTCACCCCAGCGAGGTTCGCATGTACAAGAAGATCATGGTGGCCATCGACGGCAGCGCTTCGTCGAAACAGGCGCTTGCCGAGGCAGTGAAGGTGGCGGTGGCGGGCGATACGCACGTCAGCGTCGTGTACGTGGTCGACAAGTCGGTGCTGTTCACGTACGCGGGTCGTTTCGATCCGCACGCGCTCATCGAGGAAATCCGCGACGACGGGCGCAAGGTGCTGCGTGAAGCCGAACAGGTTCTCGCGCAGGCCGGCGCGAAGGGCGAGGCCGAACTCGTCGAAACCGAGAGCATCGGCGAGGACGTCGCGGAGCGCCTGCAGCGTTACGTGAAGGAGCGCGGGATCGACCTCGCGGTGGTCGGCACGCACGGGCGGCGCGGCATCCGGCGCGTGCTGCTCGGGAGCGTCGCCGAGCGCTTCGTGCGTGGCTCGAAGTGCCCGGTGCTGCTGATTCGCGGCGACGATACCGGCGAGCCGGCGTCCGCCGCGGCAGCCTGACGCGGCGGCGCGCGATGATACGTCGTCAATACCGGATCGTCGTCGCGGCGATTGCCGTATTCGTGTCGCTCGCCGGGATGATGGCCGTGGTGACGGGGCTGCTGTTCGACGAAACGATCGCGCTGCGTGGCGGCGCGGTCGCGTTGATCGTCGGCGTGGCCGGCTTCGTCATCATGCTCAACCCGGGGCCGAAGGGCGAGGGGTGACGCGCGGCACTTCTCCGATTTCATGCAGGACCGGAACCGCAGCAGCACCGCCGGTCCGGCTTTCCGCGTCTTTCCGTCCGTCATGTCCGGCGCATTCGCGCCATCCTGCCCGGCCGGCATCTCCCTGGCCGGCATCTCTCATCTCATCGATTCCGCATCGGGCAGCGCACGCTTCGATTGAATGACGCGCGTGCACGAGCACGCCGCTTCTTATCTCATCGCGGCGGTCGAGTCCTGTCCTCGCCGCTTTCCTTCGGCGGCATGCCCGTATTTGATCCGGCCTGACACGGCAGCCGGTCGCGCGCATGCGGCCGCGACTCGTGCGTGATTGCATCGCGGCGCGAAAACGCGTGACGTCGCAACACTGCGGCTCGCATGCATAAACGCGTGATCGAGCGCCGGCCTGTAACCCGTCAAACCCTGACGCGAAAGTCCGGTGCCGAGCATGCCATTGGCACGCCTGTATCCATCCCCATTTCGCAACGATGCGTGCAGGTGCAACGATATCGTGATTTGTATCAAGTCGTGATATGTCGATCCGAAAGAGAATTCATTCGACCCGGACGCAAGTGATGGAAGCGAACGCAACGAGCCGAATGCCGCCCGTCCTTCACATCCGGGATATCACCTCCTTAAATATTCAGGGTCTGCCAAAAGACCGGAAAAAACGAGATCCCCATGAGCCATTTCCTGGATAGATTGCGTTATTTCTCCACCACGAGGCCAACCTTCTCCGACGGACACGGCGCCGTCACGGACGAGGACCGCAAATGGGAAGACGGCTATCGGCTGCGCTGGCAGCACGACAAGATCGTCCGTTCGACCCACGGGGTGAACTGCACGGGTTCGTGTTCGTGGAAGGTCTATGTGAAAGGCGGAATCGTCACCTGGGAAACCCAGCAGACCGACTACCCGCGCACGCGCCCCGACATGCCGAACCACGAACCGCGCGGCTGCTCGCGCGGCGCTTCGTACTCCTGGTATCTGTATAGCGCGAACCGTCTCAAGCATCCGATGGTGCGCAGTGCGCTGGTGAAGCTGTGGCGCGAGCGTCGCCGCACGCTCGCGCCCGTCGACGCATGGCGCTCGATCGTCGAGGACGACGACGCGCGGCGCTCGTACCAGAGCCGGCGCGGGCTCGGCGGCTTCGTGCGCGCGAGCTGGGATGAGGTCAACGAGATCGTTGCGGCCGCAAACGTTTACACGGTCGAGCGGCACGGCCCCGATCGCGTCGTCGGGTTCTCGCCGATCCCGGCGATGTCGATGGTGTCGTATGCGGCAGGGTCGCGCTACCTGTCGCTGATCGGCGGCGTGTGCCTGAGCTTCTACGACTGGTATTGCGACCTGCCGCCCGCGTCGCCGCAGACCTGGGGCGAGCAGACCGACGTGCCGGAATCGGCCGACTGGTACAACTCGACGTTCATCATGATGTGGGGATCCAACGTCCCGCAGACCCGCACGCCCGACGCGCACTTCCTCGTCGAGGCGCGCTATCGCGGCACGAAGGTCGTGTCGGTGTTCCCCGATTACTCGGAAGGCGCGAAGTTCGGCGATCTGTGGTTGCATCCGAAGCAGGGCACCGACGCGGCGCTCGCGCTCGCGATGGGTCACGTGATCCTGAAGGAGTTCCACCTCGCGGGTAAGAGCGACTATTTCATCGACTACTGCAAGCGCTATACCGACATGCCGGCGCTCGTGCGCCTCGTGCCGCACGGCGACGGCTACGTGCCCGAGCGTCTCGTGCGTGCGTCCGATTTCGACGACGCGCTCGACGAGGCCGCGCATCCGGAGTGGAAGACCGTGATGATCGACGACGCGACCGGGGAGTTCGTCGTGCCGGTCGGCTCGATCGGCTTCCGCTGGGGGCAGCAGGCCAAGGACGGAGCGAGCGACAAGGGCAAGTGGAACCTGCGCGGCGAGACGTCGAAGGGTGCGGCGCTGTCGCCGCGGCTGTCGTGCACGGCCGAGCACGACGACGTGGTCGACGTGCTGTTTCCATACTTCGGCAACCAGCCGCACGCGCATTTCAACTCGACGCAGCACGGCTCCGAGCTGTCGCGCCGGATCGGCGTGCGGCGCGTCGCGACGCGCGACGGCGAGATGCTGGTCGCGACCGTCTACGACCTGTTCGTCGCGAACTACGGGCTCGACCAGGGGCTGGGCGGCCGCGACGTGGCCGCGAGCTACGACGACGATCTTCCGTATACGCCGGCGTGGCAGGAAACGATCACGGGCGTGAAGCGCGCGGACGTGATCTCGGTCGCGCGGCAGTTCGCGGAGAACGCGCACAAGACGCAAGGCAAGTCGATGGTGATCATCGGCGCGGGGATCAACCACTGGTTCCACATGGACATGTCGTACCGCGCGATCATCAACATGCTGATCATGTGCGGATGCGTCGGCAAGCCGGGCGGCGGCTGGTCGCATTACGTGGGCCAGGAGAAGCTGCGTCCGCAGACGGGCTGGACTGCGCTCGCGTTCGCGCTCGACTGGAACCGCCCGCCGCGGCACATGAACGCGACGTCGTTCTTCTACGCGCACACCGATCAGTGGCGCTACGACACGATGGATCCGGGCGCGCTGCTGTCGCCGCTCGCGGACAAGACGCAGTTCCACGGTTCGCCGATCGACTACAACGTGCGCGCCGAACGGATGGGCTGGCTGCCGTCCGCGCCGCAGCTCGCGGTGAATCCGCTGAAGGTCGGTGCAAGTCTCGGCGACCCCGCTCAGGCCGGCGCCGATGTCGCGCGGCAACTGAAGGCCGGCATGCTGCGGATGGCGTGCGAGGACCCGGATTCCCCCGACAACTTCCCGCGCAATCTGTTCGTGTGGCGTTCGAACCTGCTCGGTTCGTCGGGCAAGGGTCACGAGTATTTCCTGAAGCATCTGCTCGGCACGACCAACGGCGTGCAGGGCGACGACCTCGGCGCGACGGGCGGCGCGCGCCCCGAGGAAGTGAAGTGGCACGACGAAGCGCCGCGCGGCAAGCTCGACCTGCTCGTCACGCTCGACTTCCGGATGTCGACCACCTGCATGTATTCGGACGTCGTGCTGCCGACCGCGACGTGGTACGAGAAGGACGACATGAACACGTCCGACATGCACCCGTTCATCCATCCGCTGTCGGCGGCGGTCGATCCCGCGTGGGAATCGAAGAGCGACTGGGAGATTTTCAAGGGGATCGCGAAGCGCTTCTCCGAGCTGTGCGACGGGCATCTCGGTGTCGAACGCGACGTCGTGCTCGCGCCGATCGCGCACGATACGCCGGGCGAACTCGCGCAGCCGTTCGACGTGCAGGACTGGAAGCGCGGCGAATGCGAGCCGGTGCCGGGCCGCACGATGCCGGCGGTGATCGCCGTCGAGCGCGATTATCCGAACACCTATGCACGCTTCACGTCGCTCGGCCCGCTGATGGACAAGCTCGGCAACGCGGGCAAGGGCATCGGCTGGGACACGAAGGACGAAGTGAGGCTGCTGGGCGCACTCAACTACACAGTCGCTCATGGCGCCGCGCAAGGGCGCCCGCGCATCGACACCGCGCTCGACGCAGCCGAGGTGATTCTCGCGCTCGCGCCGGAAACCAACGGCGAAGTCGCGGTGAAAGCATGGCGCGCGCTGTCGGGCATCACCGGTATCGATCACACGCACCTGGCCGCCGCGCGCGCGGACGAGAAGATCCGCTTCCGCGACATCCAGGCGCAACCGCGCAAGATCATCTCGTCGCCGACGTGGAGCGGGATCGAATCCGAACACGTGTCGTACAACGCCGGTTACGTGAACGTGCACGAGCTGGTGCCGTGGCGCACGCTGACGGGCCGTCAGCAGCTGTACCAGGATCACGCGTGGATGCGCGCGTTCGGCGAGTCGCTGTGCGTGTACAAGCCACCGATCGACACGGGCAGCTACGCGCACATGGTCGGCAAGCGCTCGAACGGCAACCCCGAGCGTGTGCTGAACTTCCTGACACCGCATCAGAAGTGGGGGATTCACAGCACGTATACGGACAACCTGCTGATGCTGACGCTGTCGCGCGGCGGCCCGATCGTGTGGATGTCGGAGGACGACGCGAAGGCGATCGGCGCCGTCGATAACGACTGGATCGAGTGCTACAACTCGAACGGCGCATTGTGCGCGCGGGCGGTCGTGAGCCAGCGGATTCCGTCCGGGATGGTGATGATGTACCACGCGCAGGAAAAGATCGTGAACACGCCGGGCTCCGAGATTACCGGCACACGCGGCGGCATTCACAACTCGGTCACGCGCATCGCGCTGAAGCCGACCCACATGATCGGCGGCTACGCGCAGCTGTCGTACGGCTTCAACTATTACGGCACGGTCGGCTCGAATCGCGACGAGTTCCTGATCGTGCGGAAGATGAGCAAGATCGACTGGCTCGACGGCGAGGACACCGCGGTCGACCCGACAACACAGGCCGTACGGGATGGAGAAACGTCATGAAGGTACGCGCACAGATCGCGATGGTGCTGAACCTCGACAAGTGCATCGGGTGCCATACCTGCTCGGTGACCTGCAAGAACGTGTGGACCAGCCGCGAAGGGATGGAGTACGCATGGTTCAACAACGTCGAAACGAAGCCGGGCATCGGCTATCCGAAGGACTGGGAGAATCAGGAGCGCTGGCGCGGCGGCTGGCAGCGCCGTGCGGACGGCCGGATCGAGCCGCGTCTGGGCGGCAAGTGGCGGCTGCTCGCACAGATTTTCGCGAACCCGCACCTGCCCGAGATCGACGATTACTACGAGCCGTTCACGTTCGACTACGGCCATCTTCAGGAAGCGGGCAACACGCGCGCGATGCCGGTCGCGCGACCGCGTTCGCTGATCAGCGGCCAGCGGCTCGAGAAGATCGAGTGGGGGCCGAACTGGGAGGAAATCCTCGGCGGCGAGTTCGAGAAGCGTGCGAAGGACACCAACTTCGAGTCGGTGCAGAAGGAGATCTACGGGCAGTTCGAAAACACTTTCATGATGTACCTGCCGCGCCTATGCGAGCACTGCCTGAATCCGGCGTGCGTCGCGTCGTGCCCGTCGGGCTCGATCTACAAGCGCGAGGAAGACGGCATCGTGCTGATCGACCAGGACAAGTGCCGCGGCTGGCGCATGTGCGTGTCGGGTTGCCCGTACAAGAAGATCTACTACAACTGGCAGAGCGGCAAGGCCGAGAAGTGCATCTTCTGCTATCCGCGCATCGAGGCCGGCCAGCCGACCGTGTGTTCGGAAACCTGCGTGGGCCGCATTCGCTACCTCGGCGTGCTGCTGTACGACGCCGACAGGATCAGCGAAGCCGCGAGCGCGGAGAACGAGAAGGACCTGTACGAAGCGCAGCTGTCGCTGTTCCTCGATCCGGAGGACCCGGCCGTGATCGCGCAGGCCGAGCGCGACGGCGTGCCGGCCGCGTGGCTCGACGCCGCGCGCCGCTCGCCGACCTACAAGATGGCGATCGACTGGAAGATCGCGTTCCCGCTGCATCCGGAATACCGGACGTTGCCGATGGTCTGGTACGTGCCGCCGCTGTCGCCGATCAACTCGGCCGCGAACAGCGGCGCGCTCGGGATGAACGGCTACCTGCCGGACGTCGAATCGCTGCGCATTCCGCTGCGTTATCTGGCGAACCTGCTGACGGCCGGCGACGAGGCGCCCGTGAAGCGCGCGCTCGAACGGCTGCTCGCGATGCGTGCGTTCATGCGCGCGCGTCACGTCGACGGCATCGATGCGCGCGGGGTGCTCGATCAGGTCGGTCTGTCGCTCGCACAGGTCGAGGAGATGTACCGCTATCTCGCGATCGCGAACTACGAGGATCGCTTCGTGATCCCGACGACGCACCGCGAGTATGCGGAGAACGCATACGACCTGCGCGCGTCGTGCGGCTTCTCGTTCGGCAACGGCTGTTCCGACGGCCGTTCGGAGGGCAGCCTGTTCAGTCCGAAGAAGGGCACGAAAACCATTCCGATCCACGAGGCGTCCCGATGAGCACCGCATCCGATCCGACCTATGCAGCGTTCGCGGCGCTGCTCGACTATCCCGACGAAGCGCTCATCGACGTGCTCGATTCGATCGAAGCTCACCTGCGCGAAAACGTGCGCGTGCCGAAGGCGGTGCGCGCGGGCCTCGACCGCTTCTTCGCCTACGTGCGCGAGCGCGACCTGTTGACGCTGCAGGAGAACTACGTCGCGCTGTTCGATCGCGGCCGCGCGACGTCGCTGCATCTGTTCGAGCACGTGCACGGCGAATCGCGCGACCGCGGGCAGGCGATGGTCGACCTGCTGCAGATGTACGAGCGGCACGGGCTGACGTTGAACCCGGGCGAGCTGCCCGACTACCTGCCCGTGTTCCTCGAATACCTGTCGCGGCTGCCGGCGGCCGATGCGCGCAACCTGCTCGGCGAGACCGGCGAGATCCTGCGCGCGCTGGCCGGCCAGCTCGCGCAGCGCGGCAGTCATTACAGCTTCGTCGTCGGCGCGCTGCTGCCGATGGCCGGCCTCGCGCCGGTCGACGCGCCGGCGGCCGCGGACGACGACGTCGCCGCCGAACGGCCGAGTGCCGACGATTACCGCGCGCTCGACGCGTCGTATGCGGACGAGGCGGTGCGCTTCGTCGGCGCGGCAACGCCGGCCGAGCAGACGGTGCGGTTCCACGACAAGCGGCCGGCCCGCGGCGCGTAAGCGCGGGCCCAACTGGGGAAAGACATGAACGCTTATTTGCATCAGTTCCTGTTCGGGATCTATCCGTACATCTGTCTCGCGGTGCTGCTGGTCGGCAGCCTGATCCGCTTCGACCGCGAGCAGTACACGTGGAAGAGCGATTCGTCGCAGCTTTTGCGCCACGGGATGCTGCGGCTCGGCAGCAACCTGTTCCACTGGGGCGTGCTGGTCGTCGTGCTCGGGCACTTCGGCGGCTTCCTCGCGCCGCACTGGCTCGTGTCGCCGTTCCTGTCGGCGTCCGGGCACCAGCTCGTCGCGATGGTGGCGGGCGGTGCGGCCGGCGTCGCGGCGATCATCGGGCTGACGATCCTGATCTGGCGACGCCTAGGCGATCCGCGCATCCGCAAGAACAGCCGCAAGTCCGACATCGTGATCGTGCTGATGCTGTGGGTGCAGCTCGCGCTCGGGCTCGGCACCGTCGTGCTGTCGACGCGCCACATGGACGGCGTGATGTTCGAGCAGCTTACCGACTACGTGAAGGGCGTCGTCACGTTCCGGCCGGACATCGCGAGCCTGCTGGCCGGCGTGCCGCTGACGTACCGGCTGCATATCCTGCTGGGCTTCACGATCTTCCTCGTGTCGCCGTTCACGCGGATGGTGCACATCTGGAGCGGCATCGCGTCGGTCGCGTACCTGATCCGGCCGTACCAGCTCGTGCGCAAGCGCTGAGGAGGCCATATGAACGAGGTTCTCTCCGAAATCGCGAGCGCGCCGCTGACGATCAACGGCATTGCGATCGACGAAGCGGCCATCGCGACCGAGGCCACGCATCACGACGACGCGCCCGATCCGCTCGACGCGGCACGGCATGCGCTCGCGGTGCGCGAATTGCTGCGGCAGCGCGCGGTGTCGCTCGCGCTGATCGACGCAGGCGCGCCGCTCGACGATGCGGCAGTCGACGCATTGCTCGAACGCGAGCTGACGCACGTGCCCGAACCGGATCGCGCCGATTGCGAGCGCTATTACGCGCAGCATCCGGCGCGCTTTCGCCGCAACGACATCGTGTATGCAAGCCACGTGCTGTTCGCGGTGACCGACCGCGTGCCGCTCGCCCCGCTGCGGCAGCGCGCGGAACGTGCGCTCGCCGACGTGGTGGCCGCACCCGACACGTTCGAAGCGGTCGCGCGCGCGTCGTCGAACTGTCCGTCGGCGCAAGTCGGCGGCAGCCTCGGACAACTTCTGCGCGGCGACACCGTGCCGGAATTCGAGGCCGCGCTGTTCGACACGGACGGGCTCGGCGTGCTGCCGAAGCTCGTCAACACCCGCTTCGGCTTCCACATCGTGCGCATCGAGCGCCGCGTGCCGGGCGACGTGGTGCCGTTCGACGAGGCCGCCGGCCAGATCGCCGCGCACCTGTCGGAACGCGTGCGGCAGCGGGCGATGCGGCAGTACGTGGCGATACTCGCGGGCGGCGCGCGGGTCGAAGGCGTGACCTTCGACGGCGCGAGCGGGCCGCTTGTCCAATGAAACGAGGTTTTGCGTATGGCAACTCAACAAGGTAACGTCGGCCCGGCCGCGGACACGCAGGCCGTCCCGTTGCGTGCGTGGTCGGTGCTGGCCGCGAGCACGCTCGCGTTCATGGTGTGTTTCGTCGTGTGGATGATGTTCGGCGTGCTCGGCGTGCAACTGCGCACCGATCTTGGCCTGAACAGCACGGAATTCGGGCTGCTCACGTCGACGCCCGTGCTGACCGGCGCGCTGATGCGCTTGCCGCTCGGCACGTGGACCGACCGCTTCGGCGGCCGCATCGTGATGACGGTGCTGCTCGTCGTGTGCGCGATTCCCGTCTACATCGTCAGCTATGCGACGCAGCTCTGGCAGTTCCTCGTGATCGGGCTGTTCCTCGGCTGCGTCGGCGCGTCGTTCGCGGTCGGCACGCCGTACGTCGCGCGCTTCTTCCCGCCGAAGCGGCGCGGGCTCGCGATGGGCGTGTTCGGTGCGGGCACGTGCGGCGCGGCGGTCAATCTGTTCGTCACGCCGCTGCTGCTGTCCGCGTATGGCTGGCGTCTCGTGCCGCGCGTCTACGCGGTTGCATTGCTCGTCACGGCCGCGATCTTCTGGGTCGCGTCGGCGCCCGATCCGGGGGCGGGCAAACGAGGCGGATCGATGCTCGACGCGTTCAAGGTGCTGCGCGATCCGCGCGTGTGGCGGCTCTGCCAGTACTACTCGATCACGTTCGGCGGCTTCACCGCGCTGTCGCTGTGGATCCCGCAGTACCTGAAGAGCGAATACGGGATGTCGCTCGTGATGGCCTCCGCGTTCGCGGCCGGCTTCTCGCTGCCGGGCTCCGTGCTGCGCGCGCTCGGCGGCGCGCTGTCCGACCGCTTCGGCGCGCATGCGGTCACATGGTGGGGGCTGTGGGTCGCGTGGATCTGCCTGTTCCTGCTGTCGTATCCGGCGACCGACTTCGTGATTCACACGATCGACGGCACCGCGTCGCTGAATCTGTCGATGCCGGTGGCAGGCTTCGTCGCGCTGACCTTCGTGCTCGGTGCGGTGTTCGCGTTCGGGATGGCGTCGACCTTCAAGTACGTCGCCGACGATTTCCCGGACAACATGGGCGTCGTCACGGGCATCGTCGGCCTCGCGGGCGGGCTCGGCGGCTTCCTGCTGCCGATCCTGTTCGGCTTGCTGCTCGACCTGCTGCGCGTGCGCACGACCTGCTTCATGTTCCTGTACGGGATCGTGTGGGTGTCGCTGATCCTGATCTATCTGTCCGAGGTGCGGCGCACGCCCGTGACGGGCTGAGCGTTCGTGCGCGATGCCGGTAGCCGCCGGCGTCGCGCATCCATCTTGCGGCACGCCGGGCGTTTTCGAGCGTCCGCAGTTCTGTCAAACTGGCGCCCATGACACCGCGCCTCGCCTTACCGCCTTCCTCCGATTCCTCACCTGCGCCCGCAGGCTATCCCGACGCCGACGAACTGGCCGCGCTGCGCGCGTGGTACGCGGGCATGACCGTGCGTCAGGCGGTCGAACGCTATCTGCCCGACCGGCTCGGCGAACGGCGGTCGGCGCGCGGCGTGATCGGCGGGATTCGTCGCCGCCTCGCGCGCGTCGCGCGGCAGGTCGGGCGGCCCGATCTCGCCGAGCAGCTCGCGCATGCCGACAGCGCGCGCGTCCAGATGGCGAAGGCCGCGACCGATGCGATCGGCCTGCTGCGCCATGCGCGTGCGCCGGTGCCGCAAATCAGCGATGACATCGGCTTGTGGCTGCCCGCACGCGCGGTCGTCGCGTTGCGTGCGCACGGGATCGCGACGCTCGCCGACCTGACCGTGCGGATTCCGCGGCGGCGTCAGTGGTGGCGCGCAATAGCGGGGCTCGGCATGGCGAGCGCGCGGCATATCGAGACGTTCTTTTCCGCGCATTCGGACCTGACCGAGCGGGCGCGCGCGCTGATCGCGGCGACGCCGCGCAGCGCCATCGTGCCGTGGGAGCAACTGAAGCTGCCGCACGAGGTCGACGGGTCGGCCGGCACGTTCCGCGCGCCGCGCGCGACCAGCACGCTCGACGCGGACAACGATTACGCGGCCGTGCACGCTTGGCTGTCGCTGCACGAATCGGCCGCGACGCGCCGCGCGTACCGGAAGGAGGCCGAGCGGCTGATCCTGTGGGCGATCGTCGAGCGCGGGCGTGCGCTGTCGTCGCTGACCACCGAGGATGCGGTCGCGTATCGCGCGTTCCTGCGCAACCCGACGCCGCACGAACGCTGGATCGGCCCGGTGCGGCCGCGCGGCGCGCCGGACTGGCGGCCGTTTTCGGGCGGATTGTCCGCGCGTTCGGCCGCGTACACGCTGTCGGTTCTCGGCGCGCTGTTCCGCTGGCTGATCGAGCAGCGCTATCTGCTCGCGAATCCGTTCGCGGGCGTCAAGGTGCGCGATACGCGCGGCGCGAATGCGCTGGACACGTCTCATGCGTTCACCGAAGGCGAGTGGTTGCTCGTGCGCACGATCGCGGACGGGCTCGAGTTTCGCAAGGACAAGCCGTCCGGCGCATCGCAGTCCGGCTGGACGCCGGCGGCCGCGCAACGGCTGCGCTTCATTCTCGATTTCGGCTATGCGACCGGGCTGCGTGCGAGCGAACTGGTCGGCGCGACGCTCGGCGACATCGAAACGGACGCGCACGGTGATGCGTGGCTGAAGGTGATCGGCAAGGGCAGCAAGGCCGCGCGCGTCGCGCTGCCGCCGCTCGCGCGCACGGCGCTCGATCGTCATCTGGTCGCGCGGCGGCTGCCGGTAACGCCGGTGCGCTGGCGTCCCGATACGCCGCTGATTCCGAGCCTTGCGGAAGACGGGGCGGCCGGGATCACGAGCGTGCGGCTGTGGAAGGTGATGCAGCGTTTCTTCACGCAGACGGCCGCGCTCGTCGACGACGACAACCCGGCGCTCGCGCAGAAGTTGCGCCAGGCGAGCCCGCACTGGATGCGTCATACGCATGCGACACATGCGCTCGCGCGCGGCGCGGAGCTGATGACGGTGCGCGACAACCTGCGGCATGCGTCGATCTCGACGACGTCGATTTATCTGCACGGCGACGATGTGAAGCGGGCGCGGCAGATGTCGAGTGCGTTTTCGGCTGACAAATGAGCAGGACGCACGCGTGATCGCGTGGGATTCGAACGGAACGGCACCGCGTCGGTGACGGTCAGAAGGGTTATTCGGTAACGGAGCGGATGGATGGCATCGAGTCAGGGAACCGTCGATTTCGTCGTCGAGCAGATGGCTGCGGTGGGCGCCGTGTCGGCGCGCAAGATGTTCGGCGAATACGGCATCTACTGCGACGGCAAGATGGTCGCGCTGGTGTGCGACGACCGGTTGTTCGTCAAGCCGACGCCTGACGGGCGTGCGTTTCTCGGCACCTGCGACGAAGCGCCACCGTATCCGACCGCGAAGCCGCATCTCGTCATCGGAGGCGAGCGCTGGGACGACCGCGAATGGCTGTCGACACTGATCCGGATCACTGCCGCGCAACTGCCGGTGCCGGTGAAGCGGAGTCGATAGCGGTCGGCGTATTCTGTGAACCATGTGCGCGACCACCGCGCCCCCGCTGGAGCACAAGAATGGAGACATCCCAACATCCGCAAGCACCGCGCTACGCGCGCCGCGCATGGCATGCGCTCGTCGCGGCCGTGTGCCTCGGCTGGAGCGCGCTGTCGTTCGGCGCGGACGGCGCGGCGGCGCTGCTCGACCGCTATCACAGCCTCGGCGAGCAACTGAAGAACAACTCGTTCCATCGCCCGCTGTACCTCGAATCGTCCGAGGCGTCTTCGTCGCTGAAGGGCGACATCTATGCCGTCGTCGACTATCCGTTCTCCGTCGTGAACGGCAAGCTCAACGATCCCGCGCAAGGCCCCGCGAACTGGTGCGCGGTGCTGATCCTGCACCTGAACACGAAGTACTGTCGTGCGTCGACCGGCAGCGACGGCCCGGTGCTCGACGTGAACCTCGGCCGCAAGATCGAGCAGAAGCTGTCGGATACCTATCGCGTGCAGTTCCGCTACCGCGTGGCCGCCGCGACACCCGACTATTTCCAGGTCGACCTGGCCGCCGACAGCGGCCCGATGGGCACGAAGGACTACCGGATCGTGCTGGAAGCGGTGCCGGTCGGCGGATCGCGCACGTTCCTGCACCTCACGTATTCATACGGCTTCGGCGCGGTCGGCCGCATGGCGATGAAGACCTACCTTTCGACGGTCGGCAGCGACAAGGTCGGGTTCACGGCAGCCAGCGGCGCATCGGCGGCGCAGCCGCAGTACATCGGCGGCGTGCGCGGATTGCTGGAGCGCAACACGATGCGCTACTACCTCGCGATCGACACGTATCTCGCGACGCTCGACAAGCCGCTCGACCAGCGCCTTGCGCGCTGGTTCGACGCGACCGAGCAGTATCCGAAGCAACTGCACGAAGTCGAGCGCGGCGCGTATCTGCAGATGAAAGCGCAGGAGGTGCAGCGGCAACAGGCGGAGCGATGACGCCGCCCGTTGCCGGGCTGCCCGGCGTCGATCAGTTCGACGCGCCGCCGACCGTGCGAATGCTGTGCCACTGCCCCTGTTCGACGCGGAACAGCGTGTAGGGCGGCTTGATCAGGTCGCCGCGCTCGTCGAACGAGATCTTCCCCGTCACGCCCGTGACCGACACGCCCGGCAGGCTCGCGACGATCTTGCCGCGGTCGACCGAATCCGCCTTGCGGATCGCCGCGATCATCGCGAGCGCCGCGTCGTACGCGAACGGCGCATACAGCTCGATCTTGCCGGATGCCGCAGACGCGACCGCGAGCTGCGCGACCACACGGTACCGCCTTCGAATCCCCGGCCACCGCATCCATTTCCCAGCCCCTGCGTCAAATCGTAAGACGTACAGTTCGCCCGAAGTCGCGAATTCGCGCCGAACTGTACTCTTGTGTGCATATCCGATGTGTGTACTCCGCATTAACTGTTCTGCTCTTACGATTCCATCATCAAGTGCACAGTGCCGCAGGCCCAGACATCACGGGCTTGACGGCGCATCTTCAAAAGCGAGCCACGACGATGGAAAAGGCAAAACCGGAGGGAGCAATCAGGCATCACGACAGCCCGGTCGGCGGGCGGCACATGCACGGATCGGGCGTGCGCGGGGCGGCGGGGAGCACGCGATGAAGCTCTACGAAAAACTCGCGGACGACATCGAACGCCTGATCCGCCAAGGCGTGTACCGGCACGGCGACCGGATTCCGTCGGTGCGGCAGGCGAGCCAGCAGCACCGGATCAGCATCACGACCGTGCTGCACGCATATCTGCTGCTCGAAAGCCGCGGACTGCTGGAAAGCCGTCCGCAGTCGGGCTACTTCGTGAACCTGCGTCGCGACGACAACCACGCGCCGGTGCGCGAACTGCGGCCGTCGAAGCCGATCGCAATTTCGTCGTCGGTCGACATGAGCCGGCTCGTGCTGTCGACGCTGCGCTCGATCGGCACCGACGACGCGGTGCCGCTCGGTTCGCCGTATCCGGACCCGAGCCTCTTTCCGTTCGAGAAGCTGAACCGCTACGCGTATGCGGCCGGCCGGGACAAGTCGCTGTGGGGCGTGACCGACGGGCTGCCGCCCGGCCATCCGCGTCTGATCCGGCAGATCGCACGACGCTACCTGGAAAACGGGATGTCGGTCGATCCGAACGAGATCATCGTGACGGTCGGTGCGACCGAGGCGATCAACCTGTGCCTGCAGGCGGTCGCGAAACCGGGCGACACGATCGCGGTCGAGTCGCCGACGTTCTACGCGATGCTGCACGCGATCGAGCGGATGGGGATGAAGGCGATCGAGGTCGCGACGCATCCGGAATACGGGATCGATATCGCCGCGCTGGCGGCGATCGCAAAGTCGCAGTCGATCGCCGCGTGCATGGTGATGCCGAATTTCCAGAATCCGCTGGGCTTCCAGATGCCCGACGAGCGCAAGCGCGAACTGGTGGAATTCGCGACCCGCGTCGACATGCCGCTCATCGAGAACGGTGTGTATAACGAACTGTATTTCGGCGAGTCGCATCCGAGCACGCTGAAGTCCTGCGATCGCAACGGGATCGTGCTGCATTGCGCATCGTTCTCGAAGAGCCTGACGGCGGCTTACCGGGTTGGCTGGGCGTTGCCGGGCCGCTATCGCGATCAGGTCGAGAAACTGAAGTTCCTGAACACGCTGGCCACGCCGTCGCTGCCGCAGCTCGCGATCGCCGAGTTTCTCGAACGCGACAGCTACGAGCATCACCTGCGACGCTTGCGCAAGGCGTATGCGCAGCAGGCGAACCTGATGCGCGCGATGGTGTCGCGATTCTTCCCGGAAGGCACGCGCATCTCGAGCCCGGCCGGCGGCTACGTGCTGTGGGTCGAGTTGCCGGTTCAGGTCGACGCGATGCGGCTGTATCAGCTCGCGCTGGAGCAGGGAATCACGATCGGCCCCGGCTACATGTTCTCGATCACCGACAACTACCGGAACTTCATCCGGCTGAACTACAGCAGCGCGTGGTCGCCGGAGATCGAGCAGGCGGTGATCGCGGTCGGGAAGCTCGCGGCGTCGTGCATGCGCTAAGGCTGGCGGCGTCGGTGGCGTGGGTCGCATTGCGCTCGGCGCGTCCATGGCGCGCGGCGTTGAGCGTCGCCGCCGCCGCGAACGTGTTGCAGGAAGAAATCGCGTGCGGCCGGCTTTGTGGGGAAGCGGTGAGCGCGCTGCTGAGGGAGGGCGCATCCGCCGTCACGCGTGTCGCGAGTCGCGCGCCGCATGACGGCCCGCGCCTGTCCGCGCGGGAAATCGACGTGCTGCGCGCGATTTCGCGCCCTGCATCACGGCCGGTTGCGTTCGGTGCCGAACGTCGCTCGGGCGTGGGGACGGGCAGCGGGGCGCCCCGCGGGTGTCCGCCCGAGCGAGATGCCCAATCCCGCGCCGATGCTCAGGAAGAACGCGATACCGAGAATCGCGACGATGAACGCGTGCGCGATCGCAGCGGGATCCTGACGCGAGCCGAGGACCGTATAGAAAATTCCGCCGATGATCGCGACGCTGAGCGACGTGCTGACCTGCAGGGTCGAACTGGCGATGCCGGCGATCATGCCCGACAGCGCCGGTGCGACACGGCCTGTGACCATTCGCATCAGCGTCGGCAGCGCGAGCCCTTGCCCGAAACCGATGATGAACAGAACGGCGGCAAGCGGGATCGTGGCGAGCGGCATGCCGAGCGGTGTCGCGGCGATCAACCAGGCCAGGCTGACGAGGCCGACGACCTCGAGGCCCATGCCGAACGGATTGACGTACGCGCCGAGAACGCGTGAGCAGTGCGGCGTCGACAGCGGCCCCAGCAGAAAGCCCACGCCGAACGGCAGGAACACGAGGCCCGCGCTCAGCGCATCGACGTGCAACGCGCTTTGCAGATAGATCGAAAACAGCAGGAAGAACGCGCCGATCGAGTACAGCAACAGCGCGATCAGCAGCGCGCGGCCCAGCCCCGGCGCGCGCAGCGCGGCCGGATCGAGCAGCGGGGCGCCGCCGCTGCGGGCGAGCCGGCTCTCGTAGCGCCAGAACAACCATGCGAGCGCCGGTACCGCCATCAGCGACATCCAGGCCAATAGCGGCCAGCCTGCGTCACGCCCTTCGATCAACGGCACGACCAGCGCGCCGAGCGTTGCCATCGACAGCGCCGTGCCGCCGAGGTCGAGCTTGCGTGCATGCTGCGCGCGCGTTTCCTTCAGCAGCGGGATGCCGAACAGCACGACCAGGATCGCCAGCGGCAGGTTGACGAGGAAGATCGTCCGCCAGCCGAGATTGAACAGATTCAGCGAAATCAGGATGCCGCCCAGTGCCTGCCCGACGACCGCGGCGAGCCCGAAGACCGCGCCATAAAGGCTGAGCGCGAGCGGCTTTTCCGATTCGGGGAAGATCGCCTGGATCGACGCGAGCGCCTGCGGCGCCATGACGGCCGCCGTCAGCCCCTGCAACGCCCGGCCCGCGATCAGTGTCCACGGCGAACTCGCGAGGCCGCATAGCGCAGATGCCGTCGCGAATCCGATCAGTCCGAGAAAGAACATGCGCCCCCGCCCGAACAGGTCTCCCAGCCGCCCGCCGGTAATCAGCGTTACGGCGTACAGGCCGGCGTACGACGAGATGACGAATTGCTCGGCCGAAGACGACGCGCCCAATTCCCCCCGGATCGACGGCAGCGCGACATTGACGATGAAGAAGTCCAGCGGAGGCAGGAATGCGCCGACGAGCAGGACCGAGAACATTGCCCAGCGGCGCGGGTCCGGCGAGACGGAATCGTTGCGGGTCATGGGTGAGCCTCCATATGGGACCAATCAGTTCCAAATTGGCCAAAAAAATTAATCGAGAACGCGCATCGTGTTGTCGACGAGCGCGAGCATGTCCGCTTCCGATACGCCGGTTTTGCCCAGCACGCGCATTCCCTCGACCTGGCAGAGCAGGAAACGCGCGAGCGCCTGTTCGTCGCGTTCGGCCATCTCGCCGCTTGCCTGCCCGCGCACGATCGCGCCGGCATAAAGCTGCTGCAAACGCCGGAACATGCGTGCCGTGCGTTCCGCGACATCCGGATCGCGGGCCGCCATTTCGGTAGTCATCGCGATCGCGAGACATCCGCGTCGGCCTGCCTCGCCGACGGAAAGGCGCGCATAGCGCAGCAGCGAATCGCGAATGGCGTCCTTCACCGTGCCCGGCTGCGACAGGATGTCGGCGGTTGCCTTCAACCCGTCGGCCATATACAGGTCCAGGGCCGCCAGCAGCAGCCCTTTCTTGTCGCCGAACGCCTTGTAGAGGCTGCCGCGCGACAAGCCGGTGCCGGCAATCAGATCCGGCAGCGACGCGCCTTCGTAGCCGCGGTCCCAGAAGACTTGCATCGCGTCGCGCGCGGCATCGTCCAGTTCGAATTCGCGCGGACGTCCAAGACCGGTCGGATGTGCCATGGGTGAGATCTCCTGCAATTTGGCGTCAGTATATGGACCAATCGGTTCCTATGTCAACGCGTGGATCCGGCCGGGGAGGGGGATGAACGCCTTCGGACGATCATGCGGGCAACCATCCCAGACCGAACCGGGACGGGCAAAAAAGGCTCTTCGTGGATTTTCGTGGTCGTCGCTTGTCGACCCGAAGCGGTCCTTCAGATTCATCCAAAGCGGCCAATCGTTGTGACCTGCGGCGGGATTTTGTAGCCACGCTCGATGAGTATCTTGGCCTCGGCGCGACTGCGGAATCATTCCCGATTAAATCGCTTCTCGCGCAGCGTGCCGTTGGAACCTTCAACGGAGTCGTTCTGCCAAGGGCGGCAAGAACGGACACAGCGTGTACGATCTGGTCTTCAAGAAAACCATCCAAGGAGAGTGGAATGAATCCGGAACAGGCCCGAGCCGAAGAAACCCAGGCGATGGAGCGCATGGTGGCCGCCACGCTGCGCGTGCAGAGTACGTTCGCCTCGATGCAGAAGCAATTTCCGCCGCAAGGCAGCGGCGAGCCTTCGCCGTTCGCGCTGCAAACCTTTGATGCCGCCCTGCAGGAACTTGAAGACGCACAGGCCGCGTTCGATGCGCTGCTGAACGATCTGATCGACGGTAACCGCTAAAGGCTACGCCCTTATCTGCACCGATTGTCGACGATCTAAAAAGCTGTGTCGAACGGCCGTTTCTGGCCGGCAATTGCCCGAAACTGCCTACCGTGACCGACTTGCAAAGAAGCTGGGCCGACACCTATGCATCGATCACGTGCGGTCCAAATACGCGACCTGACGCTCATACCAAGCTTGCGGATATGGGAGAAGATCGCCGTCGGCTTGGGACGTGTACTTTTCATAGCCGACGAATTCGTAATAAACGCACATCGCCTCCGCATGTGACGATGCCCAAAACGTCCATATCCATTCGCTACCCGGCTCATTGAGAGCCCTGGCAGCATCTCCGTCCGGTCCATGGGCAATGCATGCGGGAAGAGCGTTGCCGAACTCGTCCGGGCAGAGCCAAACCTCGTGCAGGTAGCCCAGTGTCTTCCTCATCCGGTACGATCTCCAAGGACATTCCTATACCGCCCCGAATTGTCGACGATTTTCTTCGGAAGGTCGAATGGCTGAAACTGGCCGCCCGTCACCTGCGGAGGAGGCTGTGATCGGCCCCTCGCCCGAAAAACACTTGACCTTGTCATAGTGACAAGGTGTCCACTGTCGGGCGAGGAGGCATTCATGATCCGTCACTATCCCCCGACTTCCCGTCACGCATTGACCACGGCACTCGAGCATCCGGACGCTTCGCTCCGTCTTGCGGCTGCGCTTGGTGCCGGCACGGCTCCCGATCCAGGCCAGATCACGCTACTGGTGAAGCGTTGCGGTGTCGAACCGGATTTCTTCGTTCGCGACATGCTCACCTGGGCGCTCACCCGGCACACGCAGGATCTGACCTTGCCATTGCTGCTTGACGAGCTGCGCTCGCCGCTGGCGCAAGCGCGTAGCCAGGCGCTACATACGCTCTCGAAGATCGGCGACCCTGCAACCTGGTCAGCGATCACAAGCGGGCATCTGCATGACCCCGATCCGGAGGTGGCACGAACTGCGTGGCGCACCGCAGCGGGGTTGGTGCCGACCTGGCAACGAGCCGCCTTGGCACGCGAACTGATTCGCGAGCTAGGCCGCGGCGACAAGGACCTCAAGCGGAGTCTGAGCCGGGCATTACTCATGCTTGGAGACGACGCCATGGCCCCGCTCGTTGCGGCGGCGGCCCGACACACGGACCCGGCGGTTCGCATTCATGCCTGCGCGAGCCTCAGGCTCATCGCCGACCCGGAGAGTGCGTTCGTGCTCGATCCAGCCGATGCGTGGCGCGCAGGTGCACCGTTGCCCGACGCCGATGAACAGGCGGGTTGACGGCGATCGATGTGATGAGCCACGTGTTGGCCGAGGTGATGGAAGCCGTTGGCGGTTTGTTAGAATTTTCGAGGCTCGATTGGAGCCAAGGCCGAGACACAGGGCGGCGTGAACCAGATGACACCGGAGACAAGTGATGCGCATCAGCGAGTTGGCCAATCGTTCCGGCGTCAGCGCGCGCATGCTGCGGCACTACGACGCGATCGGACTGGTCAGCCCGTCGGGACGTACGGAAGCGGGATACCGCGAGTATTCGCAAGCCGATGCCTTGCGCCTGTTCCAAGTGGAGAGTCTGCGTTCGCTGGGCCTTGGGCTGGCCGAGGTGCGTCAGGCGCTCAGCCAGCAAGCGCCTCACCCCGATGTGCTCATTGACGCGCTGATGGTTCGCAGCCGCGAGCGGCTGGCCGCAGAGCAAGCGTTGCTTTGCCGGCTGACTGCTGTGTCCGCCACCTCTCCCGATGATTGGTCAGCTGTGCTTGATGTCGTGCATCTGCTGAAAGGACTGGAGTCGACGCATGCACCTGAGAGACAGCGTGCTGCGTTTGACGCCGCGTCCAGCGATGCCCCGCTTGCAGCACTCATCGCCCACGCACTGCTCCAGGAACAGGAGCCGAATGTCGCAGGTGCGCTGCACTGGGCGCTGGGAAGAACCGTAGGCAGCGGCACCAGCGTACTTGGCGCGGCGCTTCAACAGCCCGATCCGGCAGTACGCGAACGGGCCGTGCTCGCGCTGGCGAAACTCGGCGGTTCCGATGCGGTGGAGACCTTGCGCGGCTCGCTCCTCGACCCCGCGGAGCGCGTGCGGTATCGCGCTGCGCGGGTGCTTGGCGGATGGGGGATACGCGACGCCATTCCCCTGCTGATCGAGCAGGTTCTTGGCGGGATTCACGATGTCGAGGCGGCCGATGCGTTAGCCGATTTGGCGGAAGACCCTGCGATCGCAAAGCAAATTGTGGAGCGCTTTGAAGCAGCGATCTCAGACGGTCCAGCCGATGTCCAGACCCGTGTACGGATTTGTCAGGCGCTCGCCGAATTCAATGGCACGGCGTCGGCCCTGCTTGCCCGGCTGGCCGCCGATCCAGACCCGTCCGTGGCGCGCAATGCTCGTTACGTGATGTGCATTCGCAACGACGCGCTAACGTAGTCGAGTTTGAGTTTGATAGCAGGCCTCTTCCTTGGAGGCGAATGCCCTCGTTTCCTGTCTCTCCTGGATCCGTCGGTGGGGAAATAGTCTGCTCGCTTGCTCGGCAGCAGGCGTGCGCTTGTCCGAGAGCGGCTTATATCAGGAGCGACCGGAGATAGCCGAGAAGCCAGCATTTTCGACTTCAGACGCCAAATGTCAGCTAGTGGCCGAGCGCCGACGTTCCTCGCCGGCGTCCTCCCACCACGGAAATCCACGAAGAACCAAAAAAAAGCGCCGCGGGCATTCAGCCCGCGGCGCCTTCGCGTGTCGCCACGACGGGCACAGCCCGCCGCAGCTCGACCGCATGCTTAGATCTGCACGGTGTCCGCGACTTCCTTGAAATCTTCGATCTGGTCGAAGTTCATGTACTTGTAGATCTTGTCGCCGTTGGCATTGAGCACGCCCATGTCGGCCATGTACTCGTCCTTGGTCGGGATCTTGCCGAGACGCGAGCAGATTGCCGCCAGTTCCGCCGAGCCGAGGTACACGTTCGTGTTCTTGCCCAGACGGTTCGGGAAGTTTCGGGTCGACGTCGACATCACCGTCGCGCCTTCGCGCACCTGTGCCTGGTTGCCCATGCACAGCGAGCAGCCCGGCATTTCGGTGCGGGCGCCGGCCGTGCCGAACACGCCGTAGTGGCCTTCTTCCGTCAGTTGCTTCTGGTCCATCTTGGTCGGCGGCGCGACCCACAGCTTGACCGGGATGTCGCGCTTGCCTTCCAGCAGCTTCGACGCGGCACGGAAGTGACCGATGTTGGTCATGCACGAACCGATGAACACTTCGTCGATCTTCGCGCCGGCGACGTCGGACAGCGTCTTCACGTCGTCCGGATCGTTCGGACACGCAACGATCGGTTCATGGATGTCGGCCAGGTCGATCTCGATGACGGCCGCGTATTCGGCGTCGGCATCCGGCGACAGCAGTTGCGGGTCGGCCAGCCACTGCTCCATCGCCGCGATACGGCGCTGCAGGCTGCGCGGATCCTGATAGCCCTGCGCGATCATCCACTTCAGCAGCGTGATGTTGCTGTTCAGGTACTCGATGATCGGTTCCTTGTTCAGGTGCACCGTGCAACCGGCTGCCGAACGCTCGGCCGACGCATCCGACAGTTCGAACGCTTGCTCGACCTTCAGATCGGGCAGGCCTTCGATTTCGAGGATGCGGCCCGAGAAGATGTTCTTCTTGCCTTGCTTGGCGACGGTCAGCATGCCCTGCTTGATGGCATACAGCGGAATCGCGTTGACGAGGTCGCGCAGCGTGACGCCCGGCTGCATCTTGCCCTTGAAGCGGACCAGCACCGATTCCGGCATGTCCAGCGGCATCGTGCCGGTGGCGGCCGCGAACGCGACCAGGCCCGAGCCTGCCGGGAAGCTGATGCCGATCGGGAAGCGCGTGTGCGAGTCGCCGCCGGTGCCGACGGTGTCGGGCAGCAGCATGCGGTTCAGCCACGAGTGGATCACGCCGTCGCCCGGGCGCAGCGCGATGCCGCCACGGGTGCTGATGAAGTTCGGCAGCGTCTGGTGCGTCTTGACGTCGACCGGCTTCGGATAAGCGGCGGTGTGGCAGAACGACTGCATCACGAGGTCGGCCGAGAAGCCGAGGCAGGCCAGATCCTTCAGTTCGTCGCGGGTCATCGGGCCCGTGGTGTCCTGCGAGCCGACCGAGGTCATCTTCGGTTCGCAGTACGTGCCCGGACGCACGCCCTGGCCTTCCGGCAGACCGCATGCGCGGCCGACCATCTTCTGCGCGAGCGAGAAGCCCTTGCCGCTGTCGGCCGGCTGGTGCGGCAGGCGGAACAGCGTCGACGGCGCGAGGCCGAGCGCTTCACGCGCCTTCGCGGTCAGGCCGCGGCCGATGATCAGCGGAATGCGGCCGCCGGCGCGCACTTCGTCGAACAGCACGTCGGACTTGACCTGGAATTCGGCGATCACGTTGCCGTCCTTCAGCGCCTTGCCTTCGTACGGGCGCAGTTCGACGACGTCGCCCATGTTCATCTGCGACACGTCGAGTTCGATCGGCAGCGCGCCGGCGTCTTCCATCGTGTTGTAGAAGATCGGGGCGATCTTGCCGCCGAGGCACACGCCGCCGAAACGCTTGTTCGGGACGAACGGGATGTCTTCGCCGGTGAACCACAGCACCGAGTTGGTGGCCGACTTGCGCGAGGAGCCGGTGCCGACCACGTCGCCGACGTAGGCGACCAGGTGACCCTTGTCCTTCAGCGATTCGATGAACTTGACCGGGCCGCGCTTGCCGTCTTCTTCCGGCGTGATGCCGGGGCGCGCGTTCTTCAGCATCGCCAGCGCGTGCATCGGGATGTCCGGGCGGGTGGTGGCGTCCGGGGCCGGCGACAGGTCGTCGGTGTTGGTTTCGCCCGTGACCTTGAACACGGTGATGGTCAGGCTTTCCGGCACTTCCGGACGGCTCGTGAACCATTCGGCGTCGGCCCAGCTCTGCAGCACGGCCTTCGCGTGCGCGTTGCCCTTGTCGGCGAGTTCCTTCACGTCATGGAACTGGTCGAACATCAGCAGGGTTTTCTTCAGTGCGTCGGCAGCGACGGCCGCGACTGCTTCGTCGGACAGCAGCTCGATCAGCGGCTGGATGTTGTAGCCGCCCAGCATCGTGCCGAGCAGTTCGGTCGCGCGCTCGCGCGAGATCAACGGGCAGGCCGTCTCGCCCTTCGCGACGGCGGCCAGGAAGCCGGCCTTCACGCGCGCGGCTTCGTCGACGCCGGCGGGGACGCGGTGGGTGATCAGGTCGAGCAGCGTCTGCTCTTCGCCGGCGGGCGGGTTCGCCAGCAGTTCCACCAGTTCGGCGGTTTGCTGAGCCGTCAGCGGCAGGGGAGGAATACCGAGCGCGGCGCGGGCGGCCACGTGAGCACGAAAGTTTTCAAGCATGGGGGGACCTGCTGAGATTGCGTTTCAGGGGAAGGGCTTTCCAGGCACGCCGAGGCTGCTGTTCCGGACACTGCTTCACTGCTTGGACGGGATTCTAGTCGCAATATGGTCAGGCGTCAAATGTCTTATGTCTTATATAAGAGTTGCGTGTGGGGCATATGGCCGGTCGCAGATGCGGCGTTCGTCCGACCGACGCGATTTCATCATGTGGAAAATTCGGGGCAAACCGTTCGAGGCCGGTCGCCCGAGGCGGCGCAATATCGGCGCCGCCGCGCGCGCCGTCCGCATGGGCAAAACGCCAATCGAAAAAGGCGAGGCGTTGCGAATTTGCGAAAAATGGGGCGAATGAAAGCAGAAATGCCGACATCCTGCGCAACGAAGCCTCAAGATCCCAACGCAAGATAGGCAAGATGAAGACATCGACACCGATCCAGGCGATCTCGACGGGCAGTGTCTTCGAGGAATGCGCCCATCACGACGGAGTGCGCGGTGAAGACGGTGAATGCAAGCAGTTTCGCTCCGATCACGCCGCGAATGTTGGCGCGTCGTCGATCATCGGCGGCGCGGGTGAATACAGCGCCTTCGTCGCCGCAACCTCGTCGGTCAATCGAACCACGAGTTCCCGCGGCCCGAGCACTTTCAACTCCGCACCATATCCAAGCAGCTTGCGCGCACCGTGCTCGATCGATTCGATCGGCATCAGGAATTCCTTCCATCCTGGCGGGACCGCGCTACTGCCGGCGCTATCCGAGACGGGCGCGACCTTGACGCGCGCATTGATCAGCCAGCTCTCTGCGCGCGCCGACACCGCGACGTGCGCGCTCAACCGGTAAAGCTCCGCTTCATACCGGCTCATCGCATCACGCCAGTGCCGGGCCAGATCGAACCGCGCGGGCCGCTTGAATCGGCGGCGCGACGCTGCGAGTTCCCGAATGTTCGCGAGCCGAAAAGTCAGCGCATCGCGCTTGCCGGCGACCTTCGCCACCACGTACCACGCACCGCCCTTGAGCACCAGCCCGAGCGGATCGAGTGCGCGGCGCGACACACCGCGCCAGCTCTCGTATGTCACCTCGATTCGCTGCGACTGCCACACGGCATCGGCGACTTCACGCAGAAACGCCGGCGTTTCCTGCGCCCGATACCAATCCACGGTATCGACATGCAGCCGGCTCGCGACACGATCGGCATGTTCGCGCGAGTCCGGCGGCAGGCTCGCGATCATCTTCAGCCGCGCGGACGCAGCCATCCCGTCGAGCCCGAGTTCTCCCGCCGGCCCCGGCAGGCCGGCCAGAATCAACGCATGTGCCTCCTGCTCGGTCAGCCCCGTGAGATCGGTACGCCAGCCGTCCTGCAACTGAAAGCCGCCGTTGCGTCCGCGATCGCCCCAGATCGGCACGCCGGCCGTCGACAGTTGGTCGATATCGCGCAGGATAGTCCGCTCGGACACTTCCAGCGCGGCGGCCAGCGCCGGCGCGGTCATGCGGCCGCGCGCCTGCAGCATCATCATGATCGACAACAGCCGGCTGGCTTTCATGAGTGGCACCTCATCCGGAATACATGACACGGGATGTCATGTTATCGGATCCATAATTCGACACATCCGCGCTCGGCTGGCGCGCAACGGAGTCGGGCGCGGGCTTGCCGACGCGCGGGCGGTGTTCATGTGAGAGCCACTGCGCGAAACCCGACGAGGAGAGCGATACATGAAAATCATGACCGGTCCGCTGAGCATGTTCGGCGCGAAAGTCGAGATCGCGGCGCACGAGAAGGGCATCGCCTTCGAGCGCGTGCTGGTGCCGTTCAGCCAGCAGCGCGGCTACGACCCGAAGCATCCGGACGTCTTGCGCATCAATCCGAAGCGTCAGGTGCCGGTGCTGATCGACGGCGACCTGGAGATTTTCGATTCCACGCAGATCTTCGAGTACCTGGAAGACTTGAAGCCCGATCCCGCGCTATGGCCCGCGCAGCCGAAAGCGCGCGCGGTGGCGCGTCAGCTCGAGCACTGCAGCGACGAGGTTTATTTTCCGCACGTGATCCGGCTGATGGGCCTCGAAGAGACGCCCGATCACCCCGCGGCACAGGCCGCACGCGACGAAGCGCGGCAATACTATCGACGCATGGAACGCGTGCTGGCGGACCGTGAATTCCTTGCCGACACTTATTCGTACGCCGACATCGCGTTCTACATGGCGCAGTTGTTCGGCGCACGCAAGGGCGCACCGATGACGGCGGAGACGCCGAACCTGCTCGCCTGGCGCGAACGGATGACCGCGCGTCCGGCCGTGCGGAAAGTGGCAGGTGCGATGGCGGGTTATCTTGCTTCGATCGACCATCCGGTTCCGGATTTTCTTCGCGGGCTCCATTAGCCAACCCGTCGCGCGTCGAACGGCTACGATCCGTCAGTCGCTGCCGGATGTGAACGCATCACCCGCCGGTCACCGGCGGAAAGAACGCCACCTCGCTATCCTCCCGCACGACGAATCCGCCGGGCACCATCTCGAGGTTCACGGCCGCGCGCACGGGTCGATCCAGCCGCAGCGCTTCGCCACTGCGCGCGTCGCGTGCGGCGAGCGCGGCGCGCAGCGCGTCGACGGTGAGCTCATGCGCATCGATCTCGACGACTTCCTCGTCGGTATGCAATTGTTCGCGAATGCTCGCAAAGTATTTGATCGTCAGTTTCATTACGATGTCCTGAGCGAAATCGGTGCAATCGGCGGGATCGGAAAGGCGTTGGCCGGCACGTTCATCCCCAGCGGCGCATCGCCTGATCGTCATGCGCCTTCGGCTCGACCCAGCCGACCACGCCGTCGTGCCGGATCTCCTTCTTCCAGAACGGCGCATGCGTCTTCAGGAAGTCCATGATGAATTCGCACGCATCGAACGCCGACGCGCGATGCGCGGCGGCCACGACGACGATCACGACCGCATGGCCCAGCGGAATGCGCCCGACGCGATGCACGACCTTGGCCGCCTCGAGTCGCCACCGCGCGCTGGCCTCCTCGACGATGCTCCAGAGCGCCTGCTCGGTCATCGTCGGATAGTGCTCGACTTCCAGCGCGATCACGTCGTCGACGTCGCCTTCGTTGCGCACGACACCGAGGAAATTCACGACCGCACCGACATTCGGATTGCGAACGATCGGCGCGATCTCGGCGCCGGCGTCGATCGCCGTGTACTGCACACGCACCTCGAAACCGGCTGCGATCGCCGGCGGCGGCTCGTTTGATGACGCGGCACGGGATTCGGTGAAACTGGTCATGACGGTTCTCCAGTAGGCGGTTCGCTCCGCTTCGCGCGGCTGCCGCCCATCAGCCGCCGACGAGCGACATGCGCACGGTCGGGTAGGTCTTGCCGGA
Organism: Burkholderia sp. RF7-non_BP4; assembly: GCF_001521935.1. Taxonomy (NCBI): domain Bacteria; kingdom Pseudomonadati; phylum Pseudomonadota; class Betaproteobacteria; order Burkholderiales; family Burkholderiaceae; genus Burkholderia; species Burkholderia sp. RF7-non_BP4. The sequence goes on along the minus strand of NZ_LOTA01000095.1, from coordinate 457,858 downwards.
CGGCCTGGCCGCGTTCGTGGCCCGCCGTTCGGAATAGCGGTCGTCGCGTAGCGTCCATCGTGCGCGCACGACGTGGGCCAGGCCGTCGATCGATGCGGCGTCATCGAGCCACGGCCGCAGGTCGGTGCCCTGCATCGCGAACAGGCACGTATAGAGCTGGCCATCGGCCGACACGCGGGCGCGCGAGCACGTGCCGCAGAACGGATGCGACACGCTCGCGATGAAACCGACCTCGCCCGCGCCGTCGATGTGCCGGCAGCGGATCGCGGTGGCATCGTGTCCCGGTTCGCCGACGAGCATGAGCGGATAGCTCGCTTCGATGAGCTCGCGCATCCGCGCGGCCGGCACGACCTTGTCGCCGGACCACGCGCTCGCGCCGCCGACGTCCATGTATTCGATGAAGCGAACGGCCACGCCGCTATGACGGAAGTGACGCACGAGCGGCAGGATCTGGTCGTCGTTCGCGCCGCGCTCGATCACCGCGTTGACCTTCACGGGCGCGAGCCCGGCCACCTGCGCGGCCTCGATGCCGGCCAGCACGCGCGCCACCGGCACGTCGGTGTCGGTCATCCGGCGGAATACGATGTCGTCGATCGCGTCGAGACTCACGGTCACGCGCGACAAGCCTGCATCGCGCAGCGTGCGGGCCTTGGCGGCGAGCAGCGAACCGTTGGTCGTCAGCGCGATTTCGACGGGCTTGCCGTTGACGGTCGTCAGCATCGCGAGCCGTTCGATCAGCGCTTCGAGGTTGCGGCGCAGCAGCGGCTCGCCGCCGGTGAGGCGGATCTTTTCGACGCCGAGCGAGACGAACGCGCGCGCGATCTTCTCGAGTTGCGCGAACGACAGCCGCTCGGACGACGGCATGAACGCATAGTCGGGCCCGAAGCTGTCGCGCGGCATGCAGTAGCCGCAGCGGAAATTGCACTGGTCGATGACGGACAGCCGGAGGTCGCGCAGCGGCCGCGCAAGCGTGTCGAACGGGCGGGAGAAGATGCGGGGCGATGCGCCGCCGGTTGCGGCGGCGACCGGCGCGGAAGCGATGGCATTCACGATGGGTTCGGCTGCCTGCATGAAGTGATCGGAACGGCATCGCCGATCGACCGTGCATGCGCAGAGGTGTCGGCGCACGGGTCGTGACGAGCCTCGTCGTGAGGATAGGCCGCTGGATTCCATCGGCAGAGACACAATCCCGCCCGAAATGCAGGAATACAGTTCGTCGTCCTGGATGCGCGAAAGGCGGGCATGATGCGCCAATCCATGCTCATGTTCGTGCTCACGCGAGCCAGTGCGCGAAATCGTAATACGGCACGGCGCCGTCGCGATCGCACCAGGCGGCCGCATGGATGCCGCCAGGTCGCTGGGCTGCATGCTGTTTTCTCCTGGGGCATCGCCCGGCGCGTGGGCCGAGCGATGGGCGCGAATTCGGCGTCGAGGCGGTGCGCGGTGTCGCGCCAACTCGCCACAGGCAGGCCACGAGCCGATGGTACGTTCGGCCGTGCCGCGGATGCACAGCGTCGCAGTGCGGAAAGCAGTACAGCCGACAGCCTCGCGGCCCCGCAACGGGTTTTCCGTACACACATCTTCGGCCCCGGAGAAAGCACAGTTTCCGCGCACGTTCGCGCGATTGCGAGTATCGTCGCAAACGCGATATCGTCATTCACGCTTCGTTGCCGCGCCCCGCGTCCGTTCTTGTCCGCACGTGCCGTCGCGAAGCCGTCGCGCGATTTCATGCTTCGAGCTGACGTCCTCACAATCACGAGCAAATTACGGTCATGGAAATCTTCGATGCGTTCCATCTCGCCCGATTGCAATTCGCGTTCACGGTGTCGTTCCACATCGTGTTTCCGGCGATCAGCATCGGCATGGCGAGCTTCCTGGCGGTGCTGGAATGGCGCTATCTCGTCACCGGCGACGCCGCCTATAAATCCATGTTCCAGTTCTGGTCGAAGATCTTCGCGATCGGCTTCGGGATGGGCGTCGTCTCCGGCGTCGTGATGGCGTACGAGTTCGGCACGAACTGGGCGGGCTTCTCGCGCGTCGCGGGCAACATCACCGGCCCGCTGCTTACTTACGAAGTCCTGACGGCCTTCTTCCTCGAGGCCGGCTTTCTCGGCGTGATGCTGTTCGGCTGGCAGCGTGTCAGCCCGCGTGCGCATTTCTTCGCGACGCTGATGGTCGCGGTCGGCACGCTGATCTCGACGTTCTGGATCCTCGCGTCGAACAGCTTCATGCAGACGCCGCAGGGCTACAGGATCGAGAACGGTCTCGTCGTGCCGGTCGACTGGTTCAAGGTCATCTTCAACCCGTCGTTCCCGTATCGCCTCGTGCACATGACGATCGCCGCGTTCATCGTCGCGGGCTTCATCGTCGCCGCGTGCGGTGCGTGGCACCTGCTGAAGGGGCGCCGCGACGAGCCGGTGAAGCGCAGCTTCTCGATGGCGCTGTGGATGTTGCTGCTGCTCGCGCCGGTCCAGATCGTCGTCGGCGATGCGCACGGGTTGAACACGCGCGAATACCAGCCGGCGAAGATCGCGGCGATCGAGGGGCTGTGGGAAACCGAGAAGGGCGGCACCGCGCTGAACCTCGTCGGTCTGCCCGACATGCAGGCAGAGACGACGCGCTATGCGATCCAGGTGCCGCACCTCGGCAGCCTGATCCTCACGCACAGCTGGGACGGCGAGATTCGCGGGCTGAAGGAATTCCCGGCGCAGGATCGCCCGTATTCGCCGATCGTGTTCTGGACCTTCCGGATCATGGCCGGCCTCGGGATGCTGATGCTGCTCACCGCGCTGCTCGGCTTGCTGCTGAGAAAAGGCGGACGCCTGTATGAAACGCGCTGGTTCCAGTGGTTCGTCGTGTGCATGGGGCCGTCGGGCATCGTCGCGCTGCTGGCCGGATGGATCACGACCGAGGTCGGGCGGCAGCCGTGGACCGTGTATGGCGTGCTGCGCACCGTCGATTCGGTCGCGCCGCTCAGCGCGCAGCAGGTCGGCGTGTCGCTGCTGATCTTCGTGGTCGTGTATTTCCTGGTGTTCGGAACGGGGATCTACTACATGATGCAATTGATGAAGCGCGGGCCGGCCGCCCAGGCCGGATACATCGAGCTGCACCGGCATCCGGGGCTGCGCAAGAGCGCGCTGTCCACGCCGCTGAACGTCACCGAAGCGGAGTAAGTGATGCACATCGATCTTCCTGTCGTGTGGGCCGCGATCATCGGCCTCGGCGTGTTCATCTACGTGATGCTCGACGGCTTCGATCTCGGCATCGGCCTGCTGTTTCCGTTCTTCGACGCGAAGGCCGAACGCGAAGTCATGCTGAATACCGTCGCGCCGGTATGGGACGGCAACGAGACCTTTCTCGTGCTCGGCGGCGCGGGCCTGTACGGCGCGTTTCCGGTCGTCTACTCGACGCTGCTGCCGGCGAACTACCTGCCGCTGATCCTGATGGTGGTCGGGCTGATCTTCCGCGGCGCCGCGTTCGAATTGCGTGCGAAGGCGAACCGCACGCAGCACCTGTGGGATCTCGCGTTCATCGGCGGCTCCGCGCTGGCCGCGTTCTGCCAGGGGATCACGCTCGGCTCGCTGCTGCAGGGCATCCGGATCGTGAACAACCAGTTCGCGGGCGGGCCGTTCGACTGGCTGTCGCCGTTCAGCCTGTTCTGCGGGATCGGCGTGCTCGTCACCTATGCGACGCTCGGCTGCGGCTGGCTGATCCTGAAAGTCGACGGCGAGCTGCAGCGCAAGATGCGCCTGCTGATGAAGCCGCTCGCGGGCGTGCTGCTCGCGGTGATGGGCGTGGTCAGCCTGTGGACCGTGATCGGGCTGCCGGCCGTTGCGCATCGCTGGTTCGGCAGCGGCAATCTCGGCTGGTTCCTGCCGGTGCCGATCCTCGTCGTCGCGTGCGTGTGGGGCATCTTCCGCACGGTGAAGCGCGAGCACGAGGCGACGCCGTTCCTGCTGACGCTCGCGCTCGTGTTCCTCGGCTACACCGGCCTCGTGATCAGCATCTGGCCGAACATCGTGCCGCCGTCGCTGACGATCTGGGACGCGTCGTCGAGCCATTCGAGCCAGTTGTTCGCGCTCGTCGGCACCGTGATCGTGCTGCCGATCATCCTCGTGTACAACGCGATGCAGTACCGCGTGTTCCGCGGCAAGGTGCGCGAGGGCGACGCCGGTTATCACTGACCGGCGCGCCCCGGTGACGGGGCAGGGCGTGCGCGGGCGTATCATCATTCGCAAGCGCGGTGAAGCGCGTCACCCGGCCCGCCACGCGCGGGCCGTTGCACATCGGGCGGCGGCGATCCGCATGGCGTATTTCATCGGCAGTCGAGACAACACCATGATCGTCAGACCACGACAAAACTGGCTCAGAATGCTGTTCATATGGAACGGCTCCGTGCTGCAGTCGATCATTCCGCAACTCGTGTTCATGGCGATCGTCAGCACGCTGGCGGTCTTCACGAACGGGCGCATCTTCGGCGAGAAGATTCCGCTGAACACCGCGCCGTTCACGCTGTTCGGGCTGGCCCTCGCGATCTTTCTCGCGTTTCGCAACAACGCGAGCTTCGAGCGTTTCAAGGAGGCGCGGCTTCTGTGGGGCAACCTGCTGATCGCGGCGCGCACCGTCACGTCGCAACTGCGGCGCTATTTGCCCGACAGCGTCGGCGATACGGAGCGCGACCGGCTCGCCGATCTGCTGATCGCGTTCACGTATGCGTTGAAGCATCAGCTGCGTCATACCGATCCGGCGCAGGACCTGCAGCGCATCCTCGGCGCGGAGCGCGCCGCCGCGTTCGCGCACAAGTGCTACCAGCCCGTCGCGATTCTCGATGAACTGCGCGGCGGAATCGTCCGCGTGCTGGGTCGCGCGCCCGGCAGCGAAGCAACGTGCTGGATGTTCGATGCGCAACTGGCCGAGTTGGGCAAGGCCGTGGGCGGCTGCGAGCGCATCCTGACGACGCCGATCCCGTTCTCGTACAGCGTGCTGCTGCATCGCACCGTCTATGCTTATTGCGTGCTGTTGCCGTTCGGCCTCGTCGATTCGACGGAATTCTTCACGCCGCTGATTTGCGTGTTCATCTCGTACACGCTGATCGCGCTCGAAGCGATCGCGAACGAGGTGGCCGAGCCTTTCGGCCTCGCGCCGAACGCGCTGGCGCTCGATGCGATGGCGCGCACGATCGAGCGGTCGGTGCTCGAGCTGGGCGAGCGCGCGATGCCGGAGGAGTTCGTGCCGGCATCGACGTATCAGATCACGTAAGCGGCGACGCGCGTCGCGGCGCGCACGATTGGGAGAACTTCGCATGCGCATCTACGTGACGAGTATTTTTGTCGACGATCAGGACAAGGCGCTCGCGTTCTATACCGACATCCTCGGCTTCCGGTTGAAGAACAACGTGCCGGTGGGCGCGTACCGCTGGCTGACGGTCGTGTCGAAGGATCAGCCCGACGGCACCGAGCTGATGCTCGAACCGAGTCATCATCGCGCGGTCGGCCCTTATCGTCAGGCGCTGTACGAGGACGGCATCCCGGCGGCGTCGTTTCAGGTCGACGATCTCGACGCCGAGTACGCGCGGCTCGACGCGCTCGGCGTGCACTTCACGCTGGCGCCGATGGACGCGGGGCCCGTGCGGGTCGCGGTGCTCGACGATACGTGCGGCAACCTCGTGCAGCTCATGCAGATGAAGTGACGCGTTGTCCGCGAGGAGCCGCTCGGGTTCGTTTCAGTCGCGCCGGTCGATCATTTTGTGGGGCGTCATGATGGCGTGAAAGGGCGCAGGCGCGACATCGGCGGAGTCGACCAAGGAAGTTTGTGTAGACTCGTGCTCGTTCAATGGAGCCAACATCATGCAACTTCTTGACCACGTGTCCATCGGCGTTCCGGATATCGATCAGGCACGCCCCTTCTACGACGGTGTCATGGCCGCGCTGGGCGCGACCAAGGTTTATGACCGCGGCACCGCGCTCGGTTACGGTGAACGTTGCAGTGCCACCGACACCGCATCGACCTTCCTGGCGATTTATCTGGATCCCGCCGAAGTCGGGACGAGCAAGCGACACTGGTGCTTCAAGGCGGCTTCCCGCCAGCAGGTGCACGCATTTTTCGAGGCGGGGCTGTCCGCGGGCGGGCGGCCCGACGGCGACCCCGGCTTGAGGCCGCACTATCACGCCGACTACTACGCGGCCTTTGTCGTCGATCCGGCCGGCAACCGGATCGAGGCCGTGTGCCACGGCGCGCCACCGGCGCACGAGCGGCCGTGACGACACTCGCCGACGACTGATCGCCCGCGGCACGGTGTCGTGCCGTCGGGTCGCGGACAAGCGCGGCGCTAGTCTCGTTTGCTGCGCGCGGCTCAATCGAAGTACGTCAGCCCCATCGCGCCCTTCACCTCGGCCAGCGTCGCGCCGGCCACCTCGCGCGCATGCATCGTGCCGCGCTTCAGGATCGCCATCACCTCCACCTTGTCCGCTTCGAATTCGCGACGGCGCGCACGGATCGGCTCGATCAGCGCCTGCAGCCGCTCGTTCAGCACGCGCTTGACGACGCTGTCGCCGAGGCCGCCACGGCGATAGTGCGCCTTCAGTTCGTCGACTTTCTGCACGTCGGGCTCGAACGCGTCGAGGAACGTGAACACGACGTTGCCCTCGACCTGACCGGGATCGTTCACGCGCAGGTGGTTCGGATCCGTGTACATGTCCTTCACCGCTTGCGCGATTTCGTCGGGCGTCGAGCCGAGCGTGATCGCGTTGCCGAGCGACTTGCTCATCTTCGCCTTGCCGTCGATGCCGGGCAGCCGCGTGACCGCCGACAGCACGGCCTCGCATTCCACCAGCACGGGCTTGTCGACCGTCGCGTTGAAGCGGCGCACGAGTTCGTTGGTCTGCTCGATCATCGGCAGCTGGTCGTCGCCGACCGGCACGTGCGTCGCCTTGAACGCGGTGATGTCGGCGGCCTGGCTGACGGGGTAGGTCAGGAAGCCGGCCGGGATGTCGCGCTCGAAGCCGCGCAGGCGGATCTCTTCCTTGATGGTCGGATTGCGCTCGAGGCGCGCGACCGTCACGAGGTTGAGCAGGTATTGCGACAGCTCGGCGAGCTCGGGCACCTGCGACTGGACGACGATCGTCGAGATCGCCGGATCGATGCCGACGGCCAGGTAGTCGAGCGCGACCTCGATCACGTTCTCGGTGACGCGCTGGCGGCGGCCCATGTTGTCGGTCAGCGCCTGCGTGTCGGCGAGCAGCAGGAACTGCGTCGCTTCGTGCTGCATCTGCACGCGCGCGCGCAGCGAGCCGATGTAATGGCCGAGATGCAGCGGGCCGGTCGTGCGGTCGCCGGTGAGAATGATCGGTCGGGTCGGGTGCGTCATGGTGTGGATTGGCTCCAGGTTATCGAAGCCACCAGCCATGACGTGAGCGCAGAAACGACAATGCCGCCATGGCTGGCGGCATCACGTTCGGGACATGCAAAAGGAAACGGGCCGCCTGGGTCAGGCGCGCCACCAGCAATGCACGTTCGGCGAGGCAGGTTTGGTTTCCATTGCGCGAGTATAGCGTAGCGGCGGCGAGCCGTGCGTCAGCGTACGACCGATTCCAGCGCGAGGTGCGCGACTTCGGCGGACGGCCATAGCAGGTATAGCAGGCCGACCATCAGCAGCAGCGCGCAGACGCGCACCGCCGGCGTACGGTCGATCTCGCTCAGGGTGCGGATGTGCTGCTTCAGTTTCTTCATGCTTGGAGGCGCGACGTGCGCCACTTCAACGGTTGCTGCAACGGGGCCGGGGGGGAGCGGCGCCGGGGGCTACGGGTTCAACGAGGGGCCGGGCGGGCGCGGTACGGAGTTCGCGCGAAGCTCGCGTGCGGACAGATAAAGGGCTCGATCATGAGGCCGGTGGCGCATTGCATGAGGTGAGGCGACGCGCATCCTACCAGTTCGGGAGAGCGCACACCGTCAAGAATTGTCCGGCAGCGGGCGGGTGGAGGCGCAGTTGCACGTTGAGGTAAGGGGAATAGTCAATAAAATCAAAGGTCTGATTCATTTATTTTTGCCGTGATTTCGTGCCGAATGATGCGTCGCTCCGGAGATATTCGGTGTGCCGTCAGTCAGTCGCGATTATCTCGACGAGATTATTTTTGTGTGAACGTTGCATTTAAAATCAACGGCTAAACAATTAAGTGACGCGCGCAGGCGACGTGGCGATCTAAGCGCGCCGTCGCCGAATACCAATCGACACGTGAACGTGACCGAAAGGCGAGCGGGGCGCGTCTCGACTACGATCTCTATCCGGCACTGCTCTCGCCGGCGGCGCAAAGCTCCAAGGATCTCGGCGATAAGGCGTCACTTGCAGAATCGCTGAATCAAATGGGTATTCGGACGCTTGTCGGTAGCCTCTGGACCTTTGACCGAAATTGGCGCAGTTCCAAGTTGAGCACGGAGATGGCGAGCCAGCAGGCTCGCTGGGACGAATATGTAAACAAGCAGCAAGCCAAGGGCGAGTTGCCGGATCCGGATCTGGCGCCGATGCTGCCGTTGCCAACGCAGGCGATTGCAGCGCGGTACCGGGAAATCTACATCCACAGTAAATTGCTGCTGATCGATGACAGTTTCTTTACGCTGGGCAGTGCCAACCTGAATTTGCGAAGCATGGCGGTGGACGCGGAGATCAACGTAGGCAGCGATGATCGTGCCAAGAGCACCGATTTGAGGAAGCGGATCTGGAAGTTGCATACCGGCGGCAAGCATGATGGTAGCGACGGCAGCCCTATCGCGATCAAGGAAACGTTCATGAAATGGCAGAAACTCATGGATACCAACGCCATTCAGAGGAAGCGTGGGCTCGAACCGGCGGGCTTTCTGATGCCATTTCACGACGAACGCACATCCAGTGTTCGGCTGGCATAGTGCGCATTCAGATCATGCGAGTTCCGATGACTTCGACAATATCCAAATGTATGCGCCTGGCAGGCGTGTTTTCTCTCTTTCTGTTCTTTGCTTGTACAGCTTGCTCAATGAACGACTCCCTTCCGCGAAACATGTCCCTCGACGCTTTCAATCCGCATCGCGAGACGTTTGTTTGCGTGCATGAAGCATCGGTGGTTCCGGCAGTTGATCCAGAGGCGGATCGCTGGAATCAGCAGGCGCTGTCCATGACAAGCGCGTCGTTGTGGCCAAATCAGCGTGACTACGCCGGCGCTGTCGCGTTGTGGAGCAAGGCCGCCGAACGCAAGCACTGGAAGGCAATGGTGAATCTCGCGAATGCTTACGCCCAGGGGTTGGGCGTGGATCGCAATACCGAGCGCGCCGTGCAAATCACGGAGCAAGCCATGAAGTTGGGCATCCCGGCTGCGTACGATCTGATGGGTACGTATTACATGAACGGGACCGGGGTAAAGCAGGACGCCAGTCGTGCATTCGCATTCTGGCAACTTGCGGCGGACAAGGGAAGTCCGAGCTCCATGGCCTATTTGGGCAGCAAGCTCGATGCGGCCTATGATGATCCGAAAGCCGGTTTTTGGGGCAACCGCAAGGTTGCACTCAAAATGCTCGAGTGCGGATTTGCCCAAGGTAACGGCGATGCCGCATATGCACTCGGAACGACACTTGTTGGTTCCGACAAGTCGCTTGGCGAAGACAACGAGCGGGCTCTCAAAATCCTGCATGAAGGCGTGAAGTACGGGAGCGCCAAGAGTGCAGGTTATTTGTTCGGTGCGTTCGATGACGGCGATCCTGTAGCAGGCAATGTGAAGGATCGGGCGCGTGCCGAGCGTTACAGCGTGCTCGCCGACCGCCTCGAACGCGATCCGGACCTTCGCCTCCCCAATCTGGACAAGGTGGTGCCATTGCCGCCGTCCAAATTGCCCAAGTGGGACGGCAACAAGGAGACGCTGATCAATGCGGCAAAGGCCGTGATGTCGGCATCGACGACGCCGTCCAAATCCGCCGCTCATCCGGTCTCGCTACGTACTGGTCGCGCACATGTGCCCGATGGTTATACGTTGCCGGAGAAGCCGCCTGTCACCGTTTCTCCGCAGGCGGAAACCACCGCGGCGCCGGTGGGCGGCTATTGGCTCGCGCAACTCAAGTATCCGACTGCCGAACGTCATTTCGCCTGGAATCCGGCGCAGGTGCCGATGCATTACAGCAAGGACGAGCTATTCGATCGCAGTCGCCCCGGCCTTGTTCCGGAAGATGGGCGCATCTTCTTCCATTACGTCGGCGACGCGATTCCGGTGGCAGTACAACAACCTGCATCGGAACCTCGCGTGACACAGGGTATCGCGCGCGCCGCTGAATTTCCCGATCCGGCGATCCGGTGTCGGGGCACACGCACGTGCCCGGCGACGGGCGTCTGGCAGGCCAGTGTGCCCGAGGACCATCCTCGGGCACCGACGTTCAACCAGTGGTATCGCCAGGCCTATGTCGCGCAGGGCGATACGTTCCCCGACCCGCGGGACGTGCATCTGGATGTATCGCCGGCGGACGTGACCTGGACGTGGTGGAACGAAGCCAATCGCCTCGGATTCGCGAAACTGCCGGAAGTCAGTGTAGGCAACGCGTCCGGTGACGCCTGACGGAGCCAAGTATGCGCAAGTCGACAATAGCCGCGATCGTCGTGGTCGGCGGCCTGATACTGGTTGCCTGGGGTGTCATCGCATCCGTGGGCGCGGTGTCCCAGATCAGTGGAGGCAGCTACGGTTCGCATGATGTCAGCGATTTTGCGATCGAGAATTTCCTGTTCCTGGGCCTGATGATTGCACTGGGCGGCCTGGTCGCCTGGCTCGCCAGCCGCGACTCGGCGGCGCCCGACGACGACGAACAGATGGCCGGCAATGGCGAAGGTGAATCGTCTGCTTCCACGCATCGAGACTCACACTCATGAGCAGTTCTGAAATCATCTATAAGCACGACCTGTGGCGCAAGGGTGCGGGTGGTATGCCGGCAGGGCTGTCTGGTCAGACCGACAGTTCAGCCTATGCTGGGCTGGATCTGGGACTTTCGCAATTCGCCGGCAGCAGCTTCAGCGGCAGCAGTTTCAGCGGCACGTCATTCCGGCAGGCCGGCTGGACAGGCTGCCGGTTCTCCGCCTGTACGTTTGCCCGTTGCGACTTTTCGGGGATCGCAATTTCCGGATGCACGTTCGTCGATTGCACCTTCGACGAAGCCGCCTTTCAGGGCAGCACGTTCAATAGCGTGAAATTTCTCGGGTGCAAGTGGAACGGCGTTCGGTTCGACGGCAACACGTGGCATTCGGTGCAAGTGCTGGACTGCACGGGAAGCACGGTCGAAGCGCATGGACTCAAGGGGCTGGACGTGGATTTCACAGGCACCCATTTCGAGCATCTGGCATTCGAGGACACGGAAATCAACGGCGGGCATTGACTCGAGCGCGTGACCTTACGGCCTCCCGCCGGAATGCGCGACGCGAACATCGGGCAGGCGTCGCACCCCCCAGCTTTTTTCTCGTCAACAACCACAAAAAACATCATTTCGCCCACGCGGGCCTGTCAGCAGAATGTCTCCATTCCCACTCGCGCAACGACACGAGCGTCGCAGCGAGCCGCACTTCAAGGAGACAGCCGTGGCAGTGGAAACAACCTCAATCGATACGCTGGTCGTCGGAGCCGGGCAGGCCGGCGTGGCCATGAGCGAGCACCTGGGCAAGCTCGGCGTGCCGCATCTCGTGCTGGAGCGCGACCGCATCGCCGAGCGCTGGCGCACCGGGCGCTGGGATTCGCTGGTCGCGAACGGCCCCGCGTGGCACGACCGTTTTCCGGGGCTCGAATTCGACGGCCTCGATCCCGATGCGTTCGCATCGAAGGACCAGGTCGCCGATTACTTCGAAGCCTATGCGCGCAAGTTCAATGCGCCGATCCGCACCGGCGTCGAAGTGAAGAACGTCGTGCGCAACACGGGCAAGCCGGGTTTCATCGTCGACACCTCGGACGGCACGATCGAGGCGAACCGCGTGGTCGTCGCGACGGGCCCGTTCCAGCGCCCGGTCATCCCGCCGATCGCGCCGGACGATGCCGGCCTCATGCAAATCCACTCGGCCGATTATCGCAACCCGGCGCAATTGCCCGACGGCGCGGTGCTGGTGGTCGGCGCGGGTTCGTCGGGCGTGCAGATCGCCGACGAGCTGCAGCGCGCGGGCCGGCAGGTCTATCTGTCGGTCGGCCCGCATGACCGCCCGCCGCGCGCGTATCGCGGCCGTGACTTCTGCTGGTGGCTCGGCGTGCTCGGCGAATGGGACAAGGAAGTCGCGACGCCCGGACGCGAACACGTGACGATTGCGGTGAGCGGCGCGCGCGGAGGCCACACGGTCGATTTCCGCGCCCTCGCGCACCAAGGCGTGACGCTGGTGGGGCTGACGAAGGCGTTCGACGGCGGCGTCGCGGTGTTCGAGCGCGATCTCGCGATCAATCTCGCCCGCGGCGACGAGAACTACCTGGCGCTGCTCGATGCGGCCGACGCGTACGCGGCGCGCAACGGCCTCGACCTGCCCGAAGAGCCTGAAGCCCGCCGCATCCTGCCGAATCCGGATTGCGTCACGCAGCCGATCCTCGCGCTCGACCTGGCCGGCGCCGGCGTCACGTCGATCGTCTGGGCGACGGGCTACGCGGTCGACTACGGCTGGCTGAACGTCGACGCGTTCGCCGCGAACGGCAAGCCGCAGCACCAGCGCGGCGTGTCGAAGGAGCCGGGCATCTATTTCCTCGGTCTGCCGTGGCTGTCGCGGCGCGGCTCCAGCTTCATCTGGGGCGTGTGGCACGACGCGAAACACATCGCCGACCACATCGTCACGCAGCGCAAGTACCTCGACTATCACGACGCGTCGCAACGCCGCGCGCAAACGCGCACCGGGCACGACGACACGTCGCATGCGGGGCAGGCCGATGCGCGCCCGCTGGTCGACGCGATCGACTGATAAGCGCTCGCGCCACGTGCCGCGCCCGGCAAGGCGCCCGGACGCGGCGACCCCGCTACAACCGGAACCCGCCGCGACCGCTCCCGGCGCGGCGGGCGAACACACCGTCAATCGAAGGACCTCGATGAGCCAGCCTACCCACACCCGTATCCGCATGTTCAATACGAAGGATACCTACCCGAACCAGACGCTCGACAACGACCTGTGCCAGGCCGTGCGCGCCGGCAACACCGTCTACGTGCGCGGCCAGGTCGGCACCGATTTCGACGGCAACCTGATCGGCCTCGGCGATCCGCGCGCGCAGGCCGAGCAGGCGATGAAGAACGTGAAGCAGTTGCTCGAGGAAGCCGGCAGCGACATCACGCATATCGTGAAGACGACGACCTACCTGATCGACCCGCGCTATCGCGAGCCCGTGTACCAGGAAGTCGGCAAGTGGCTGAAAGGCGTCTACCCGATTTCGACGGGACTCGTCGTCTCGGCGCTCGGCCAGCCGCAGTGGCTGATGGAGATCGACGTGATCGCGGTGATCCCGGACAACTGGCAACCGATCCGCGCATAGGAGGCGACATGACTTTCTCCATCGTCGGGCGATGCCCGGAAACGGGGCAGCTCGGGATCGCGATCAGTTCGTCGAGCATCGCGGTGGGCGCGCGCTGCCCGTGGGTGCGCGCGGGCGTCGGCGCGGTCGCCACGCAGAACGTCACGCTGCCGGCGCTCGGCCCGCAGATACTCGACCTGATCGAGCACCGGCAGCTCGCGCCGGCGGCCGCGCTCGACCGCGCGCTCAACGCGAACGGCTGGAGCCAGTACCGGCAGGTCACGGTGATCGACGGGCAGGGGCAGACCGCGTGCTTCACCGGGAAGGAGGCGCTCGGCACGCACCATGCGGTTGAGGGCGAGCAATGCGTGGCGGCGGGCAACCTGCTGGCCGCGCCGGGCGTGATCGACGCGATGGCGCGTGCGTTCGAGCAGTCGCCCGGGCTGCTGGCCGACCGCCTGCTGGCCGCGATGCACGCGGCGATCGCGGCGGGCGGTGAGGCCGGGCCGGTGCATTCGGCCGCGCTGAAGGTGGTCGGCGACGTGACCTGGCCGATCGTCGACCTGCGCGTCGACTGGGCCGATGCCGATCCGATCGGGCAACTGGATGCGCTGTGGCAAGCGTATCGCCCGCAGATGCAGGATTACCAGACACGCGCGCTGAACCCGACCGCCGCGCCGAGCTACGGAGTGCCGGGCGATGAGTGACACGTCGAGCCGCGCATTGCTCGAACGGTTGATCGGCTTCGCGACGGTCAGCCGCGATTCGAATCTCGCGATGATCGAATTCATCCGCCATTACCTCGACGGCCTCGGCGTCCCGAGCGAGCTGTTCTACAACGCGGAACGCACGAAGGCGAGCCTGTACGCGACGATCGGGCCACGCGATCGCGGCGGCATCGCGCTGTCGGGCCATACCGACGTGGTGCCGGTCGACGGGCAGGCGTGGACGGTCGAGCCGTTCCGGCTGACCGAGCGCGACGGCCGGCTGTACGGGCGCGGCACGGCCGACATGAAGGGCTTCATCGCGTCGGTGCTCGCGGCCGTGCCGGCGTTCGTCGCGCGGCCGCTGCGCCTGCCGGTGCATCTCGCGTTTTCGTATGACGAGGAAGTCGGCTGTCTCGGTGTGCGGCCGATGCTCGATGCGCTGGCCGCGCGCGAGCACCGGCCGCGCCTGTGCCTGATCGGCGAGCCGACCGAACTGAAGCCGGTGCTCGGTCACAAGGGCAAGCTCGCAATGCGCTGCCACGTGAAGGGCGCCGCGTGTCACTCGGCATACGCGCCGCTCGGCGTCAACGCGATCGATTACGCGGCGAAGCTGATCGGTCGGCTCGGCGAGATCGGCGCGGCGCTCGCGCGGCCCGAGCATCACGACAGCCGCTTCGATCCGCCGTTCTCGACCGTGCAGGCCGGGTTGATCAAGGGCGGCCGCGCGCTGAACATCGTGCCGGCCGAATGCGAATTCGATTTCGAAGTGCGGGCGCTGCCGGCGTTCGACGCACATGACGTGCCGAGAAAGCTGCAGGATTATGCGGAATCCGAACTGTTGCCGAAGATGCGCGCGGTGCAACCCGATACCGATATCCGACTGCAACCGCTCGGTGCGTATCCGGGGCTCGCGACGTCGCCGGACAGCGAGGCCGCGCGGCTGCTCGCGATGCTGAGCGGCTCCGACGCATTCGGCACGGTCGCGTTCGGCACCGAGGGCGGGCTGTTCGGGCAGGCCGGCATTCCGACCGTGGTGTGCGGGCCGGGCAGCATGGATCAGGGGCACAAGCCCGACGAGTTCGTCGCGGTCGAGCAGCTGCACGGATGCGACGCGATGCTGGGCCGTCTCGCGGCGTATCTCGCTTCGGATGACTGATCAGGCCGCGGAGCCGCATGCCGCATCTCGAACGCTGCCGCTTCGCGGCGCGTGCGGTTTCCTTGTTGCTATCGCGCCGATTCCGCGACGATCTGCGCCAGCCGCTCGCGGCAGAACTCAACGAACGACTGCGCCTGCTTCGTCAGCTGACCGCGCTTCAGCCGCGCGCTCACGAGCCCCGACGGGCTCACCGTTTCGCTGAGGGCGATCGTCACGACGCGCCGGCCGTCGTACGTGTATTCGGAGTGCGGCCGCGTGACGAGCAGCGAGAAGCCGAATCCCTGGCCGACCATGCCGCGCACCATTTCGATCGACGGCGAAGCGAACACGATGTTCGGCGTGAGACCGAGCTCGCGAAACAGGCTGACGAAGTATGTGCGGCTCGGCAGCACGTCGAGGAGAATCATCGGCTCGACGCTGAGGTCGTGCAGCGATACGTGCGACTGGCCCGCGAACCGGTGGTTCTCCGGCAGCAGCACGTATGGCTGCTGCGGCGGCATCAGCGGCTCGGTTTCGATCGTGCCGTCGAGATCGTGGTCGTAAAGGAACGCGAGATCGAAGGTGCCGGCCGTCAGGCCCTGCACGAGCTCCTGCTGGTCGCCGTCGCGCAGCCGGATGTTGACGCCCGGATAGCGCTCCCGAAAACCCGCGATCAATTGCGGCAGATAGAGCGGCGCGACGGTCTCGAAGCAGCCGATGTCGATCTGCCCGGTGATCACGTCGTTGTCGGCGAGCGCGTTCTGTTCGAATTCGTGCGCGATGCGCAGCAGTTCCTGCGCCTTCCGGTAGAAACGCGTGCCGGATGGCGTCAGCGACACGCCCTGCGCGTGATGACGGATGAACAGCTTCACGCCGAAGCTTTCCTCGAGCCCCTTGATCGCGCTGGAGATCGACGGCTGCGCGATGAAGAGCTGGCGCGACGCCTCGGCGACGCTGCCGGATTCCACCGTCGTCACGAAATATTTCAGTTGCCGCAAAGTGTAGTGAGCCACAGGCACCTCTGATACTCGGCCCCGGCGCACATGCGTCGCCGGAGCGCGTAATCGGTCCATCGTTTCGGGTAGCACCTTACCTGAAGAAAATCGGCGCCGACATTTCCGCTGCAGAGCTTTTTCGTATGTCTCGGAAATATTTTTAGTATTTTCCGGGCGCCGCATGCGTGGCGCACCATCGTCTCCAATCCGGATCGCGACAAAAGCGCGCATGCGCGCGGCGAACTGCCGCCAGCGTATCCGGACCCGATTGCAGGCGCGCGCTTCGGCGCGCGCCGGCTGACACGGCACGCGCGCATCGCCGCGCAGGACAGGAGACTTCGCCATGACGACCGCGGACCGCAACGCGTCCCCCATGATAGAGAAACACACGATCGGCTACGTGCCGCCCGCAGAACGCCACGGCAAGGTGCGCGACCTGTTCACGCTCTGGTTCGGCGGCAACATCGCGCCGCTGCCGATCGTGACCGGCGCGCTCGGCGTGCAGCTCTTTCACCTGAACCTGATGTGGGCGATCGTCGCGATCGTCGTCGGCCAGGCGGTCGGCGGCGTGCTGATGGCGCTGCATTCGGCGCAGGGGCCGCAGATGGGCATCCCGCAGATGATCCAGAGCCGCGCGCAGTTCGGCTCGTGGGGCGCGCTGCTGGTCACGGTGATCGCGGCGGTGATGTACGTCGGCTTCTTCGCATCGAACATCGTGCTGGCCGGCAAGTCGGTGCACGGCATCGCGTCGACGGTGCCGGTGCCCGTCGGCATCGTGATCGGCGCGGTGGGATCCGGGCTGATCGGGATCGTCGGCTACCGGTTCATCCATATCCTGAACCGGATCGGCACGTGGGTGCTCGGCATCGGCATCGTGGTCGGCTTCTGGATGATCCTGTCGCACGTGAGCACCGCCGATTTCCTCACGCGCGGCGGCTTCGACTTCGCCGGGTGGCTGGCGACGGTGTCGCTGTCCGCGTTGTGGCAGATCGCGTTCGCGCCGTACGTGTCTGACTATTCGCGTTACCTGCCGGAGGACGTCGGCGTCGCGTCGACGTTCTGGGCGACCTATCTCGGCTGCACGATCGGCTCGACGCTCGCGTTCATCTTCGGCGCGGTCGCGGTGCTCGCGGTGCCGGCCGGCGCGGACACGATGGATGCGGTCAAGCAGGCGACCGGCCCGCTCGGCCCGCTGATGCTTGTGCTGTTCCTGCTGAGCGTGATCAGCCACAACGCGCTGAACCTGTATGGCGCGGTGCTCGCCGTCATCACGTCGGTGCAGACCTTCGCGTACAAGTGGATTCCGACCGCGAAGACGCGCGCGGTGGTGTCGGTGGTGATCTTCATCGCATGCTGCTACGCGGCGATCGGCGCGTCGACGAACTTCGTCGGCAATCTCGTCGATCTCGTGCTCGCGCTGCTCGTCGTGCTGGTGCCATGGACGGCGATCAACCTGATCGACTTCTACGTGATCCACAAGGGCAAGTACGACATTCAGTCGATCTTCATGGCGGACGGCGGCGTATACGGCCGCTTCAATCCGCAGGCGTTGCTCGCGTATGCGATCGGGATCGCCGTGCAGATTCCGTTCATGAACACGCCGATGTATGCGGGCCCGATTCCCGCGCATCTCGGCGGCGCAGACCTGTCGTGGCTCGTCGGGCTGGCGCTGACGTCGCCGCTGTACTACTGGCTCGCGACACGCGACAGCGCTTACCGGCGCCGCCAGACGGGCGCGCAGCTGCCGTCGTCGGCGGCGCGGTAAGCGGATCGTCTCTCGACGTGACGAAAGGAAGCGGCCGCCGCATCGGATGCGACGCGGTGGCCGGGAGACGGGGAAGAGGGGCGGCGAGCCGGTTCAGGCGCGCGGCATGTCGTACCGGACGTCGCAACCTCGCCCGCGCCGCGAATCACACACCCACGGAACGCGCGACCCGCACCGGCACCGACTTGTACGACGGCGTGCCGCTTTCCTTGTCGATGTAGTCGAGCGGCACGAGCACGTTCGCTTCCGGGTAATACGCGCCGACCGACCCCGGCGCGATGTCGTACTCGATCGCGGTGATCTTCTCGAGACGCAGCGTGCGGCCGGATGCGGTGATCGTCTCGACGTCGACGAGGTCGCCGTGTTCGAGCCCGTACTTCGCGAGATCGGCCGCGTTCATGAACAGCACGTCGCGTCGCCCGAACACGCCGCGATAGCGGTCGTCGAGCCCGTAGATCGTCGTGTTGTACTGATCGTGGCTGCGCAGCGTGATCAGCCGCAGCACCTGCTCGGCGCCGAGCACGTCGGCGTCTTCCTTCACGCCCTTGTAGACCGAGAATGTCGCCTTGCCGGTCGGCGTGGGCCACACGCGCTCGGTGGGCGGCAGCGGCAGGCGGAAGCCGCCCGGCGTGCGGATCCGTTCGTTGAACGCCTCGAAGCCGGGCACCGTGCGATCGATCAGGTCGCGGATGCGGTCGTAGTCGGCGATCAGGTCGAGCCATGCGACCTTGCTGTTCGGCAGCGTCGCATGCGCGATTCCGGCGACGATCGCGGGCTCCGAGCGCAACTGGTCGGACGCCGGCTTGAGCTTGCCGGCCGATGCATGGACCATCGACATCGAATCCTCGACGGTGATCGACTGCCGGCCGCTCGCCTGCATGTCGAGCTCGGTGCGGCCGAGCACGGGCAGGACGTAGGTTTCCTTCGCCACCAGCAGATGCGAGCGGTTCAGCTTCGTGCCGAGATGCACGCTCAGATCGAGCTTCGCCATCGCGGGGAACGACAGCTCGGGATCGGGCAGCGCGACCGCGAAGTTGCCGCCGAGGCACAGCAGCGCCTTGGCCTGGTCGTCGATCATGGCCTGCATCGCCTGCACCGCGTCGTGCCCGTGATGCGCGGGCGGCTTGAAGCCGCACACGTCCTCGATCTTCTGCAGGAATTCGGCCGACGGCTTCTCGGTGATGCCGACGGTGCGGTTGCCCTGCACGTTGGAGTGGCCGCGCAGCGGGCATATGCCTGCACCGGGCTTGCCGAAGTTGCCGCGCATCAGCAGCAGGTCGGCGATCAGGCGCACGGTCGCGGTGCCCTTGTTGTGCTGCGTGACGCCCATCCCGTACGTGACGATCGTCGCGTTCGACTTCGCGTAGGCGAGCGCGACCTGTTCGAGCTGAGCCTGGCTCAGGCCGCTCGCGCGCTCGATGTCGTCCCACGACGCCGCCTGCAGGTCGGCGGAGAACGCGTCGAAGCCGTCGGTGTGCTGCGCGATGAAGTCGCGGTCGAGCACGTCGCCGCGCTCGGTCTCGAGCTGCAGCATTGCCTTCATGATGCCTTTCAGCGCAGCGGCGTCGCCGCCCGCGTCGACCTGATAGTACGTCGAAGCAATGCGCGTCGAGCCGAACGACGCCATCTCGATCATGTCCTGCGGATCCGCGAAGCGTTCGAGCGCGCGCTCGCGCAGCGGATTGAACACGATGATCGGCACGTTGCGGCGCGAGCACTCGTGCAGCGTGCCCATCATTCGCGGGTGGTTCGTGCCGGGATTGTGGCCGATGGAGATGATCAGCTCGCAGTGGTCGAAATCCTCCAGCGACACCGTGCCCTTGCCGATTCCGATCGACTGCGGTAGGCCGACGCTGGTCGGCTCGTGGCACATGTTCGAGCAGTCGGGGAAATTGTTGGTGCCGAGCTCGCGCGCGAAGAGCTGATACAGGTACGCGGCTTCGTTCGACGCGCGGCCCGACGTATAGAACTCGACCTGCTCGGGCGGCAGCGCGCGCAGCACCTCGCCGATGCGCGCGAATGCGTCGTCCCATTCGACCGCGCGGAACGTGTCGGTCGCGCGATCGTAGACGAGCGGATGCGTGAGCCGGCCCTCGTTCTCCAGCTCGTAGTCTGACAGTCGCAGCAGCGACGACACCGTGTTCGCCGCGAAGAACTCGGGCGTCACGCGCTTGGTCGTCGCTTCCCACGTGACGGCCTTCGCGCCGTTCTCGCAGAACTGGAACGTCGACTTGTGTTCCTTGTCGGGCCATGCGCAGCCGGGGCAGTCGAAGCCGTCGGGCTGGTTGGTCCGCATCAGCACGATCGGCGCCTCGATGGTTTCCATCTGCGTGCGCACGGCCTCGGCCGTCGCGCGAAGCGCGCCCCAACCGCCGGCGGGCCCATCGTACTTTCTGATGCTCGGCACTTCGCGTCGATTTGTCATGTGAATCTCCATGAGCCGGACCCGCTGCGGGGTGGCTCGGGTTGCGCCGCGTCGCGGCATGGGGCGGTTCCGGCCCGCGGACGGAGCCGGTCATGCGGGCCCGTGCATCCGGACCCGTCGGGTTTCAGTGCGCGTCCATCCTCGCACCGGACGACGTCTTGCCGAATGCCTTCGCGACCGGTCGCGCGCATGCCGAGGCCGTGCCCTCGTGCAGCACGCACCGGCCGGCGACCGGTCGCGTTCGACGCCAGCAACGCCGGCGCTTCGCGGAGCCCGCGGCATTGCTTCGACTGCGTTCAAAATAGCGAATCGGACCGGGGCCTCCAAGACACAGTTCCGCATCGGCGCGGCCGCGAATTGCACCCTCACATGCATGTGCTCGGGAGATGCAAGGAGTACAGACGAGCGCGCACGCGGGTGCGGCGTGCGGGATACGAAAAGGTGGCGGCGCGCGATGCGCGCGCGTGGGTGCGCATCGCGGCGAAGCGGCGTCAGTCGGAGAGCGTCATCGCAAGTCGCTGTCGTGCGATCTGCTTCACGGCGGATGACAGGGCTGCATCCTGCAGATCGTTGGCCCAGACGGAGAATGAATCCTCGATCAGGTTGCGGGTGTCGGGCGGCAGCTCGGCCAGCATCAGCGCCACCACGGTGAAGAGCACGGCGGTGTCGCCGGCGTGGCGGCTCGCGTTCGCGTCGACGGCCTGCTTCAGGCTGTCGACCGACGCTTGCAGCGCCTGTAATGCGTCATTCGATTCGCTCATTTCACGCCTCCATTCAGGATGGTGCGGCGACGACGAACGTGCGGCCGGCAACGCGGCCGGTGCACGCGATGTCCGGCAGGCATCGCGCGCGGGCGGGACGTCAGGTCGCCGCGGTGGCCTGCGGCGCCACGGCCACCGATGCCTCGCTCGTCAGCATCAGGAACGTGAACGTTTCGCGCAGGTACAGGCGAACGACCTTGTCGGTGTGACTCGTGTAGCCGATCGACACGTCTTCGCCGAGGTGCAGTTCATAGTCGCCGCCGCGGGTGGACAGCACGCAGCCGCCGCTGATCGCCGGCGCCCAGATGATCTCGCCGCTGACGATGCGCTTGATGTGGCCGAGGACCGGGTAGCCCTGGTCGCGCGCTTCGCTCAGCGCCGTGTAGGCGTCCGAACCGAGCACGACCGAGTACGGGCCGTCGACGCCGGCGAGCCGCAGTGCTTCCAGCGCATCGCTGATCGCGTCCGGGTACGCGCCGACGTCGGCCGGCAGCGTGAGCTTGCGGTTCGACGTGCCTTCGCGGATGCCGACGATGTCCGCGGCCAGGTAGCCGTCGAAGATCGCGCCGTCTTCCGCGAATGCGAGCCGTTGCGCGGCGTCCTTCGCCGGCTGCCAGTCGGCGTCGCGCGCGCCGCGCTCGACGCTGTCGATCGCATCGCGACTCAATTCGAACGGCACCGTGAGCTCGACGATCGTACGCGCTTCGCGTAACCGTGCGCTCACCTGCTCGCGCGGCGCGGCGACCTCGCGCAGATGCCCGGTGCCGACGGCCGACAGTGCGGGGCCGGCCGGGCCCTCGACGTCGACCACGCGGCGCCCGGCCACCGAGCGCTTGAAGGTGCGTGCCACTTCCTCCTCGATCTGTTCCCAGGCGGCGGAGGAAACGGGCGCGAGTTCGCGGTGCAGGTTATTCATGGGCTTTGGCTCCTTTCAGCGATCCGATGTTCAGCGAGCCGTCACGACGCGACTCGGGCGAGGTGGGGGCCGGCTGCGAGGCGGTGGCGGCGTCGGCGGCCGGTGAGGCGCGATCGGCGAGCGCTTCGAGCAGGTCGGCCGACGGCACGAAGAACAGCGAGCCGGTGACCGCGCGGCTGTAGTCGAGCAGCCGGTCGTAGTTGCCGGGCGGGCGGCCGACGAACATGTTCTCGAGCATCTGTTCGATCGGCGCCGGCGAGCGCGCGTAGCCGATGAAATAGGTGCCGAATTCACCGTAGCCGGGGCGCCCGAACGGCATGTTGTCGCGCAGGATCTTCACTTCCTTGCCGTCTTCGTCGAGCGTGGTCAGCGAGCTGTGCGAGCACGACGGTTTCACGTCCGGCGCGAGCTCGATGTCGGACAGCTTGGTGCGCCCGATGATGCGCTCCTGCGTCTCGACCGCGAGCGCGTTCCAGCCGGCCATGTCGTGCAGGTACTTCTGCACGATCACGTAGCTGCCGCCCGCGAATGCCGAATCCTCACCGCCGATCACCGTGAAGTCGACCGCCTCGCGGCCTTCCGGGTTCTCGGTGCCGTCGACGAAACCGATCATCGCGCGCTGGTCGAAGTTGCGGAAGCCGTGCACCTCGTCGACGACCGTGACCGCGTCGCCGAGCGCGCCGAGCAGTTGGGTGGCGAGTTCGAAGCACAGGTCCATCGCCTCGGCGCGGATGTGCAGCAGGATGTCGCCCGGCGTCGCGACCGCGACACGCTGGCCGGCGCCGAATTCGCGGAACGGATGCAGCGACGCGGGGCGCGGATCGCCGAACAGCGCATCCCATGCGTCGGCGCCGAAGCCGCACACGCAGGACAGATTGCCGCCCGGCACGCGCTTGCCGACCGAGCGCACGAGCGCGGCGATGTCGCCGCACCACGCGCGGATCGTGTCGGCGCGGTCGGCGCCCGGGTTGACGGTTGCGACGAGGAAGATCGCGCTGCGCGTGATCGGACTGTGAACGGCCTGGGAGAGCGGGGGAAGGGTTTGCATCGCGGCCTGCCGGTCAGTCATGTCGGGACGGACGGGCCGCGAATGCCGCGGCGCGCGAAGACGAACGGTTGGACTGTGTCATGCGACTGTTCTCTTTGTGACATGCGGATGAAGGACGTTCGTTGCGCATGCGTCGCGCAACGGGCCACGGCGGCGGCCTGCCGCCCGGGCGCAACGGGTGGCAGGGGTGGCCGCGCATTCGCCCGGCGCGTGACCTTGCCGCACCGCGTGACGGCGTCGAGCATGCAATCTAGCAGCTTCGGCGGGTCTTTGGAACACGTATCGGCGAACTGTCATTCGAATGGATTGATCGGGGTCCGATTTCGCGCAGCGGGCGTGCAGCTGTACTCCTGAAGCGCGCGGCGCTGTGCTCTTGAGCGGACGTGGCGCGTGCAGTAGATTGGATTCGCTCCGCCCGCCGACGAGAACCATCATGATGAACCTTCTGGAAGAGACGCGTATTTTCGGTGCAGTGATCGAGCATGGCGGGGCGTCCAACCTGATGGTGGGCAACGCGCAGGTGAACGCGCGGCTCGATCGCCTCGAACGGTATCCCGGCTGCCGGTTGTTGCCGGACCGAACGGGCGACGAGATGCCGGCGTCGCGTTCCATGAGTGCTATCGCCCGGATAGATGCGTGCGCAACCGTTCATCCTCGCGAAACCATCCGCCGTGTCGATGGAGTATCGATCGCGGCGCCTAAGCCATTGCACGGGTCATCGTTTTGAATACGTCCACCGTTTCCGCCGATACGGCCGCCGAGCGCATCCGCCGCCGTTTCGGACACTTCCTCCATGCGGCCGAGCTGGCCGGGCTGATCGTGATCGGTCTCGCGACCGCGTTCGCGATGACGCAGGAAGCGTGGAAGGTCGTGCTCGCGGGCGAGGTGTCGCTGACCGACCTGCTGTTGATGTTCCTGTATCTCGAAGTGCTCGCGATGGACGTGCGCT
Organism: Burkholderia sp. RF7-non_BP4; assembly: GCF_001521935.1. Lineage (NCBI taxonomy): Bacteria > Pseudomonadati > Pseudomonadota > Betaproteobacteria > Burkholderiales > Burkholderiaceae > Burkholderia > Burkholderia sp. RF7-non_BP4. The sequence continues at coordinate 433,694 of NZ_LOTA01000095.1, read as the reverse complement.
ACCTGCGGCTCGGCCGGCTGCCGGTGCGCTTTCCGCTGTTCATCGCGATGACGTCGCTTGCGCGCGACCTGATCCTGCGCGGCGCCACCGACAGCCCCGAACGAATGCTGATGACCACGTTCGGGATCGTGCTGCTCGCGGTGGGCGTACTGATCCTCAGTTTCGGTCAGCATCGTTTTCCGGCGGAAGTCGACGATGTCGAGGAAGATGCGCACACGCGTCGGTAGCGCCGCCCGCGTGCGCGTGGCCGGCGCTGTCGGCGAAGAACGAAGGATTCCACATCGATGGCGGGGTCATCGTTGAAATGGCGGCAACCGGGAAGCTCGCCGTGTCCGGCGCGGATTGGCCGTTCAAGAGCGGCCCGCCCGGGATGCTCGCCAGACCGCACACCGCGCACGGCATGCGGATTGCTTCGCCCGCTTGACACCCGCGCACGCGTATCCAGCGTGTTGCGCCGCAACGTCGATGACGTTCCGCGCCGGTTGCGGATCGCGTACGAGCCACGGTTCGCGTTTGCGTGCGCCGCGGGGTCGTCCGCCCCTGCTCTTTTCAGGAAGGACGCCGATAATGGGATCGTTACCTCAGCCGGGAGCCGCGCCATGTCCGGAAGCGACGCATCGTCTTCACGCCCCGATCTTGCGCAGGGCATTTCGCTCGATGACATCGCCGACGGCGCGATGATCGAGGGCCGGGTCGGCGACGACGCGGTGCTGCTGGTGCGCCGCGCCGACGCCCTGTTTGCCGTCGGCGCGCAATGCCCTCACTACGGCGCACCGCTGGCCGACGGGCTGCTGGTCGGCGACACGATTCGCTGCCCGTGGCATCACGCGGCGTTCTGCCTGCGCACCGGCGAACGGCTGCGTGCGCCGGCGCTCGACGGCCTGACGTGCTGGCGCGTCGAACGTCGAGACGGCCGCGCGGTCGTGCTCGGCGCGCAGCCTGCCGCGTCGCCGCCCGTGTCGAATGCGCCCGGATTGCCCGAATCGATGGTGATCGTCGGCGGTGGGGCGGCCGCGATCTCGGCGGCCGTGACGCTACGGCAGGAAGGCTATCCGCACGCGATCACGCTGCTGAGCGCGGACAGCGAGCCGCCGTACGATCGACCGAACCTGTCGAAGGACTATCTGGCCGGCACGGCCGAAGCCGACTGGCTGCCGCTGCGCGGCGCGTCGTTCTATACCGACCAGCGCATCGACGTGCGCTGCGGCACGCGCGTCGCGCGGATCGACTCCGCGCAACACGCGGTCGAGCTCGCGGACGGCAGCCGCGTCGGCTACGGCGCGCTGTTGCTCGCCACCGGCGCCGAGCCGAACCGCCTGACCGTACCGGGCGCCGATCTTCCGCACGTGTGCGTGCTGCGTTCGCGTGCCGATTGCGATGCGCTGATCGGCAAGCTGAAGACCGCGCGGCGCTGCGTCGTGGTCGGTGCGAGCTTCATCGGCCTCGAAGCGACCGCCGCGCTACGCACGCGCGGGCTCGACGTAGACGTGGTCGCGCCCGATGCGCGGCCGATGGCGCGCGTGCTCGGCGACGCGCTCGGCGATACGATCCGCGCGCTGCACGAGTCGCACGGCGTGGCGTTCCATCTCGGCGCGACGCCCGCGCAGATCGCGCCGGATCGCGTCACGCTGTCGAACGGCGACGTGCTGCCGGCGGATGTCGTGCTGGTCGGCATCGGCGTGCATCCGAACGTCGCGCTTGCGCAGGACGCGGGGCTGGCCGTCGATCGCGGCGTGACGGTCGACCGTTTCCTGCAGACGAGCGCGCCGGACATCTACGCGGCCGGCGACATCGCACGCTGGCCCGATCCGCTGACGGGCGAACGCATTCGCGTCGAGCACTGGGTCGTCGCGGAGCGGCAGGGGATCGTCGCGGCGCGCAACATGCTCGGCCGGCAGCAGCCGTTCGACGCCGTGCCGTTCTTCTGGAGCCAGCACTACGACCTGACGGTGCGCTATGTCGGACACGCGGAGCAATGGGATCGCGTCGAGATCGACGGCGACCTGCGCGCGCACGACGGTTCGGTGACGTACTGGCGCGGCAACGCACGGCTCGCGGTCGCGACGATCGGTCGCGATCTCGATTGCCTGCGCGCGGAAGCGGCGCTCGAGCAGCAGGGCGCGACGCACGCGTGAGCGGGCTGGCGACCGTGCGTTGACGGATGCACGCTCCGGTCAACGCGTTGCGTATGCAACGGTCGTTGCAGCGTCGCGACAAGCACTGAGGCCGGTGTACCGCGACTCCGGTTGCGCCGTCGACGCGTTTGCGACGCTGTTCGCGACGACGAACCAAAACGCGAACCGCCCGGTATTCCCCTCGCCGACGGGCGCGCGCCTTGCTCGAACAGCACGACGGTATCCACACCGTTTCCGCTTTCGACAAGGAGGGCCTGACATGAAAGCAGTCGTATTTCACGGCATCGGCGATATTCGCATCGATACGGTACCCGACCCGGAAGTCGCCGACGTGACCGATGCGGTCGTGCGCCTCACGGCCAGCGCGATCTGCGGCACCGACCTGCACATGGTGCGCGGCACGCTCGGCGGGATGAAGCCGGGCACGATCCTCGGCCATGAGGGCGTCGGCATCGTCGAAACGGTCGGGCGCGACGTGCGCAACCTGAAGCGCGGCGATCGCGTGCTGATTCCATCGACGATCGCGTGCGGCAGCTGCGTGTACTGCCGCGCGGGCTACACCGCGCAATGCGACGTCGCGAACCCGGGCGGGCCGCGCGCGGGCACCGCGTTCTACGGCGGACCGGCCGACACGGGGCCGTTCGACGGGCTGCAGGCCGAATACGCGCGCACGCCGCTCGCGAACGCGAGCCTGATCCGGCTGCCCGACGCGATCGACGACGACCGTGCGATCCTGATGTCCGACATTTTCCCGACCGGCTACTTCGGCGCGCAGCTCGCGGAGGTCAAGCCCGGCGACACGGTGGCCGTATTCGGCGCCGGGCCGGTCGGTCAGTTCGCGATCGCGAGCGCGAAGCTGATGGGCGCCGGTCGCGTGATCGCGATCGACCGCATCGCGTCGCGGCTCGAGATGGCATGCGCGCAAGGCGCCGAGACCATCGACTTCTCCGAGGAGGACCCCGTCGACACGGTGCTGCGGCTCACCGGCGGGATCGGTGTCGATCGTGCGATCGACGCGGTCGGCGTCGACGCGATGCGCGCCACGCACGGTCCGGCCACCGCCGATCGCGACGCGGCGCGCGCGTTCGATGCGGAAGTCGACGCCGTCGCACCGCGCCGCAAGCCGGACGGCCGCTACTGGATACCCGGCGACGGGCCGTCGCAGGTGCTGCAATGGGCGGTGCGCGTGGTCGCGAAGGCCGGCACGGTCGCGATCATCGGCGTGTATCCGCCGCAGGCGCGCGTGTTCCCGGTCGGCGAGGCGATGAACCGGAACCTGACGATCAAGATGGGCAACTGCAATCACCGGACCATCACGCCGCGGCTGATCGAGCTCGTGCGCAGCGGGGCGTTCGACCCGGCGTCCGTGCTGACACGCTGCGAGCCGCTGACGAACGCGATCGACGCGTATCGCGCGTTCGACGTGCGCGAGCCTGGCTGGATGAAGGTGAAGCTGACGCCATGACGATGCGAACCGGAAGGAGGAGGGCAGTGATGAACGAGATCGACGATCGCTACGACAACTGCATGGCCGCATGCGACGCGTGCGCGCATGCGTGCGACGCTTGTATCGCGGGATGCCTGGCGGAACCCGAGGCGCACACCCTGACCGCCTGCATCGCGCTCGACATCGAGTGCGCGCAGCTGTGCCGCCTTGCATCGGGCGCGATGGCGCGCGCCAGCGTGCTCGCGCCCCAGGTGTGCGCGCTTTGCGCGCTTGCATGCGATCTGTGTGCGGCCGAATGCCTGCAGCACGCGCACGACCATTGCCGGCGCTGCGCGCTGGCATGCGATACCTGCGCCGCGATGTGCCGCGCGATGGCCTGAACGGTCAGCGCGTGTCGTGAACCTGGCGGGCGACGCGCTGCAGCAGCGCGTCGAGCACCGCCATCTCGACGGGCTTGACGAGGTGATCGTCGAAGCCCGCGCTCGCGGTGCGTGCGAGGTCGGCCGGGCTCGCATGGCCGGACAACGCGACGCAGGTCGTGTCGGCCAGCACGTCGATCGCACGCAGTTCGCGCAGCAGCGTGAAGCCGTCGACGTCGGGCATCGAGAGGTCGACGAGCATCAGGTGCGGAACGACCTCGCTCGCGAGCGCCAGCGCGTCGCTCGCGTTGTACGCGACGTGCGGCGCGTGACCCTTGACCTGCAGCAGTACGGCGAGCGTGTCGGCGGAGTCGCGGTTGTCGTCGACGATGACGATGCGCAGCGGCGCACCGGCCGGCTGCTCGGCTGCGCGCGGTGCGGGCGCGTCGCCGGGCGCCGCGCGCGTCGCGTGCTCGATCGGCAGCCGCACCGTGAACGTTGCGCCATGGCCGGGGCCGCTGCTTTCAGCGGCGATCATCCCGCCGTGCAGCTCGACGAACGACCGGCAGATCGCGAGGCCGAGCCCGAAGCCGTCCGACGGGCGCCGGCCCGACGCGCCTTCCTGTTCGAACAGGTCGAAGATCGATTCGAGCGCGCCCGGCGCGATGCCGACGCCGTGATCGGTTACGCGGATCGCGACGGTCGGCCCTTCGGCGCGCGCGCAGACGTCGATGCGCCCGCCCTGCGGCGAGAATTTCGACGCGTTGTCGAGCAGGTTGTGCAGCACCTGGACGAGCCGCGCCACATCGCCGCGCACCACCAGCGGATCGGCCGGCAGGTCGACGCGAATGTGCTGCTCGCGCACGGCCAGCTTCGGCTGGATGCTTTCCACGCCGCGGCAGACGAGGTCGCGCACGGTCACCGGCGCGTCGTCGAGTTCGACCTTGCCGGCGGTGATGCGCCCGACGTCGAGCAGGTCGTCGACCAGCCGCGTCAACTGTCCGACCTGGCGGTGCACGGCGTCGCGGCATTGCGCGAGCGCGGGCGCCGGATCCGGCAGGCTCTGCAGCACGCCGACCGAATGGCGCAGCGGCGCGAGATGGTTGCGCAATTCGTGCGCGAGCATCGCGATGAACACGCTGAGCCGGTGCGTCGACACTTCGAGCTCGGCGAGCCGCTTGCGCTCGGTCATGTCGCGCGTGATCTTGATGAAGCCGGCCAGCTGGCCCGCGTGGTCGCGCACGGCCGTGATCGTCACGCTGGCCCAGAACAGCGAACCGTCCTTGCGCACGCGCCAGCCTTCGTCCTCGAAGCGACCGTGCGCGACGGCTTCCCGGAGCGCGAATGCGGGCCGCCCGGTGGCGATCGCGTCGGGCGGATAGAAGCGCGAGAAATGGTGGCCGACGATGTCGGCCGTGCGATAGCCCTTGATGCGCTCGGCGCCCGCGTTCCACGTCGCGACGTTGCCATGCGTGTCGAGCATGAACACCGCGTAGTCGGTGATCGCACCGACGACGGTCTCGAAGCGAAACTCGGCGAAGCGGTGCAGCAGATCGCGCGCGTCGTTGGGTCCGAGCGGCGGGGGCGGATCGGAAATGGTGTCGTTTGTCTTCATCGTCACGGCAAGTCGGATGCGGGCGGAAGAACGCCGCCCCGCCGCAGCCGGCCCGGCCGGCGGCGGCCATTCAAATCGGATTGACACGCCCGAAAGCATAAGGGAGGTCAATTCACCTGATCAATGGGGGCGCATGGCCTGTGCCGCGCGGCGCGCGCGGCGCGAAATCCTGCCGGCGGACGGCCGGGCGGTGGCGGTGCGGCATGGCGATTGCATCGCCGTCCGGTCCGCACGCCGCGACGGGACGGGCGCGAGAGCCCCGGCCGGGAGCGGTGCGACGCTTTGCGGCTACACGAGGGCATCGACATGAACAGCACATTGAACCCCGACAACGAACCGGCCGGCCCGGACGACGACAACGCGCGGCGCGGGCGCGACGGCCGCGCGCTGGGGCCGAGCGACTCGTCCGACAGCGGCAGCGACACGGCGGGCGCGCGGCGCCATCCGTTCGACGTCGATTCGCCGCTCGACGAACACGCGCTGGAGCGCGGCGACGCGGCCCTCGACAGCGATACGGACCGCGCGGGCACCGGCGAGCGCGCGTCCGCGGATGGCGACGCGGGGCTCGAGGAAGGCGCCGACATCGAGCCGGATCGCACGGAACGGCTGAGCGAGCCCGGCCGCGTCGACGATCCGGACGCGCCTGAGGAACCCGGCACGGGCGACGTATAGGGTCGTTGCACGGCGACCGGCCGCGCAAAAACTGCAATCCCGTTGCAGATAGGGAGGCTCGGCAAGGGGCGTTCGGCAACGAGTGACCGGTCAGCGTCGCCCGTCCGTGGGCATCGGGCGCGAGATACGGCGATCACGGCGTGGACTGGACTATTGACGTCGGCGCGCCGCCTCTGCGCGACGGCCGGCCACGCGGCACGTGACTTGCAACCGGTTGACCGACGCGCGCCGCGACGCGACATGGGGCCGAGCGCGGCACAGCCGCGAACAAGGAGAGACACGATGCAACGACGATATCCCGGACGGCAAGCCGAACGGAGCGGCCCGCCCGACTGGCAGGAGCGCAGCGCACGCGCGTACCGGGACACCGGCGAGCGCGATCTGCGCGGCGACGAATCCCGACGGCAGGATGCCGACTACGAATCCGCGTACCGGCGCTTCGCGAGCGAGGACGTCGGCCCGGAAGACTGGGGCAGCGAATGGAGCGAGCGCTCGGCACGCTCGTCGGCCGAACAGCGCGGCGCGAGCGGTGACTGGCGCGACGCACCGGGCGACGCGCGCGATCCGGCATGGGAAGCCGAACGCGGCTATGGCGACCGAGGCCGTCGCCCGGAAGACGGCCTCGGTCGTCCCCGCCGCTACGGCGGCGACCAGCAGGGATTCCGTGGCCATCACCGGATGGCCTGGTATGGCGGCGAACGCGATTACGATTCTCGCGATCCGTCGCGCTTCGGCAGCGATGCGCAACGCGACGCCATGCGCCACCGTCGCGGCCCGAAAGGCTATACGCGCTCGGACGAGCGGATTCGCGAGGACGTTTGCGAGCGACTCGCGCATGCGCTCGACATCGACGTGAGCGATGTTTCCGTGCAGGTGCGCGACGGCCGCGTCGAACTCGACGGGACCGTGCCGTCACGCTGGATGAGGCACGACATCGAGGACATCGCCGACAGCTGCATGTGCGTGCGCGACGTCGAAAATCGTGTGCGCGTGCAACGCAACAACGGCGACCACGATACGGGCATGGTGCTGCATCCGTCCCAGCGCACGGTCACCCCGACGCAGCCTGCGGTGCGTGAGCCGGAACCGGGCAGCGGCGCCGGCCGCGATCGCGACACGCGCCGTTAAAGCGCCGTTGACCGCCGATACGAGGATGATTCAACCGCGGACACAGGCATCGCGCGCATGACGACCGGCACTGACGACCGGCCACGTGACGATCGCGACGCACGCGGCCTTCGCGTGCGCTTCGCGGCGAACGCGCCGAACGAAGTGGGCGACATGGCTTTCGTGCAGGTCACGCAGCGCACGGCCGCATCGTTTACGGTGCGCACGTTCGGCCATCTGCACAGGCTGGGGCGCGCGCTTTCATTCGCGGCACGATGACGATCGATGATCTCGTGCTGATCAACGCGTACATCATTCAGATCAACCTGCCGCTGAACGCGCTCGGCTTCGTGTTCCGCGACGCTCCGTGCGCTCGCGTTTTCCTCTGGAGATATCCATGCCGAACTTTCCGAACCCGGCGACATCCGAAGCCCTGACCGAGCGTCGCGCCGGTAGCGCATTCGCCAACCGCCAGGCCGCGGTCGCGGCCGTCGAACTGCTGTTGCCGACGTTGTCGGCCGCGCTGCAGAGCGACTTCGTCGGCGACAGCGGTTGCCTGCACATCGTGATCATGGATCCGGCGCTCGGGCCGCGCGACGCGGCGTTCGAGGACGCGATCCTCTACGAGTTCTCGCTGCCCGACCCGAAGGACTGGGACGCCGACTATCGCGCCTATGCGCGCGCGAAGGCGCGACTGTCGTGGGAAACCGGTCGAGACGGCCACGTCGTGCAGGCGCTGGAGCCGTACCGGCTGCGCGCGGGCGACACGAACCTGTGGGGCGGCGTCGCGCAGCACGGGATCGTGGTCGGCGTGTCGGGCGCGCAGCCGTGGTTCGACGAGGCGTTCGCGGGCTGCATCGCGCACTGCCTGCGCGCGCTCGCGAAGCACCGCGCGCAGGCGACGCCGGACGGGCTCGCGATCTGAGCGCCGCGGGCCGCGCCGGTTTTTACAGCAGCTTATAAAAAAGCCCGTCGGCGGGCGCGGCGGCCCGATGCGGCGCGGCCGTGCGCAGTCTGGCACGGTTCTCGCTGTACCTCCTGCACCGGCGCTTGTCGCGGCAAGCGTCACGGCCACGATTCTTCGAACACTCGCAGGAGGTGCATGTTGAACGCGACTCACGATCCAGCCCGAACGCCGCTCGCCGGCCGCACCGCGCTCGTGACGGGCGGCGGCCGCGGCCTGGGCGAAGCCATCTGCGAGGAACTCGCGCAACATGGCGCGCACGTGATCGTCGCCGATCTCGACGGCGATCGCGCGGCGGCCGTCGCGCAGCGCCTCGAGCGGCATGGCGGCCAGGCGGTCGGAAGGCCGCTCGACGTGCGGGACGAGGCGTCGGTGCTGCAGGTCGTGCACGACGCGCGCGAGGCGCTCGGCGATCTCGACGTGATCGTCAACAACGCGGCGATCGACGTGACCGCGCCGATCGACGACGTCAGCGTCGCCGCCTGGCAACAGGTGCTGTTGACCAACTTGTTCGGCCCGTACCTGATGTGCCACGCGGTCGTGCCGATGATGAAGGCGCGCGGCGCGGGGCACATCGTCAACATCGCGTCCACCGCATCGAAACGCGCATGGCCGAATGCGTCCGCGTATCACGCGACGAAGTGGGGGCTGCTCGGGCTGTCGCATGCGCTGCATGCGGAGTTGCGGCCGGCCGGCGTGAGCGTGTCCGCGATCGTCGCGGGCGGGATGCGCACGCCGTTCCTGCTCGACCGCTTCCCCGACATCGACGAGGACACGCTCCAGCCGCCGGAGCACGTCGCGGCCGCCGTGCGGTTCGTGCTGACGCAGCCGCCGGGCACCGTCGTGCCGGAACTGATGGTGTTGCCGATGAAGGAGACGTCATGGCCCTGAGGCGTGAGCGACGGCTGCCCGGCGCGGTGCTGCTCGACAAGGACGGCACGTTGCTGGAGAACGTGCCGTACAACGTCGACCCCGCGCGGATGCGGCTCGCGCCGGGCGCCGCGCGCGCGTTGCGCACGCTCGGCGCGACGGGCATGCCGATCGCGGTCGTGTCGAACCAGCCGGGCGTCGCGCTCGGCTACTTTGACGAATCGAAGCTTGGCGCGGTCCGTCAGCGTCTCGCCGAATTGTTCGAAGCGAACGGCGCGACCCTGGCGGATTTTTTTTATTGCCCGCATCACCCGGCCGGCAGCGTGCCGCGCTATACGTGCGACTGCGTCTGCCGCAAGCCGCGCCCCGCGATGGTGCGCCGCGCGATCGCCACGTTCGGCGCGGTCGCGGAATGGAGCTGGATGATCGGCGACATTCTCGACGACGTCGAGGCCGGCCGCGCCGCGCGCTGCAGCACGATACTCGTCGACTGCGGCAACGAGACCGAATGGCGGCTCGATGCCGCGCGCACGCCGCACCATGTGGTCGACCGTCTCGATCTCGCCGCCGACATCGTCGTACGCGAGGCCGTGCGCCGTCACGGCTCGTGGGTGCGGCGATGAGCGCCGCCTGGGAGCGCGCCCGACGCATCCTGTGCGTGCGGCTCGACAGCCTCGGCGACGTGCTGATGACGACGCCCGCACTGCGCGCGCTGAAGGAGAGCGGGCATGGCCGCCGGCTCACGCTGCTGACGTCGCGTACCGGCGCCGCGCTGACGAAACACCTGCCGATGGTCGACGACGTGTGGACGTATGACGCGCCATGGGTCAAACATCCGGACGTGCACGGCGATCCGGTGACCGATCTCGACATGATCGACCGGCTGCTGGCCGGCCGCTTCGACGCGGCGGTGATCTTCACCGTGTACAGCCAGAGCCCGCTGCCCGCCGCGATGATGTGCTGGCTCGCCGGCATCCCGCTGAGGCTCGCGCATTGCCGCGAGAATCCGTACGAACTACTGACCGATCGCGTGCCCGAAACCGAGCCGGATTCCCACGTGCGTCACGAGGTCGCGCGCCAGCTTGCGCTGGTGCGCGCCGTCGGCGCGAAAACCTCCGACTGGCGGATGGCGTTCGAGCCGGGCGATGCGGCGCGACGCGCGTTGCACCAGCGGTTGCGCGCCGCGTTGCAGCGGATCGGCGGTCCGCGCCGGCCGGGCCCGTCGCGCGCGCGCTGGCTGGTCGTGCATCCGGGCGCGAGCGCGGCGTCGCGCCGCTGGCCCGCCGAGCGCTTCGGCGCCGCGGCCGCGCGGCTTGCGCCGCTGTTCGACGGCATCGCGGTGACGGGCAGCGCCGACGAGCGTGAGCTCGTCGATGCCGTGTGCGAACGCGCGGGACCGCGCGCCGTGGCGCTCGCGGGCACGCTGCCGCTCGGCGAACTCGGCGCGCTGATCGAGACGGCGGACCTGCTGCTGTCGAACAACAGCGGCCCGGTGCATCTCGCGGCCGCACTCGGCACGCCGGTCGTCGACCTGTACGCGCTGACCAATCCGCAGCACACGCCATGGCGTGTGCCGCACCGCGCGTTGAACGTCGACGTGCCGTGCCGCAACTGCTACCGCAGCGTATGCGACCAGCCCGGCCATCCGTGCCTGCTCGGCGTGAGCGTCGACGACGTCGTCGAGGCGACCCACGCGCTGTTGCGCGGCAGCGCGCGCCATGCGCAACGCGCGGCCGCGCTGGCCGCCGTGCGCGGTGCCGAGCCCGCCGCGGCGAACGCGTCGAACGTGATTCCGTTCGCGCACGTCACCACGAGGAACTGACGCATGCCCGCTCCGACCTATACGCTCGGCATCAACGCCGCCTTTCACGACAGCGCCGCCTGCCTCGTGCGCGACGGCATGGTGATCGCGGCGGCCGAGGAAGAACGCTTCACGCACGTGAAGCACGCGAAGCGGCCGGTGCCGTTCTCGACGTGGGAGCTGCCGTATCACGCGATCGATTACTGTCTCGCGGAAGCGGACATCGCGCTCGCGGATGTCGACCACGTCGCATATTCGTACGATCCGTGGCTCGAGCTCGATCGTCATGGCACCGAGACGGCGCTGACGCTGCCGCTCGCGCCGTCCGCGCATGCGCCGCGCGCCGACGGCGTGTCGCCGTGGCATCCGTTGTTCCTGTCGTCGATCGTGAACGCGCCGCGTCAGCTCGCCGGCGGCGCGCCGCACCACCTGCAGCGACGGTTTCGCGGCGTCGCGCACGACGGGCCGTTCCGCTGGCACTTCATCGAGCATCATCTCGCGCACGAGGCCAGCGCGTTTCTCGCGGCGCCGTACGAGCATTGCGCGGTGATGACGATGGACGGGCGCGGCGAACGCGCGACGACGAGTTACGGCGCGTTCGACGGCCAGTCGTACCGGCGGCTCGGTCAGGTCAATCTGCCGCATTCGCTCGGCCTGCTGTACGAGCGCGTGACGCGCTACCTCGGCTTCCTGCATTCGTCCGACGAGTACAAGGTGATGGCGCTCGCGTCGTACGGCAAGCCGGTGTTCGCCGACGAGATGCGCAAGCTGGTGAGCTACCGCGGCGACGGACGCTACGAGATCGTCGATGCCGATCTCGTCGCGCTGTTCGGCGCATCGCGTGCACGCGGCGGACCGATCGAGCCGCATCATTGCGACATCGCGCACGCGCTGCAGCTGGTGCTCGAGGAGACGACGCTGCAGGCGGTCGACTGGCTCGCCGCCGAGACCGGCGAGCGGCAGCTCGCGATGGCGGGCGGCGTCGCGCTGAATTGCGTGATGAACGCGAAGATTCGCGATCGCGGCCCGTTCGACGACGTGTGGGTGCAACCGGCCGCCGGCGACGCGGGCACCGCGCTCGGCGCCGCGCTGTGGACCGACTTCCGGATGCGCGGGATGCGCGGCGAGTGGCGGATGGATCACGCGTATCTCGGGCCGTCGTACAGCGACGACGCGATCGAGGCCTTTCTGACGGAAGCGCAACTGCCGTATCGGCGGCTCGCGGACGTCGCCGCCCAGACCGCCGCGCTGCTCGCGGCGAACCGTGTGATCGGCTGGTTCCAGGGCCGCATGGAGTTCGGGCCGCGCGCGCTCGGCGCCCGTTCGATTCTCGCGTCGCCGATCGATCCGGGCATGCAGCGCAAGCTGAACCGGATCAAGGATCGCGAGGACTTCCGGCCGGTCGCGCCGGTCGTGCTCGAAAGCAAGGCGCATCAGTGGTTCAACGGCGGCCGGCGTATGCCGCTGCGTGCGCCGTTCATGCTGTTCGTGTACGACGTTGCGCCGGGGGCGGAAGCGACGATTCCGGCGGTGCGCCACATCGACGGCACCGCGCGCGTGCAGACCGTCGATGAAGACCAGCATCCGCTGCTGCATGCGCTGTTGACCGAGTTCGACGCGCTGACCGGCGTGCCGGTGCTCGTCAACACGTCGTTCAACACGCGCGGCGAGCCGATCGTCTGTTCGCCGCGCGACGCGATCGAGTGCTTCTGGACTTCACCGCTCGACGCGCTCGTGATCGGCTCGTTCCTGCTGGAGAAGCCGAGATGAATATGCGCGACGTGCAACTGCCGCCGGTCGTGTCGGTCGTCGTGCCGACGTATCGGCGGCCCGACCTGCTCGAGCGCTGCCTTGAAGCGCTGTGCGTGCAGGTGTTCGATCCGACCACCTACGAGATCGTCGTCGTCGACGACGACCCGGCCGGCAGCGCATGGGAGACCGTCGACGCATGTCGCGCACGCGTGAACGACGTGCCGGTGATCCGGTACATGACCGCGCCCGATACGCAGGGGCCGGCGGGCGCGCGCAATATCGGCTGGCGCAGCGCGCGCGGCGCACTGATCGCGTTCACCGACGACGACACGATTCCCGATCCGACCTGGCTGCGTCATGGCGCGGCCGCGCTGCTGGCCGAACCGGCGGCGGTGGCCGCGGCGGGGCGGATCGACGTGCCGCTGCGCGCGCGTCCGACCGACTACGAGCGCGACGCGGCCGGCCTCGCGCATGCGGAATTCGCGACGGCGAACTGTTTCGTGCGGCGCACGGCGCTCGAGTGCGTCGGCGGGTTCGACGAGCGCTTCACGCGTGCATGGCGCGAAGACGCCGACCTGATGTTCGCGCTGCGCGAGCACGCGGGACCGATCGTCGGCGTCGACGCCGCGCGGATCGTGCATCCGGTGCGCCCCGCACGCTGGGGCGCGAGCATCGGCCAGCAATCGAAGGTGTATTTCGACGCGCTGCTGTACAAGAAGCATCGCGCGACCTACCGGCGTCATATCCGTGCGATGCCGCCTTGGAATTACTACGCGGCCGTGCTGTTCGTGCTCGGCGCGATCGGCTGCTTCGCGGCCGGATGGCGCGCGCCGGGCATTGCGTGCGCGGTGGCCTGGGCCGTGATCACGGCCGCGTTCTGCGTAAAGCGGCTGCGCGGCACGCGGCTCACGCCGTCGCATGTTGCCGAGATGATCGTCACGTCGATCGCGATTCCGCCCGTGTCGTTGTATTGGCGCGTGCGCGGCGCACTTCACTTCCGGGTGTTTTTCCTATGATGCTCGAATCCGATTCATCGTCCGGCCCGGCACGCATCGCGGTATTCCGTGCGCTGCAGCTCGGAGACATGCTGTGCGCGGTGCCGGCGCTGCGCGCGCTGCGGCGCGGCGAGCCGCACGCGCGCATCACGCTGATCGGCTTGCCGTGGGCGCGCGAGTTCGCGTCGCGCTTCTCCGATTACGTCGACAACTTCATCGCGTTTCCCGGTGCGCCGGGCCTGGGCGAGCAGCCGGACGCCGATCCGGCCGCGCGCGAGGCGTTCGTCGCGGAATGCCGTGCGCGCGACTTCGATCTGGCGATCCAGTTGCACGGCAGCGGCGCGCAGACCAACGCGATCGTCGCGTCGCTCGGTGCCACGCGCACCGCCGGCTTCGTGCCGCCCGACGGCGGCACGACCGCGCTCGACTGCTCGGTCGTCTGGCGCGACGGCGAACCCGAGGTCACGCGCTACCTGGCGCTGACGCGCAAGCTCGGTTATCCGGACTGGGGCGATTACCTGGAATTTCCGCTCGGCGGCCTCGACTATGCGCTATGGCATGTGCTGTGCGACGAACATGCGCTCGATGCGGGCCGCTACGTGATCGTTCATCCGGGCGCGCGGATGGCGTCGCGGCGCTGGCCCGTCGAGCGCTTCGCGAGCGTGGCACGGCAGCTCGCGGACGATGGCTGGCAGATCGTGCTGACCGGCACGCGCGCGGAACTTGCGCTGGCCGGTGCGTTCGTCGAACATCTCGCGCGGCCGTGCGTGAACCTGTGCGGGCGCACGCCGCTCGGCGCGCTGGCCGCGCTGGTCGGCCGCGCGCGTCTCGTGCTGTGCAACGACACGGGCGTGTCGCATGTCGCGGCGGCGTTCGGCACGCCGAGCATCGTCGTCGCCTGCGGCAGCGATACGGGACGCTGGGCGCCGCTCGACGCGGAACGCCATCGCGTGCTCGCGAACTATCCGGCCTGCCGGCCGTGCATGTTCGACACGTGCCCGTACGGGCACGAGTGCGCGACGGCGATCGGCGTCGACGACGTGATGGAACGAGCGGGCGAACTGCTCGCGGAGGAGAGACGTCATGTCACGTAAGCGGTTGCGCGTGCTCACCTGGCACGTGCATGGCAACTATCTGTATTACCTGTCGCAGGCGCCGCACGATTTCTACATCGTGACGAAGCCGCAGCATCCGCCCGGTTACGCGGGGCGGGTCGGGCACCTGCCGTGGGGCGACAACGTGTATGAGGTGCCCGTCGAGTGCGTGCGCGACACCGAGTTCGACTGCGTGCTGTACCAGCATCACAATCACTACGCGCACGACCGGTTGCGGCTCCTGAGCGACGCGCAGCGTGCGTTGCCGGCGCTGTTCGTCGAACACGATCCGCCGCGCGAGCATCCGACCGACACGCTGCACCCGGTGCAGGACCCGAACGTGTTGCTGGTGCACGTGACGCCGTTCAACGCGCTGATGTGGGACAGCGGCGTCACGCCGACGCGCGTGATCGAACATGGCGTGCTGATTCCGGACGGCGTCGAGTATCGGGGCACGCTGCCGAAGGGCGTGACGGTCGTGAACAACATCGCGCGGCGCGGGCGGCGTCTCGGCGCGGACCTGTTCGAGTCCGTGCGTCACAGCGTGCCGCTCGATCTGGTGGGCATGGGCTCGACCGCGCTCGGCGGCATCGGCGAGGTGCCGAACCCGGCGTTGCCGCAATTCCTGTCGCACTACCGGTTCTTCTTCAATCCGATCCGCTACACGAGCCTCGGGCTCGCGGTGATCGAGGCGATGATGATCGGGCTGCCGATCGTTGCGCTCGCAACGACGGAGATGGCGCAGCTCGTCAAGAGCGGCAGCAACGGCGTCGCCGATACGCGGCCGGCAGTATTGATCGACGCGATGCGCATGCTGATCCGCGATCCGGATCTCGCGCGCGAGTGGGGCGCGGCCGCGAAGCGCGATGCGTGCGAGCGGTTCGGGATCGAGCGGTTCGTGCGTGAGTGGGATAGCGCGTTGTGCGACGTCGCGTCGTGAGCGGTTCAGCCGCCGGGGCGGTGTGCTTACGGGTTCGTTGCATTCGGTGGCGTGCCCGCGCTCGCGGTGCCGCCGCCGCCACTTGCACCACTTGCACTGCTCGTGCCCGACGCCGGCGCTGCCGCGCCGTTCGCCGCGTTGCGCTCGTGTTCGGACAATAGCGCGAGGCGGTTGTACAGCGTCTTCAGGCTGATGCCGAGGGCCTTCGCGGTGCGCGGCTTGTCGCCGTTGAAATGACGCAGCGACGCGACGATGAAGCGCTGCTGCGTATGCGCGAGCGTCGTGCCGATATGCAGCGTCATCGCGTTGTGTCGGACTTCGTCGCGCGGCAGTTGCCGGCGCGGCAACTGCAGTTCGATCTGTTCGTCCGCGAGGATGAACGCGCGCTCCAGCGCGTTGCGCAGCTCGCGCACGTTGCCGGGCCACGTGTACGCGCGCAGCGCCTTCATCGCCTGCATCGACAGCCGCTTGCGCGTGCGGTGCCGGGCGTTCAGCCGGTCGACGATCTGCAGCGCGATGTCGCCGACGTCGTCCTCGCGCTGCCGCAGCGCGGGCACGTGCAGCGCGATCGTCGCGATCCGGTAGAAGAGATCCTCGCGCAGCCGGCCGCTGCGCACGGCCTCCACGGGGTCGTGATGGGTGGCCGCGACGATCCGCACGTCAAGCGGAATCGCTTCGTGACCGCCGACGCGCATGATCGTGTTCGACTCGAGCGTGCGCAGCAATTTCACCTGCAATTCCGCCGGCATTTCCGCGATTTCGTCGAGAAACAGCGTCCCGCCGCGCGCGGCTTCGAACATGCCCACATGTTGTGCAACGGCGCCGGTGAAGCTGCCTTTTTCATGTCCGAACAAATGGGATTCCGCGATGTCCTTCGGGATCGCGCCGCAATTGACGGGCACGAACGGCCCGCGCCGGCGCGGGCTCATGTCGTGGATGAGCCGCGCGACGATGTCCTTGCCGGCGCCGCTTTCGCCGACCACCAGCACGCTGACGCGCGTAGCGGCGACGCGCGATACCTTCAACAGCAGATTCTGGATCGTTTGCGAGCGGCCGAACAATCGCGTGCCGTCATCGTCGGATTTCGACATGAGTGATATCGCGTTGGGAAGTATTGACCGAAATCGTCGAGGGCTGGATGAAAAAATGACCGTCATGCGTCGTTTTTTTCATGTGGAAATCATACCTTTTATGCTCGAATTGCCGGATTGAATCTGGCAATGCGACCGTGGTCGAGGGATAGATTTATTCGATGAGCGGCGATCGCGCGACGTGCTTCTTCTATACTGCTAAGCACTCGTTTGTCATTGCAGGACAGCTAGTCTGCTCATTCGCGTGCAATGCGGACGTGGCGCCAGAGGGCGGCGTCGTACCCCGCATCGCATGACCGCCGCGGTTTCGGCGATCTTGGCGCCCGAGCCGCACCACCAAGGAGCTTCGATGCCTTATGTCCTGATCGTCGAAGACGATGCCGATACGCGCACGATGCTCGCGACGCTCGCACAGGCGCAGCAACTCGCCTGCGACACGGCCGCGACGCTCGAAGAAGCGCGCACGCTCGTTTCAACGCATACCCCCGATCTCGTGCTGTGCGATCTCGTGCTGCCGGACGGCAACGGGATGGATCTGTTCGACGCATTGCCCAAGCACGCGCATTGCGAAATGGTGCTGACCACCGGTCACGCAAGCCTCGAAACCGCGATCGACGCATTGCGGCGCGGTGCGACCGACTACCTGGTGAAACCGCTCAACATGCAGCGGCTGAACAGCATCTTCGCGCGCGTGCCGCGCACCACCGCCCTGCACGAGGAAATCGCCGAACTGCGCTCCGAGCTGAAGCGTCTCGGCCGCTTCGGCCGGATGCTCGGCAGCTCGCCCGCGATGCAGGCCGTCTACGATGCGATCGGCCGCGTCGCGCGAACCGAAGCGTCGGTGCTGCTCACCGGCGAGTCGGGCACGGGCAAGGAGCTCGCCGCGCAGACGGTTCACGATTTGAGCCTGCGCCGACGCGGCCCGTTCCTCGCGGTGAACTGCGGCGCGATCGCGGCGAACCTCGTCGAGAGCGAGATGTTCGGCCACGACCGCGGCAGCTTCACCGGCGCCGAGCGGCAGCACAAGGGCTTCTTCGAACGCGCGGACGGCGGCACGCTGTTCCTCGACGAAATCACCGAGATGCCGGTCGAATCGCAGGTCAAGCTGCTGCGCGTGCTGGAAACCGGGCGACTCACGCGGCTCGGCTCGACGCGCGAGATCGACGTCGACGTGCGCATCGTCGCGGCCACCAACCGCGATCCGGAAGGTGCGATGGCTGAGGGCAAGCTGCGGCCCGACCTCTATCACCGGATCAACGTGTTTCCGATTCCGCTGCCGTCGCTGAGCGAGCGCGGCGACGACATCCCGATGCTCGCCGATGCGTTCCTGCAGCGCTACAACGAGGAAAGCGGCCGCAACCTGCGCTTCGCGCCCGCCGCGCGCGAAGCGCTGAAGACTTACGCGTGGCCCGGCAACGTGCGCGAGCTGCGCAACTTCGTGCAGCGCGCGAGCATCTTCAGCGACGCGGACGTGATCGACACGCTGCCGCCGCCGATCATGGAAGAACTGTCGAACATGGTCGACTCGAACGAGGAGCGCGTGACGGTGCCGTTCGGCACGCCGCTCGAGGAAGTCGACCGCAAGCTGATTCTCGGCACGATCGCGCAATGCGGCGGCGTGAAGGCGCAGGCGGCGGAGGTGCTCGACGTCAGCCTGAAGACGATCTACAACCGGCTCGCGCAACTGGAAGACGAAGTGGAGAAACCGGATTCCTGATGTCGTGCCCGACAGGCTCATGCGCGCGCGCCCGCACGGCGGCGCGCATCGTCGTCGAGGCGGCGACGCATGCGCTCGACATGCGGCGGCAGCGCGCGCCGCTCGCGCAAGATCCACGGCACGCCCGCGAACGCGGGCGCGATGCCGCGTTCGCGCCACAGGCGCGGCAGCATGTGCAACGTATGCGCGAGCGCCGCGCCGGCCGGCCACCTGAGCCACGCGGTCCATACCGCGTTGCGTGCGGCGACGCTCGCGCGCGCGTGCACGTCGCGTTGCATCGAAGGGTGATGATGAACCGTCAGATGCGGTGCATAGACGAGCCACGCGCCCGCGCGATACAGGTCGAGCGCGAGCAGCGCTTCCTCGCCGCCGAGGAAGTAGCGCGGGTGATATCCGCCCGCGGCGAGGAACGCGTCGCGCCGGAACGCGGTCGCACCGGCCAGCAGCCCGAGGATCGGCCGGCCCGGCAGCGCGACGGGCGCATCGAGCGGGCTGTCGGCCATCAGCCGGCAGGTCGGGTCCTCGCGCTGCTCCGGCCCGACGAGCACGCGCGCGGTGACGGCCGCGACGTGCGGATACGCATCGAGCAGGTTCGCTGCTTCGGCGAGCGAGCCGGGCGCCCACCAGGTGTCGTCGTCGCAGAACGCCACGTGGCGCGTGCGCGCGACGGCCGCGCCGAGGTTGCGGCCGGACGCGCCGAGATTGACCGGCGCATGCACCAGCGTCGCGTGCGGAAAGCGGTTGCGTACGAGCGCCGCGGTTGCATCGTCCGATCCGTTGTCGACGACGACGATCGCCGGCCGGTCGGGCAGGCTGGAGAGTCGTGCGAGCGTGCGCGCGAGTTCCGTCGGGCGCCGCCAGGTCAGCACGACCGCGGTCACGCGCGCTTCGCGTGGCGGCAGCACGACATGCGCGGGCGTTATGCGGACGAGCCGTCGCATTCGAGCCGCCAGAATGTTTCGGGTTCCTGGAGATCGGCACGCATATGAGGCTCGAACAGCGCAATCTGGCTCGCATACGCGTCCACGGCGGCGGCCTTTGCTGCCGCGCCGTCCATGCGGCTGCCGGTCGGCGCGCCGACCGGATGGCCGGTCCAGCCGCGTTCGCGCCAGCCGATCACGCGCCTGGCCATCAGCCCGTCGATCCGCCGGTATGGCACGTCCTCGTAGAAGCGCCACATGCGCGATGCATCGCCCGACCGACCGTCGTCGCGCAGCAGCGTCAGCATGGCCTGCTGCACCTGCACGTGATCGCGATGGAACAGGCCGGCCGGCGCGAGCACGCCGAAGCCCGGGTGCGCGTCGATGGCCGCGGCCACGCGCGCGGCGATCGCCGTCGACGCGGCCGGCATGCCGTACTGGTCGTCGAGGAAATCGAGCCACACCGCCTGCGCGTCGAGCGTCTCGAGCGCGTGCCGATCCTCGTCGCGGCGCGCGCGCATGGCTTCGTCCGCCGTGCGGAAACCTGCGCGCCGGTCCCACGGCGGCGCGGCCGTCCCGCGGGCCGGTATCCCCGCGAAGACCGTGACGACGACCGAGCCGGGCGACTGCGCGAGCAATTCGCCGCAACTGAAGACGGCGTCGTCGAGATGCGGCGAGATGGCGAGCCAGCGTGTCGGAATGGTCATGGCGTGAAGGTCTCCCGGGTCGGCGTAAGCGGCCGAGCATGTGACGTGCCCATCCGTTCACGCGTGGCCCGCCGCCGCCGGTTCGCCGGCAGGAGCGTGTCGGATGATTGATTTTGCACGGCCGCCGGCCGGAAATTACGCCACCGCCGTGATGCTCGTCGCGATCGCGACCGTGCTGCAGGCGCTGGCGATCCGCTTCGGCGGCGTCAACCTGTCGCTCGTCCTGTACTACCCGATGCTGGCCGGCGCCGCGTGGGCGACGTCGTTCGTGTTCGGGATCGCGTCGACCGCGGCGAGCGGGCTGCTGGTCTGGACGCTGTTCCTGTCCGATCCCGGCGCCTATACCGAACCATTGCCGGCCCGCCTCGTGCGGCTCGGCACCTTCTTGCTGGTCGGCGCGCTGGTGTGCGCGGTCGCGGCGATGCTGCGCCACGCGCGCCTCACGAACGAGCTCGCGCGCCAGCGGGAAGCCGACTCGCGGCGGCAGCTCGATGCCGTGCTGCAGGCGCTGCCGCACGGCGTGATCGCGACCGATGCGAAAGGCCGGGTGACTTACCTGAATGCGGCGGCGGCCGAACTGGCCGGCTGCGGCCTGGACGAGGCGGCAGGTCGACCCGTGCGCGACGTGCTGCGCGAGTTCGATCACGACGGCCGGCGCGTGCAGACGACGCCGCTCGACCGTGCGCTCGGCGGCGCGCATGCGTTGTCCGACCGGCACTGGCTGCACGGCGCCGACGACAGCCGGCCGGTGCCGATCGTCGAGGCGGCGTCGCCGATCGCCGATGCGGACGGCAACATCGACGGCGCGGTGCTGCTGTTGCGCGATGGCGGCATGGCACGCGTGCTCGCCGACAAGTCGCGGCTGCAGCTCGCGGTCGTCGAGGCATCGCCGGACGCGATCGTCGGGATCGACGGCCATGGCCGCATCGTGAGCTGGAACCCGGCTGCGCAGCGGATCTTCGGGTACGACGAGGACGACGCGTGCGGGCGGCCGCTCGAAACGCTGATCGCGATGCGCTGGCTGGCGCGCAACCCGCTGGCCGAGACGTTCGACGCGTTGCGCGAACCGGTCGGCCCGCTCGAGCTGCTGTGCGTGCGCCGCGACGGCCGGCGCTTTCGCGCGACGGTATCCGCATGCCCGGTGAAAGGCGACGCGCGCAGCTGCGTCGCGCTGTCGCTGACGCTGCGCGAGACCGGCGCGCAGCGCCGCCGCGACCTGCGCGCGCACCGTTCGCTGCAAGGCGCGCGCGACGCGCGCGATCAGGCCGACACGTCGAACCGTCTGAAGGACGAACTGCTCGCGACCGTATCGCACGAACTGCGCACGCCGCTGAACGTGATCTACGGCTGGGTCGAGGTGCTGCGCAATTCGCGCGACGACGCATTGCAGCAGCAGGCGATCGACGCGATCGACCGCAGCGCGCGTTCGCTCACGCGCATGGTCGGCGACATCCTCGACGCATCGTCGCTCGCGACCGGCAAGCTGCGGATCGAAGCGATGCCGGTGGACGTGGTGCGGCTGTTCGCCGATGCGACGAACGCATTCCAGACGGCCGCGTCGTCGGCCGGCATCGCGCTCGGATTCGACTGCGCCGCGCCGGCATGCGTGGTGTCGGGCGACGCCGAGCGCTTGCGGCAAATGCTGTCGAATCTCGTGTCGAACGCGCTGAAGTTCACGCCGGCGGGCGGTGCGGTGACGGTCACGCTGTCGCGCGACGCCGCGCACGCGACGCTGACCGTCTCCGACGACGGGCAAGGCATCGCGCCGGAGTTCATCCCGTACGTGTTCGACATGTTCCGCCGCGCGGACGATTCGCCCGCGTCGTCGCGGCGCGGGCTCGGGCTCGGCCTGTCGATCGTGCGGCATATCGCCGAGCTGCACGGCGGCACGGTCCGCGTCGAAAGCGCGGGCCGCGATCGCGGCGCCACGTTCACCGTGACGTTGCCGGCCGGCTGGCAGCCGGTGGGGGCAATGGCGTGGGGCGTCGCGCAGCACGACGGGCTGCTCGATCCGCTGATGCTCGACTCGCAGCGCATCCTGATCGTCGACGACGACGCCACCACGCGCGCGAGCCTGACCGCCGCGCTGAGCACGCTCGGCGCGACCGTCGCCATCGCGTCGTCGGGCCGCGACGCGCTTGCGATCGTCGCGGACGTGAAGCCGACCGTCGTGCTGTCCGATCTCGCGATGTCCGACGGCGACGGCTTCTGGCTGCTCGACGCGTTGCGCAGCGGCGCCGCGGACGGCGGCACCTCGCCCGATATGCGCGTGCTCGCCGTGACCGCGCACGCCGGCCTCGCCGACGAGCGCCGCGCGCTCGAAGCGGGCTTCGACGGCTATCTGTGCAAGCCGGTCGACGTTCGCGAGCTGGCGCACAAGATCGCGCGCGTGACGACGCCCGACCGCTGACGTGCGACGGGCACCGGCCGTCGCGCGTCACGCCGTCCCGCTCAGGTCGCCGTCGGCCGGTTCCGTGTGCTGATCTGCGCGAGCATGTGCGATGCGATCTGCGTGCTGCGCACGAGATCGCCCGGCGTGTGATGCACGACCTGCCGATGGATGAAATACCGCGCGGTATGCGCGAGCCCGCTCGCGAGCGGTGTCGTCGCGCGCCAGCCGAGGCGCCGGCGCGCGGCGTCGAGATCGGGCCGCCGCTGGCGCGGATCGTCGGACGGCAGCGGACAGAACTCGATCGCGACCGTCGTGCCGACGATCCTCACGACCTCGCGCGCGATGTCGATCATCGCGATCTCGTCGTCGCTGCCGAGGTTCACGGGCTCGCATGCGTCGCCCGGTTCGTCCATCAACCGGACCAGCGCATCGACCATGTCGTCGACATAGCAGAACGAGCGCGTCTGCTTGCCGTCGCCGTAGACGGTCAGCGGCTCGCCGGCCAGCGCCTGCGTGATGAAGTTGGAGACGACGCGTCCGTCGGCCGGATGCATGCGCGGGCCGTACGTGTTGAAGATCCGCGCGATCCGGACGTCGACGCCGTACTGGCGGTGATAGTCCATGAACAGCGTTTCCGCGCAGCGCTTGCCTTCGTCGTAGCACGCGCGCACGCCGATCGGGTTCACGCGGCCGCAGTAGCGCTCGTCCTGCGGATGCACGTCGGGGTCGCCGTACACTTCGCTCGTCGACGCCTGCAGGATGCGCGCCTTCACGCGCTTCGCGAGGCCGAGCAGGTTGATCGCGCCGTGCACGCTGGTCTTGGTCGTCTGCACCGGGTCGCGCTGATAGTGCACGGGCGATGCCGGGCATGCGAGGTTGTAGATTTCGTCGACCTCGACGTACAGCGGAAACGTCACGTCGTGCCGCATCAGCTCGAAGTTCGGCGCATCGAGCAGGTGCGCGATGTTGTCCTTCGTCCCGGTGTAGAAATTGTCGACGCACAGCACGTCGTGTCCGGCCGTCACGAGGCGCTCGCAGAGATGCGAACCGAGAAACCCGGCGCCGCCGGTGACGAGCACCCGTTTGCGATCGTAGCCCTTCATCATGCGTTCTCCTTGCGGTTCGCGAGTACGCCCGGCGTGGTCGCGACGGGCGTTCGGCGGCTGCTGGCCGCCGTGCCGGCGCGTTGCGGATGCGCGACGTCGCGGTAGATGTCGACGAGGCGGTCGGTCACGCCGCGCCACGTATAGAAGCGGTGCGCGCGCAGATAACCGGCCCGGCCGAGCGCATCGCACAGGTCCGGTCGTGCGCGCAGCTGCACGAGACGCTCGGCGAGCGTGGCCGGATCGCGCGGCGGCACCAGGTAGCCGGTCACGCCGTCGTCCACCGTCGTGCGGATGCCGCCGACGTCGCTGCCGATCACCGGCGCGGCACATGCCATCGCCTCGACCGGCGTGATGCCGAACGGCTCGTACCACGGCGTCGTCACGAAAACGTCCGCCGCGCTGTAGTACAGGTGCAGCGTGTCGCGCTCGCGCCGGCCCACGAAGGTCACGTGCTCCGCGATGCCGGTGTCGCGCGCGAGCGCGGCAAGGCGCGCGAGTTCCGGATCGCGCGCCGGGTCGGGCGTCGCCTGGCTGCCGCCGACGATGTAGAGCCGCGTCGGCCGGTTCGGGTCACGCGGCATTCGCGCGAGCGCGTCGATCACGGTGTCGATTCCCTTGCGCGGCACCAGCCGCCCGAGCTGCAGCACGACGAATGCATCGTGCGGCCAGCCGAGCCGCGCACGCGCGTCGACACGCGGCACGGGCCGGAATTCCCGCGCATCGAATCCGCAGGGCACGATCTCGATGCGCGCGGCATCGGCGCGGTAGTGCGTGGTGAGGTCGAGCGCATCCTGCGGGCACTCGGCGATCAGCCGGTCCGCGCGGCGCGCGAGCGTGTCCTCGATCGTGAAGCGTTCGTCGGGGAAGCCGTCGGCCGCGCCCTGATGCAGCCGGCGCACGCGGCCGAGCGCATGGAAGGTCATGACGAGCGGAATCCCGAGACGCTTCTTCACGCGCAACGCGGCCTCGCCCGACATGAAGAAGTTCGCATGCATCACGTCGACCGGGTCGGGCTCGCGCCGCATGCGTGCCGTCATGTAGTCCGCGAACGCGCCCATGTAAGGCAGCAGCCGTTCCTTCGGGATATCGGCGGGCGGCCCGACCGGCACGTGGATCACCCGCATGCGCGGACCGATCCGCACGACTTCCGGCAGGTGCGGATTGTCGCAGCGCGTGTAGACGTCGACGTCGAGGCCGCGCTCCGCCAACTGCTTCGCGACGTTCGCGACGTAGATGTTCTGCCCGCCCGCATCCACGCCGCCGATCACCCCCAGCGGCGACGCATGTTCACTGATCAACGCAATTCTTTGCATGGTGTTGCTCCCGAGGTCGGGGCCGCGCCGGCGAGCCCCGTTGCGTCCCTCTCCGGCAATCGCCATACCCGGCACTTCGCGGGGCGCGTGCCCCGCCCATGTGCCGCAAAAATTACAACGCGTTGGATGAAAGGGCGTCCGATCAGCGTGCCGCGCGTGCACGCGGCGTGTTGCGCGCGGCACGCGATTTGCGCCACCCGGATGTCCGCCGGCCATGCCGGCATCACACGACAGGAGGTCACGATGAAGATATTCCCGCTGCAAGCCCGCGCCCCGCGATTCCGCCGTCGCGCGGCGAAGCGTCTCGGCATGGCGGTCGCGATCGCCGCGGCCACCGCCTGTATCGCCGTCGCGCCGAACGTGTTCGCCGCCGGAGACGACGGTGGATCGTCATCCTCATCCATGTCGTCGTCGACGCATTCGAGCACCGGCACGAAGATCCGCGACGCGACCATCACGACCAAGGCGAAAGCCGAATTGGTCGGCACGAACGGCCTGTCGGCCGGCGACATTCACGTGAAGACGCGCCACGGCGTCGTGATGCTGACCGGCAGCGTGCCGGACGACCAGCAGCGCATGCAGGCCGCCAGCGTCGTCAAGCAGATCGACGGCGTGCAGGACGTGCGCAACCAGTTGACCATCCGCCCGAAATAACCTCGGCCCCGTAGAAGGAGTCCAGTGATGAACTGCATGCTCAAACCGGTCGGCGAGCAGACGATCGTGATCACGGGCGCCACGAGCGGCATCGGCCTCGTCACCGCGCGCAAGGCGGCACGGCGCGGTGCGAAGCTGGTGCTGTTCGCGCGCAACGAGAACGCGCTGAACACGCTCTGCGAGGAAATCCGCCAGCACGGCGGCCTCGCGGTGCCGGTCGCCGGCGACGTCGGCATTCTCGAGGACGTGCAACGCGCGGCCGCGATGGCGGCCGACACCTATGGCGGCTTCGATACGTGGGTCAACAACGCGGGCGTGTCGATCTTCGGCACGGCGGCGTCGGTGCCGCTCGAGGATCAGCGCCGGCTGTTCGACACCAACTACTGGGGTGTCGTGCACGGCTCGCTGGTCGCGTCGGATCATTTCCGGCGCAAGAGCGATTTCCACGGCGGCGCGATCATCAACATGGGCAGCGAGGCGTCCGATGCGCCGGTGCCGCTGCAAAGCGCGTATGCGGCGTCGAAGCACGCGGTCAAGGGCTTCACCGATTCGCTGCGTCTCGAGATCGAGTCGGATCACCTGCCCGTGTCCGTCACGCTCATCAAGCCGGCCGCGATCGACACGATGTTCGTGATGCACGCGAAGAACTACATGAACGTCGAGGCGAAGCTGGCGCCGCCGATCTACGACCCGGACCTCGTCGCCGACGCGATCCTGTTCGCCGCCGCGCACCCGCGCCGCGCGCTGTTCGTCGGCGGCGCCGCGAAGCTGGCGTCGGCCAGCGCGTATCACGCGCCGCGCCTGTTCGATCGCGTCGCGGCCACGCTGTTCTCGCGCGGCCAGCGCACGGTGCGCCCCGCGCGCCCGCGCGACGACAACGCGTTGTACGAGTCCCGCCACGCGCTGCACGAGCGCGAAGGAATGGACGGGCCCGTGCTGCGCGGCTGTGCGTACAACGCGGTGGTGCAGCAGCCGAAGGTCGCGGGTGCGGTCGCGCTCGGCGCGGCGGCGCTGGTGGTCGCCGCGCTGGCACGCGCGCGGCGCGCGTCGTCGTAATCGCGTTCCTTTCCGGTTCCCCGTTTCTCATTCGAAGGAGGTTTCCATGTCATCCCGACAACATACGGGCCACGAATACAGCCATTCTCGCGCGCACGAAGGCGAGCGCATGCAGCAGGACCACGACAAGGGCGGCCACCAGACGGGGCACGGCAAGGCGCCGAGCCCCGTCGACGTGCAGAAGGCGCTGAAGGGGATGGACTATCCGGCGAGCAAGGCGGACGTCGTCCAGTGCGCGGAGCGGTCGCATGCCGATCCGCGCGTGCTCGACATGCTCAGGCAGATTCCCGATCGCGAATACGGCACGCCGGCATCGGTGTCGAAGGAGCTCGGGCGGCTGATGTGAGCGCCGCCACGTCGCGTCGCGTACGCCGTCGCGTGCGCGGCGCCTTACGGTCACGAGGAGCACGAACATGGCGATGATCGTCGCAGGACGCTTCACGACGTTCGATGAAGCGGAAGGTGGCGCGCGCCACCTTTACGAGCGCGCGTTCGGCCCGGACGACGTGTCGATCTTCTTCCTGAACCCGGGCGGTCAGCACGCGCGCTTTCCGATCGGCGGCGACGTGTATGCCGATACGGCCGCGAAGCCGGGCGGTCGCGGCGCGATGGTCGGCGCGCTGCGCGGGCTGCTGATCGGCGCGATCGTCGGACTGATCGTCTATGCGCTCGGCGTGCACTACTGGTTCGTGCCGGCAGCGGGCGCGCTCGCCGGTGCGTATCTCGGCGCGTTCGGCGGCGCGCTCGGCCGGATGCGCGGCGAGCAGGCCGAAGGCAAGGGCACGCTTGCGCATACCGAAACCGGCGTGATCCTGGCCGCGCGCGTGACGGCGACGACCGCGGCCGCCGCGGAAGACGTGCTGCGCGCGACCGGCGCGCAGTCGATCGAGCGCGTCGAAGGCGACTGGCAGGACGGCGAGTGGCGCGACTTCGATCCGGTGCGCCGGCCGGACGGCACCACGCAGGGCAGTCCGCGCTGAACGAGTCGTTTCCGCATGCGCGTGCCACTCGGCGTGCGGCTACGCGGTACACGGCACGCCGTTTGCGATGCCTTCGCGACACCCGTTCAAGGAGGAAACCATGACCACCGCCAGGACACCGCCGCCGCAGACGCAGACGCAACAGCCGGGCCGCGAGCGGGAGATGCATCCGAAGCCGCACGACGAAGCGGCCGATTACGTCGGCAGCGGCAAGCTGGCCGGCAAGGTCGCGCTCGTGACGGGCGGCGACAGCGGGATCGGCCGCGCGGTCGCGATCGGTTTCGCGAAGGAGGGCGCGGATGTCGCGATCGTCTATCTGAAGGAATCGGACGATGCCGCGCACACGAAGCGCCTGATCGAGCAGGCGGGGCGGCGCTGCGAGGCGATCGCATGCGACGTCGGCGACCGCCGGCAGGCGCGCGACGCCGTCGCGCGCACGGTCGAGCGACTGGGGCGGCTCGACGTGCTCGTCAACAACGCGGGCGAACAGCATCCGCAGCCGGGCATCGAGGACGTGACCGAGGAACAGCTCGAGCGCACGTTCCGCACGAACGTGTACGGAATGATGTTCTGCACGCAGGCCGCGTTGCCGCACATGAAGGCGGGCGGCCGCATCGTCAATACGGCGTCGGTGACCGCGTATCACGGCAGCCCGAAGCTGCCCGACTACTCGGCGACCAAGGGCGCGATCGTCGCGTTCACGCGCTCGCTGTCGATCGAGCTGGCCGAGCGCGATATTCGCGTGAACGCCGTCGCACCGGGGCCGATCTGGACGCCGCTGATTCCGTCGACCTTCACCGCCGAACAGGTATCGAAGTTCGGCGCGAACGTGCCGCTCAAGCGGCCGGGGCAACCGGACGAGCTGATCGGCTGCTACGTGCTGCTCGCGTCCGAAGGCGCGAGCTACATGACGGGACAGACCTTGCATCCGAACGGCGGCTCGATCGTCGGCGGGTGACGATGCTGTCCACACCAGGAGAAAGCGCATGAAACAACCCAACTGGACGATCGCGGCGCTCGCCGCGGGCGTGCTCGCCGTGTCGGGATTCGCGCGTGCACAGATGCCGAGCGAGCCGCCCGCATCGAATTCGCATGTGCCGGGCGGCGTGATCAACCCGACGTCGGGGGCCGGGGCGGGCGATGCCGGCATCGCGAAGGCGCCGCAGGGCGTCGATGCGGAATTCGTCGACAAGGCCGCGCTGGCCGGCAAGGCCGAAGTGCAGGCGGGCCAGCTCGCGTTGCAGCAGGCGCAGTCCGCGGACGTGCGCGCGTTCGCGAAACGGATGGTGACCGACCACGGCAAGGCGAGCATGAAGCTCGACGAGATCGCCGCGCGCAAGGGCATGAAACCGCAGGTCGACCAGATCCAGGATCCGGACGTCGAGGCGCTGCGCGGCAAGCGCGGGCACGACTTCGACACCGCCTATGTCGCCGCGGTCGGCCCGGACGCGCACAAGAAGGCGGTCGCGCTGTTCGAAGACGAGGCGCGCGACGGCAAGGACACGCAACTGCGTGCGTTCGCGACATCCACGCTGCCGACGCTCAGGCATCACCTGAGCATGGCGGAGGCGCTCCAGCGCAAGGTGGGCGCGCAGTAACGCGCGCCCGTTTCAACCCCAGGGCCGCGCGGGCGGCCCGTTGTTTCGGAGAAGCAGTCATGGCCCAACGGCAATCGAAGCATGCAGGCATCCTCGAACTGCTCTGCCAGGCATACGAGACCGAGCTTGGCGGCGCGAAGATCTACGAGGCCGCGCTCCAGTGCGCGACCGACGAGGACCTGCACAAGGAATGGGAGAAGTACCACCGCGAGACGATGCATCACCAGGACGTGCTGCGTCAGGTATTCGACACGCTCGGCCTCGATCCGGATACGAAGTCGCCGGGCCGCGCCGCCGTGGAGGCGACCGGCAAGTCGCTCGTCCAGGTGATCGAGCAGGCGAGGAAGCAGGCCGACCCTGCGGTCGCGCAGGTCGTCGCGGCCGAATGCGTGGTGCTGGCCGAAACCAAGGATCACCTGAACTGGGAGCTGATCGGCTACGCGGCCGACCAGTTGCGCGACGGCGACGCGGCGAAGGCGCTGAAGGCCGCGCACGATGAAGTCGAGGCCGACGAGGACCATCACCTGTATCACACCCGTGGCTGGGCGCGCGAGATGTGGATCGACTCGATGGGCTTCAAGGCGGTGCTGCCGCCGCCTGAGGAAGTGAAGAAGGTCGAATCGGCGGCCGATGCGGCGCGTGCCGAAAAGTCGCGCGGCAAGATGATGTAACCCTGCCTCTCGGACAACCGGGCCGCGCCGCTCGCGCGGCCGCCCGGCTGTCCGATATCGTTGCTTCGCCGGTCCGGTCCTTCCTCCCTGGCTGAACGGTTGCGAACGCAACCACACCACGGTTCCGGTCAGGTCAGCATGTCCACGACCATCACGACCACCGACCCCGCCATCAGCACGACCGCCAGCCACCCGAACGCCTTCGACGCGATGCCGCTGCCCGGCTGGCCGGCCGCATCGCGTCGCCGCGACAACAGCATCACGAGCACCAGCATCGGCACCGCCGCGACGCCGTTGAGCACTGCGCTCCAGTAAAGCGCCTTGATCGGATCGACGGGACTGAAACAGATCGCGATGCCGACGAGCACGCAAGCCGCCAGCACCGCATAGAATGCCGGCGCGCGCCGCACCGGCTCGTTCAGGCCTTCCCGAAAGCGCCACGCCTCCGCGCAGCCGTACGCGGCGCTGCCCGCGAACGCGGGAATCGCGAGCAGCCCGCAGCCGACGATGCCGAACGCGAACACGACGAACGCCGCTTCGCCGGCGATCGGGCGCAGCGCCTCGGCAGCCTGCGCGGTGGAGCCGATGTCATGCCTGCCGTTCGTGAAGAACACGGCCGCGCCGATCACCATGATGCAGAACGACACCGCGTTGGTCACGATCATGCCGGTCCAGGTGTCGAACGTGATGCGACGCTCGGTCTCGCGGCGCGCGCCGGGCGCGCATGCGGTGTCGCCGTTGCGGCGCTCGGCCTGGGTTTCCTCGACTTCGAGCGCGGCCTGCCACACGAACAGGTACGGGCTCAGCGTCGTGCCGAGCACCGCGACCGCCGTCGTCGCATAGTCGTGCGTGAACGCGATGTGCGGCAGCACGATCGCCTGCAGCAGGCTGCGCCAGTCGATGTGCACGAAGCCGAGTTCGAGCACGTACGCGAGCAGGCCGAGCGTCATCCATTTGAGCCAGCGTGCGTAGCGTTCGTAGGACAGCAGGACCTGCAGCGCGAGCGACGCGATGCCGTAGACGGGCGCATACCAGTAGCTGCGGCCGCCGACGACGAGCGCGGTCGCGTCGCCCATCGCGGCGAGGTCGGCGCCGACGTTCACGACGTTGACGATCACGACCGTCACGATCAGGGCCTTGGCGAGGCGGCTGGAGAACTGCTCGCGGATGGCCGCCACGAGGCCTTCGCGGTTGGCGCGCCCGATGAATGCCGACGCGAGCTGTACGGCCACCATCATCGGCAGCGTGATCACGGTCATCCACAGCATGTGGAAGCCGAACTGGCTGCCGGCCTGCGCATAGACGGCGACGTTGCTCGGATCGGCGTCGGACGCGCCCGCGAGCAGGCCGGGGCCGAGCCGTCGGTACCACGGCCGGGCGGGGGATGCGGCGCTCGCGGGGTCGCGCACCGCGTCGTCGCCGCGCAGGTCGCTCATTCGGCGTCTCCCGGTGCGCCGCGCGCGAGGCGCGCCGCAGTGCGCAGCGCGTCCACGAGCGTCCGGTATGCGTGCTCGCGCGAATCGGCGCCGCGCGTGCGCAGCACGTAGGACGGGTGATAGGTCGCGACGACGAGACAGCCGTCGGGCGAGCGCACCGGCTTGCGCGTGCGCTCGAGCGTTACTTCGTTGTCCTGCAGCACCGCGCGCAGCGCCGTCGCGCCGAGCGCGACGACCACGCGCGGGCGCATCGCATCGAGTTCGCGTTCGAGCCAGTAGCGGCACGCGGCGACCTCGCGTTGCGCGGGCGTCTTGTGCAGCCGTCGTTTGCCGCGCGGCTCCCACTTGAAGTGCTTGACCGCGTTGGTCAGATAGACGGACGTGCGCTCGATCCCGGCCTCGTCGAGCGCGCGGTCGAGCATGCGGCCCGCCGCGCCGACGAACGGGATGCCCGCGCGGTCTTCCTGGTCGCCCGGCTGCTCGCCGACCAGCATGATGCGCGCATCGGCAGGCCCCGCACCGGGCACCGGCTGCGTCGCGTGTTCCCACAGTCCGCAGCGGCGGCAGGCGTCGAGCGTGGCAGGCGCATCGTCGTCGGCGGCAATCGAAACCGCCGCGCGCTTTGCGGGGGCTTGGCGCGTCACGGGGTGCTTCCTGTACCCATCTGCGCCGCGCGCGCGTCGACGTGCGCACGACGGCGGATGGCAAGCGGGGGGAAGATCCGGGCGAGTCGGATCATCAGCGGCTCCCATATCGATGCTGTGCAATGTGTGCAGCAACCGGCATGCCGCATGCAGTCGACATGCGGGCACAGTTTGCGTCGGGACGGCATCCGGCTACAGGCGAGAGCCGCCGCGGGCGATCGAGCGTAGCCAATCGCGGGCCTTACACGGCGCTTGTAAAACGGTATCGGGCGCCATCACGCCGCGCGCATTCGCCCGCCGCACGCGGCATGACGGCGCGCCCGGAGCGTCGCGGTCGGGCATGTCCCGGCTGGGTGTGCTTCTCCGAATCGTGCACAATACGCGGCATTCGAGATGCGGAGACCAGACCCGTGGGAATCAACTTCGATTTGACCGACTTGCAGGCGTTTCGCGCGGTGGTGGAGCTGGGAAGCTTCCGCAAGGCCGCCGAGGCGATCAGCATTTCGCAGCCCGCGTTGAGTCGCCGGATTGACAAACTGGAGGAAGCGCTCGGCGTGCGTCTGTTCGAGCGCACGACGCGCAGCGTCACGCTGACGACGGTCGGCCGCGTGTTCGCGCCGAGCGCCGAGCAACTGCTGGACGATCTCGACGCGGCGCTGCTCGGCATCCGCGACGTTTCGTCGAGCCGCCTCGGTCACGTGACGATCGCGTGCGTGCCGTCGGTGGCCTACTATTTTCTGCCGAACGTGATCGCCAGCTATCATCGCCGCTTTCCGCGCATCAGGGTCAAGCTGCTGGATGCGAGCGCGAACGAGGTGCTGAGCGCCGTCATCAGCGGCGAGGCCGATTTCGGCGTGAGCTTCATGGGCAGCCAGGAGTCCGAGGTCGAGTTCAAGCTGCTGCTGCAGGAGCGATTCGTTGCCGCGTGCCGGCGCGATCATCCGCTCGCGCGCAAGAAGCGCGTGACTTGGAACGAGCTTTACGAATACGAGTACGTGTCCGTGGACAAGACGTCCGGCAACCGCCTGTTGCTCGACCAGGCACTGACGAGCGTCGCGCCGCGCGCGCCGAGCGTGTGCGAGACGCGCCACGTGACGACCATGCTCGGGCTGGTCGAAGCGGGGCTCGGCGTCGCCGCGGTGCCGTCGATGGCGATGCCCGGACACGACCATCCGCTGCTCACGAGCGTGCCCCTCGTCGAACCTTCGGTCAAGCGCCGGGTGGGCATCGTGAAACGGCGCGGACGCCCGCTGACGCCCGCCGCGGAGGAATTTCATCGGGCGGTGATCGACGCCAGGCGCGGCGGTGCGCCGCGCAGCGATGCATCGAAGTAATGCTCGTGACGAATACGACCGGAACATCGAGGAAGACCGCAGCATGAGGCTGGCAAGACCGCTTCGTTCGCTTTACGTGCAGGTTCTGCTGGCGATGGCGCTCGGCGTGAGCGT
Source organism: Burkholderia sp. RF7-non_BP4 (assembly GCF_001521935.1). NCBI lineage: Bacteria > Pseudomonadati > Pseudomonadota > Betaproteobacteria > Burkholderiales > Burkholderiaceae > Burkholderia > Burkholderia sp. RF7-non_BP4. The sequence goes on along the minus strand of NZ_LOTA01000095.1, from coordinate 400,210 downwards.
CGGCCACTTCTGGCCGTCGGCCGGCGCGGCGCTCAAACCGCTCAGCGATGCATTCGTCGGTCTCGTGCGGATGATGATCGCGCCGATCGTGTTCTGCACGATCGTCTCCGGCATCACGTCGCTGGCGAACGGGCAGGCCATCGGACGCACGATCGTCCGCGCGCTGGTGCTGTTCTATCTGCTGACCGCCGCCGCGCTCGTATTCGGGCTCGTCACGGCGTTCGTGCTGCGGCCCGGCGCCGGCATGCACGTCGACGTGCGCCATCTCGACGCGAGCGTCCTGGCGCAATACGCGCAGCATGCGCAACCGCGCGGCCTCGTCGCGTTCGCGCTGAGTGTGATCCCGGATACGATGCTCGGCGCGTTCCAGCAGGGCGAGGTGCTGCCCGTGCTGCTGCTGTCGCTGCTGTTCGGTTTTTCGCTGAACGCGTATCCGCAGGCCGGGCGGCCCGTGCTGGCGCTGATCGACGGTGTCGCGCAGATCGTGTTTCGCGTGCTCGCGATGATCATGCGGCTCGCCCCGCTCGGCGCATTCGGCGCGATGGCCTTCACGGTGGGGCGCTTCGGCATCGGCTCGGTCGGCTCGCTCGCGTGGCTGATGGCGTCGTTCTACGTGGCCTGCGCACTGTTCGTCGCGCTGGTGCTCGCGCCGCTCGCGCGATTGCACGGCTTCGCGTTGTGGCGGCTGTTGCGCTACATCCGCGAGGAGTTGCTGATCGTCCTCGCGACTTCGTCGACGGAGCCGGTATTGCCGCGGCTGATCGTCAAGCTGGAGGCGCTCGGTTGCGACAAGGGCGTCGTGGGGCTTGTGCTGCCGGCCGGTTACTCGTTCAACCTGGACGGCACCGCGATCTATCTGACGCTCGCCGCGTTGTTCATCGCCCAGGCGTGCGATGTGCCGCTTTCCGCGCCGCAGATCGCCGCGATGCTGGCCGTCATGCTGCTGACGTCGAAGGGCGCGGCCGGCGTGTCGGGCAGCGGGCTCGTCGCGCTCGTCGCGACGCTCGCCGTGATGCCCGACCTGCCGGTTGCCGGCGTCGCGCTTCTGGTCGGCATCGATCGCTTCATGTCCGAGGCGCGTGCGCTGACGAGCGTGATCAGCAACGCGTGCGCGGTGATCTTCGTTTCGATGCGGGAAGGGGCGTGCGATCGCGCGCGTCTCGCGCGGATGCTGAACGGGACCGGACCGGCTGGCCCGAATGGCGCCGATGACGCGGAGGCCGGCGCCGGGCCCGACGGGAAGGCGGTCTGACGCGCACCTTCCCGTCGGTCGTGCTCAGTGTGCGGAGACGGAATCCAGCCCGGTCGATTTCACTTCGGCCTGCACGTCGGGCGACGCGAGATAGTCGAGAAGCGCCTTCGCTTCCTGCGGGTGCTGCGCGCCGACGGGGATGCCGGCCGCGAAGCGCGTGACCGACTGCAGCGATTCGGGAATCTTCCCGACGAAGGTCGCGCCCTTCACGGGCAGCAGTTCGCTCACCTGCTGAAAGCCGATGTCGTAGTCGCCGTTCGCGACCACGGATGCGACCGGGATCCGCGGGATCATGGCCGCCTTCGATTTCACCTGGTCCTCGATGCCGAGCTTTTTGAACAACTCGCGCTCGATGTAGACGCCGCTGGCGCTGTCCGAGTAGGCGATCGACTTCGCATGCAGCAGAACCTGCTTGAGGCCTTCGGCCGTGCTGATGTCGGGTTTCGCCGCGCCGTCGCGCACGACCATGCCGATGCGCGAATCGGCCAGCTCGACGCGCGATCCGGCGATGACCTTGCCTTGCTTGATCAGATCGTCGAGCGCATAGCCGACCATGATCACGACGTCCGCCGGTTCGCCGCGCGCGAGCCGGTTCGGAATCGCTTCAGGCGACTTGCCCATCGACGGGCCGAGCGCGGTTTCGAGCGTGTTGCCCGAGCGGGACGCGAACTGCGGGCCGAGCAGCTTGTAGGCGGCGGTGAAGCCGCCCGAGCTCATCACGTGCAGGTCGGCGGCCTGCACGTTCGCGGCGACCGCCGAGGTGGCGACGAGCGCGGTCGCGCAGAGTTTCAGGAGCAGGTTCTTCATGGTCGTGGTCTTGGACGTGTGGAGTCGGGACGGGTCGTTCGGCGTGAGGCTTCAGTGCGCCGGCGTCAGCGTGGCCGTCTGCCGGCGATACAGGGCGAACGTCGCGAGCAGCGCGCACACCGCGGCGAGGCTCATCCAGTAGCCGGGCGCGGCCTTGTCGCCGGTCATGTGAATGAGCGCCGTCGAGATGGCCGGCGTAAAGCCGCCGAACACGGCCGTGGCGAGGCTGTAGGCGAGCGAGAAACCCGCCACGCGCACCTCGACGGGCATCACTTCCGTCAGGGCGACGACCATCGCACCGTTGTAGATCCCGTACATGAACGACAGCCACAGAAGCACGAGCAGCATGTTGACGAACGACGGCGCATGGGCGAGCAGGGACAGCGCCGGGTACGCGGTGGCGATCGCGAGCAGCGTCATGCCGACGAGCAGCGGCCGGCGGCCGATGCGATCGGACAGGGCGCCGCCGATCGGCAGCCACACGAAGTTCGACACGCCGACGCACAGCGTGACGAGCAGGCTGTCGGCCGTGCTCAGGTGCAGGACCGTCTTGCCGAAGGTCGGCGCGTAGACCGTGATGAGGTAGAAGCTCGTGGTGGTCATCGCGACCAGCATCATGCCGGCGATCACGACGCCCCAGTTCCGCGCCAGCGTCCCGAACACTTCCTTCATGCCCGGACGATGCTTGCGGGCCTTGAACGCCTGCGTTTCCTCGAGGTTGCGGCGCAGCATGAAGATGAACGGCACGATCATGCAGCCGACGAAGAACGGCACGCGCCAGCCCCACGAGGCGATGGCCGACGTGCTCAGCCATTGATTGAGCGCGAAGCCGAGGCCGGCCGCGACGACGATCGCGACCTGCTGGCTGGCGGACTGCCAGCTCGTGTAGAAGCCCTTGCGGCCGGGCGTGGCCATCTCGGCGAGATAGACCGACACGCCGCCGAGCTCGGCACCCGCCGAAAAGCCCTGCAGCAGGCGCCCGACCAGCACGAGCACGGGCGCGAGCAGGCCGATCGTCGCGTAGCCCGGCACGAACGCGATCAGGATCGTGCCGCTCGCCATGATCGCCAGCGTGACGATCAGGCCCTTGCGGCGGCCCACGTCGTCGATGTACGCACCCAGCACGATTGCGCCCAGCGGCCGCATCAGGAAGCCGGCGCCGAAGACGGCGAAGGTCATCATCAGCGACGCGAACTCGCTCGCGGCGGGAAAGAATACGGCGGAGATCTGGGTTGCGTAGAAGCCGAACAGGAAGAAGTCGAACTGCTCGAGGAAGTTGCCGGCCGTCACGCGGAATACCGCGGCGGCCTTCGACCGTGCGGTCGGAAGGCTGGGCGAGGGGTGCATCAGGGTGTCTCCAGGAAATCGGGAAGCATGCGCCGGGGAGCGGTCGATTGTCGTTTCGCCAATATTCGCCCGGAGACGGACAAACGATAAGTGCGATTTTTGGAAGGATTGATGTCGTATGGTTATCAATCAGGCGGCGCGGCGCGCCGGACGCATGCACGGACGGTGGTCGGCGAGGCCAGCCTCGGTGGATCGGGCCGGCGCCGGGATCCGTCAAAAAGCCAAAAAAAGCCCCGCATTCGCGGGGCCTGTTGCCTGAACCACCGGCAAATCACGAACGGTCAGTGCCGCCCGCGCGTGCGAGGATCGTTCAGTTCCTCGGTCGGATCGGTGAGCCCGAGCTCGTCGCCCGCGCTCCAGTACGGCGCGCTGCCGTAGAACTCGTGCAGCGGCTCGGCCCATTGCGGGTCGGCCATCGCCGGCCAGTGATCCTTGTCGAAGCCCGGCGCGTTGCGGATCCGCTCCGACGACACCGACAGCAGGAAACACTTGCGTTCGGTATCGAGCGTGAGCGCGCTCCACGGGATCGCGAGCAGCTTGTCGCCGATGCCGAGCACGCCGCCGCTCGACAGCACGGCGTACGCGACGCGGCCCGAGCGCACGTCGAGCATGATGTCCTTGATCTTGCCGACGTCGTCGCCGTCGGTCGTGTAGACCTTGTCGCCTTCCAGCGTGTCGGCCGCCATCACGTCGGGGCCCGGGCCGGCCGCCGTCGCGGCGCCCTTGCCGATGATGCGCGTCTGTCCTCGATCAGAAGTCTGCATGGTTGTCCTCCTGGTTGCGTGGAGCGCGACCGTGCCCGGGATGGGCCCTGCGGGTCGCGCGGGGTTGTCGGGCGGGGCGAGGATCGCCCCGTCACGTACGCTTCGGTTGCGACACGCCTTCGAGCGTGTTCGCGACGTCGTCGCGCGCGGGGCCGGCCGTGCGTGTCGCGATGTCCGCGAGCGACAGCATGCCGACGAGGCGCTTGTCGTGATCGACGACGGGCAGGCGGCGCAGTTGCGCGTCGGCCATGTAGTGCTGGATCTCGTCCAGCGAATCGTCCTCGAAACACCATTCGATCGGGCCCGACGCAACTTCGTGGATCCGCGTCTCCGGCGGCTTGCCGGCCGAGATCGCGCGCACCGCGAGGTCGCGGTCCGTGACCATGCCGATCAGCCGGTTGTTGTCGCACACGGGCAGCGCGCCGATGTCGTAGCGCTCCATCAGTTGCGCCGCATGACGGATCGAGTCGGTCGGCGCGATGCGCACGACGTCCTGCGACATGATTTCGTTGACGCGATGCATGAAGTCCTCCTTGCAGGTTTGAGTCCGGGCCGTACGAGTCAGCAAGCGGCGTGCCGTTCGGCACGCGTGTTCGTCGAATCGCCGACGGTCATTCGTCGCGGCGCTTGGCCGGGTCCTGCCACGGGCCGTCGTCGTGCGTGCCCGGCGGCGTGTCGGGCTCGATGCGCGTGACGCCGCCGGTCGCCGGCGGATCGCTCGCGGGGAACGTGTCCTCCAGCTGCTTGTCGATATGCCGCTCGGAGTGGCGCGTTTTCGTGTGGTCCTGGTCCTTCAGCGGCGGCGACGGATCGGGATGCGGTTCGTGCGTCGGCGCGTCGCGGCCGGAACGGGTCGAATCCTTCATGGCATGCCTCCGTGTCGGTGACGTCGAGGCGCACATCGCGCAACGGCCGTGCCCGCTGCATCGCGGCGGCACGCGACTTGCCATGTCGGTAGCAACGACGACGACACGCGGCGCCACGCGCCGCATGCACACGCACATCGAACGGGAGGGCACGATGACGATTCCGAAACGGCGGCCGGGAGTGCGCTATGAAGTCAACGTCTGCGGCGGAGGGTTCGAGTCGGTGAAGAGCCACTTCATCACGTGGAAACAGGAGCCGCTGATTTACCGGCCCGATCGCCGCATGTTCGAAGGCAAGGCCGACGTGCGGCCGCTCGACGAGACCTTCGGCTCGACCGAGCCGGCGCGCTTCGCGCTGCAGCGCGCGTGCGAGCCGGCCGATTCGTATGCGCTCGCCGCGCGGGTGCGCGACGACGACCACGAGTTGTGGCTCGTGATGGCCGCGTACGACGGGTAACGCGATGGCCTTGAAAGAATTGCAGCGCGCGGTGTAGCGAATGCACGTCGCGCCGCGCGGCGGGTTGCATGTCAGCTTGCGGGGCGGCGCGTCGACAAGCGAAAAGCGGCACGAATGACCGGCACGCCGCTTGCGGCCACCGAGTGCGTAGCGCATCGAGCGGCGAACGTGCCGCAATCCGATGCCGTCACGACAGCACAACGAACGAATGCCCATGAACCGAGATGTCGTCCGAAATCCCGCTCAGTCGCTGCATCGGCCCGAGCCGGTGATTCCCGACGTCGAGCCCGACCCCGAACCGCCCCCGCCGGACGACCTGCCGCCCGGCACACCCGAGCCGTATCACGATCCGGAAGGCGATCCGCCGGAGCGGCCGCCACCGGAACGCGAGCCGCCGACGCGGGAGCCGCCGATCCACGCGCCGCCGACGGGCGTGCCGCCGGTGGCGTTCACCCGATTCAAGGAGGGGCCACGATGAGCATTCGCGTGAAACCCGGCATGCTGCGCGACGTGGCCGAGACGCTCGGCCGCCATTTCGAGGCGCGCGCGATGCCGTTCCATGTCGAGGAGCAGCCGGCCGGCGCACTGCATTTCGGCTTTCGTGTCGATGGCCATCCGGCGTCGCTGACCGTCACCTTCGACGCCGATGCATTCACGGCGCTCGAGCAGGCCGGTACCGAGCGGCAACGCGGCGCGCTGGCCCGTGTCGCCGCCGAATTCGACATGATGATGGCGCGCCGCGCGCCCACCGCGTATGCCGGCGATTTTCATTTCAACCGGCTCTGAGCCGTGTCGCCACGGCCGGCCCCTGCCGCCGACTCAACGGAGGATTCCGATGAAACCGATCCAGACGATGCGTATCGGCGCCTGTGCGTTCGCCGCCGCGTGCGCGCTGGGCGCATGCACGCAACCGCAGGGCCCCTATGGCGCGCACGGCGCGCCGCCGGCGCCGCCGGACGGCCATGGTGCGTCACCGACCACGACGATGCCGGACGCGAATACGCGCTACGACACGCGTCCGTCGCCGTACAACACGCTGCCGGCGGGCGCGGCGGGCGGTGAGCCGGCCGACGTGCCGCCGCCGGGGCCGAACGGTGTGCAGGGCGACCGGACGATGCCGGGCACGCCGCCGCCGATGCAGTACTGACGCGCGGAACGTCGCGCGGTGGCCGCACGCGGATAAGCCGGCGCGCTGCCGGTGTGTCCGCCCGGCGCGAATTCCGTGCCCCTAACTTGCCGGCGCTTGTAAAAAAGTCGGCACCCGGAGCCGCCGCGGCCGGGGTGCGAACCCGCGAGAGCCGCGCCGGACGGTGCTTCGCCGCCTTGGCATGGAAGCTGCGTGAATGCGTGTGAACGCAATTCCGTACACCGTCAGGAGGGCATCGATGTCCGTCACGCTTGCGCTCCAGATGCGACAGCATCTGGCACTCACGCCGAGGCTTCAGCAGTCGCTTCGCCTGCTGCAGTTGTCTTCGCTCGAATTCCAGCAGGAATTGCGGCAGGCGCTCGACTCGAATCCGTTTCTCGAAGATGGCCAGGGCGACGACGAAGCCGCCGCCGACGCGCCCGAACCCACCGCCGAAGCCGCGCCGCCCGAGCCGCCGCCCGAGCGCGAGGACGTGCGTCCGCCTGACGGCGAGGTGTCGTATACGGCCGCTCCGGCGCCGCGCGGCACGAGCCGTCAGGCCGACGACGCGAGCGACCTGTCGCCCGGCGAGTGGATGGCGGCCGAGCCGTCGCTGCACCAGCAATTGCACGATGCACTGCGCCTTTATCCGCTGAACAAGCGCGACCGCGAGGCCGCGCGCATCGTGATCGATGCGCTCGACGAGGACGGCTACCTGCGTCAGGAGCTGGCCGAGCTGCTGGTCGCGGCCGATCCGGCGCTGCTGCTGTCGGAACAGGATCTCGCGGTCGCGCTGCGGCTCGTGCAGATGCTGGACCGCCCCGGCATCGCCGCGCGTTCGGTGTCCGAATGCCTGGTGCTGCAACTCGACGCGATTCCGGCCGGCACGCCGGCGCTCGCGGAGGCGAAGGCGATCGCGCGCGAGCACCTCGAACGGCTCGCGCGGCGCGAGACGGCGGAAATCCAGCGACGCCTGGGCTGCAGCCAGCCGACGATGCAGGCCGCGTGCGCGCTGGTGCGCACGCTCGATCCGCGTCCCGGCAATCACTACGGCAGCACGCGCGGCGACTACGTGATACCCGACGTGATCGTGCGCCAGGTGCGCGACGAATGGATCGTGACGATCAATCCGGCCGTGCTGCCGCGCGCGCGCTTGCACGAGCGCTACGCCACCTTGTTCGCGCAGTCGAGCGGCGAGCGCGATTCGCCGCTCGGCCAGCAGTTGCAGGAAGCGCGCTGGCTGATCCGCAACGTGCAGAAGCGCTTCGACACGATCCAGCGCGTCGGCGAATGCATCGTCGCGCGCCAGCGCGATTTCTTCCGCTACGGCGAGATCGCGATGAAGCCGCTCGTGCTGCGTGACATCGCCGAGGAACTCGACCTGCACGAATCGACCGTGTCGCGCGCGACGGGCAACAAATACATGGCCACGCCGCACGGCACGTTCGAGTTCAAGCATTTCTTCCCGCGCAAGCTGGAAGCGGCCGGCAAGGGCGTGTGCTCGGCGTCGGCCGCGAAGGTGCTGATCCGCGACATGATCGCGGCCGAGCGCCATACCGATCCGCTGTCGGACGTCGCGCTCGCGCAGAATCTCGCGGGGCGCGGCATCCTTCTTGCGCGTCGCACGGTGACCAAGTATCGCCAGGCGATGAAGATTCCGCCCGCTGAACTGCGCCGGCGCGACGCCGCGTGACGATACCGTCCGAACCGCGCGCGGCCCGCGACCCGCGGTGCCCGCGCGCATCACCGAGAGGAGAACAGCCATGCCAGCCAAGTCCCAGGCCCAGCAGCGCGCCGCGGGGGCCGCCTTGTCGGCCAAGCGCGGTGACACGAAGATGAAGGACCTGAAGCCGCCTGCGAAGTCGATGGCCAAGTCGATGAGCGAGAAGGAACTCGAAAAAATGGCTTCGACGCCGGCCCACGGCAAACCCCGGCACAAGCACGATTCTTGATCGTGCGGCGACACGCGTCGACGATTCGTTATTCAGGACTGCAGGAGGCATTCATGCTTCGATACGCCATCATCTTCTTCATCATCGCGCTCGTCGCCGCCTTGTTCGGCTTCGGCGGCATCGCGGCCGGCGCGGCCGAGATCGCGAAGATCCTGTTCTACATCTTCGTCGTGATCTTCCTGGTCACGCTGCTGCTGGGAGTCGTGCGCCGATGACGATCGCCCCCGACCGTTCGCAGCGCATCGCGGAACTCGAACATGCGCTCGCGAACGGCTTTCCGTCGCAGTCGACGGTCGTCGTGCATGCGGACGACGCGTCGGGGCGGCTGACGATCCAGGTGTCGTGGGTGCGCGTGCCGTCCGATGACGACGCACGTCAATGGCGCTGCGCGGTCGACCTGCGTTTCGATCCCGACGTGCTCACGCGCTATGCATCGCTCGGTACGGCCGACCGGTTGCGCGTCCGGACGCATGTGTGCGACATGGCGCGGCGCGCGGTGGACGAACAGAAACCGCGCGTCGAGGACGCCGAGATCGAATGCAGCGTCGCGCTCGACGTGACGCGCGACGAACTGGATCGCGCGCTGCGCGCGCCCTGACGGCGCGGCTACCGCCCGTCGCGACACCGTAGCGGGCCGCCGCGGCACGCGCCGCGCGGCGCGTCCGTTTCCCGTGATGGCTGCGTGTGCGCCGCGACACGGCCACGCACGCCGCCGTCCATCACCGAACCGATGCGAGGATGCGCATGACGAATCTCCCCGATCCGGCAATCGACCGCAACCCGACGGCGCGCAATCGCGCCGCCTCGCGGAACGTCGCGCGGGGGAGCCGGTTCGCCGCGCGGGCGTGCAAGCGGCAAGGAGGACAGGCATGGCACCGCGGATGATCTGGAAAGGCGCGATCAGCTTCGGGCTCGTTCACGTGCCCGTGCAGCTGTTTCCCGCGACGCGCACCGTGAAGCCGTCGTTCCGGCTGCTCGACAAGCGCTCGATGGATCCGGTCGGCTACCGGCAGATCAACAAGCGCACCGGCAAGGAAGTCACGCGCGAGGACATCGTGCGCGGCTACGAATACGAGAAGGAACGCTACGTCGTGCTGACCGACGACGAAATCCGCGCGGCGAACCCCGAATCGACGCAGACCGTCGACATCCTGACCTTCGTCGACGAGGACGCCGTGTCGTTCCTCTATCTCGACACGCCGTACTACCTCGTGCCGGACCGCAAGGGCGAGAAGGTCTATGCGCTGCTGCGCGATGCATTGAAGGACAGCGGCAAGATCGGCATCGCGCTGGTCGTGATGCGCGACCGACAGCATCTCGGCGCGCTGATTCCGGTCGGGCCGCTGCTCGCGCTCGACACGCTGCGCTGGCAGGAGGAGTTGCGGCCGCTCGACGAACTGTCGGTGCCGGCCGACGACGCAAAGGGCGCGGGCGTGACCGCGCGCGAGCTCGCCATGGCGAAGAAGCTGATCGACGACATGGCCGGCAAGTGGACGCCCGACGAGTATCACGACACGTTCCGCGACGACATCCTCGAGCTGGTCGAGCGCAAGGTGCGCGCGGGCAAGATCGAGGAGATCGAGGAACGGCCGGCGCAGACGAGCCGCGCGGCGACCAACGTGGTCGACCTCACCGAGTTGCTGAAACGCAGCCTGAAGGGCGGCGGCGGAGCGCGTGCGGCGGATTTGCGCGACGCGGGCGACGACGAGGACGCGAATACGGAAGGGGCATCTTCGTCGTCGCGCGGCGGCGGGCGCCACAAACCGGCTTCGAAAACCGCGGTGAAGGGCGCGGCTACGAAAACCGCGGCGGCGAAACGGCCGGCCGCGAAACGTGCCGCGCACGGCGAGCATGCGGTGAAGAAAGCCACCGCGCGCCGCAAGCACGCCGCATGACGCCGCGCGAATCGAGGTGATGCGATGCCCGGCAAGCTCGATCCCTATCGCCGCAAACGCCACTTCGGCGCGACGCCGGAACCGGAGGGCGCGCACGGGCGTCGGCGCGCGAAGGCGGATGCGACACCTTCCCGGCGCACGCGCGCGGGCACCGGCCATCCGCTGCGCTTCGTGATCCAGGAGCATCATGCGCGGCGCTTGCACTACGATTTCAGGCTCGAACTCGACGGCACGCTGAAGTCGTGGGCCGTGCCGAAGGGGCCGAGCTTCGATCCGTCGGTGAAGCGTCTCGCCGTGCATGTCGAGGACCATCCGCTCGAATATGCGTCGTTCGAAGGCGAGATTCCGGCCGGGCATTACGGCGCGGGGTCGGTCGTCGTATGGGACGAAGGCACGTGGACACCCGACGGCGGCCTCGCGCAGGCACGCGACGGCTATCGCGCGGGCAAGCTCACGTTCCGGCTCGACGGCGAAAAGCTGCACGGCGGCTGGGCGCTCGTGCGCAGCGGGCGCCAGCAAGGGCGACAGGAGCAGTGGCTGCTGATCAAGGAGCGCGACGACGACGCGCGCGACGCGGACGAATTCGACGTCGTCGGCGAGCGGCCGGGGAGTGTGCATGATGGCGCGGCGTCTGCGACGCGCGCGGATTCGGCCGACGGCGCGAAGCATGCGCGCCGGACGCCGCGCGGCCGCGGCGACAAGGCCGCGAAACGCGATGCACGTGGCGCGCGGCACGACGAACACGACGAGCGTGAACGCCCGCCGGCCGATCCGTCCGGGATCGAAGGCGCGGTGCGCGCGCCGCTGCCCGAGCGCGTCGCGCCGCAACTCGCGACGCTGGTCGACGGCCCGCCCACGCAGGGCGACTGGCGCTACGAACTGAAGTTCGACGGCTACCGGATCCTCGCGCGTATCGCGGGCAAGGGCACACGCCGGCATGTGAAGCTGATGACGCGCGAAGGCCGCGACTGGACCGCGAAGCTGCGCGCGCAACGCGATGCGCTCGCCGCGCTCGCTGTCGACGACGCATGGCTCGACGGCGAGGCCGTCGTGCTCGGCGCGCACGGCCTCCCCGATTTCCAGGCGCTGCAGAACGCCCTCGGCGCGGGGCGCTCGGATGCGGTCACGCTGTTCGTATTCGATTTGCCCTTCCTTGACGGTTACGACCTGCGCGACGCGCCGCTCATCGCACGCCGCGCGCTGCTCGAACCGCTGCTGGCCGACAGCGACCCCGCGCGACTGCGCTTTTCGCCCGATCTCGGCGACGACGTCGCGTCGCTGATCGCAAGCGCATGCGATACGGGCCTGGAAGGGCTGATCGGCAAGCGCGCGGACTCGCGCTATCGGGCCGGACGTTCGCCTGCATGGATCAAGCTCAAATGCCGACGCCGGCAGGAGTTCGTGATCGGCGGCTATACCGAGCCGTCGGGCAGCCGCCACGGCTTCGGCGCGCTGCTGCTCGGCGTGCACGAACCGGCGCCGGCCGGCAAGCGGCGACGCGGGCCGACACCGCTGCGCTATGTCGGCCGGGTCGGCACCGGCTTCGACGCACGCATGCTCGACCGGCTTGCCGCGATCCTGCGCAAGCACGAGCGCGACACGCCGCCGTTCGATCCGCCGCCGCGCGAACGCTCGCGCACGCGCGTGCACTGGATCGAACCGACGCTCGTCGCCGAATGCGAATTCGCGGAGTGGACCGGCGACGGCATCGTGCGGCAGGCCGCGTTCGTCGCGCTGCGAGAAGACAAGCCGGCCACGCAGATCGTCCGCGAAGTGCCGAAACAGACGGAAAATGCGGAAACGGAGATGACGATGGATCGACAGCGAACCACGCACGACGACAAACATCCCCGCAAGCACGCGTCGCACGCGGCTCATGAAGCGAATGGCCGCGAACACCACGCGCGTTCACGGTCATCCACCCGCACGGCCGGCGACGATGCCGGCCCGGATCAGCTCGGCCGCGTGCGCATCACCCATCCCGACCGCGTGCTCGACCCGCAAAGCGGCACGCGCAAGATCGATCTCGCGCATTACTGGCAATGGGTCGCGCCGTGGCTGTTGCCGGACCTGAAGGGGCGACCCGTGTCGCTCGTGCGTGCGCCCGGCGACATCGCCGGCGAGCTGTTCTTCCAGAAGCACGCGGAACGCCGCGAGATTCCGTTCGTCACGCAACATGCCGGGCTCGATCCGGGACACGGTCCGCTGCTGTCGCTCGACAGCGTCGACGCGCTGCTCGGCGCCGCGCAGATGGGCACGATCGAACTGCATACGTGGAACGCGCACGCGTCGAACATCGAGCGGCCCGACCGGATCGTGTTCGACCTCGATCCTGATCCCGCGCTGCCGTGGAGCGCGATGATCGAGGCCGCGCAACTCGTGCGCGGGCTGCTCGACGAGCTGGGGCTCGCGTCGTTCTGCAAGACGAGCGGCGGCAAGGGGCTGCATGTGGTCGTGCCGATCACGCGACACCTCGGATGGGACGACGTGAAGGACTTCTCGCGCGCCGTCGCGCAACACGTCGCGAGCGCGCTGCCCGACCGTTTCACCGCGACGATGGGCCCGCGTCATCGTCGCGGCAAGATCTTCATCGATTACCTGCGCAACGGCCGCGGTGCGAGCACGATCGCGGCGTACTCGGCGCGTGCGCGGCCCGGGATGGGCGTGTCGGTGCCGCTGCGCTGGGACGAGGTGCCCGACACGACGGGCGGCGCGCAATGGACGATCGACACGCTGCACGAACGGCTCGACCGGCTCGCGCGCGATCCGTGGGAAGGCTACGACGAGACGCGGCAGCGCATCTCCGCGCAGATGCGCGCGCGGCTCGATGGGTCGTGACGTCGCCGGCGCGGTCAGCGGCGGCGCTGCTGCAGGCGGTAATACCAGTCCATCAGCGGCGTCGCGGAGATGCCGTGCGCGATCACCGACGCCGACACGACGGCCAGCACCGGCGCCGCCAGCGGGCGCACCGCGCTGGACGGTCCGTGTTCGAGCGCGAACAGCAGGTAATAGAACGAGCCGATTCCGCGTATCCCGAACCACGCCATCAGCCGCCGCTGCGCGTGGGTCGCGTGCGAGCCGGTCAGCGACAGCAGCACGGCGAGCGGCCGCACGGCCACGAACAGCACGAGGGCGAGCGCGATAGCGCCCCACGTGATGAGCGGCGCCGACAGCGTCGTGAGCACGCTGCCGATCATCGTCATGATGAGCGCCTCGGCGATCCGTTCGAGCTCGATCGTGAAGTCCAGCACCGATTCGGTCATGAACGCGTGCACCTTCTCCGGATGCTTCTCGGTCGCGACCACGTCTTCCGAATCGATCCGGCCGATCACTTCGCGCGGACGCCGGTCGCCGCTCGCGCGATGCTCGACGCGGCGCATCGCGACGCCCGCGGCGAACGTCGCGATGAAACCGAACGTATTCGCGAGCTGCGCGGCGCCGAACGACAGCACGATCAGCGCGAGTGCGAAGAAGCCTTCGAAGCCGAGCGCCTGCGCGTGGCGGGTGCGCAGCCAGCCGATCGCCTTGGTGGCGGCTGCGCCGAGCACGCCGCCGATCGCAGCCGCGCCCGCGATGCCCCACAGCGCGGCCAGCGCGAATGCGCCCGTCAGCGCCGGCCGCGCGTGCGGCGTGTCGGCCGCGCCGCAGAGCGCGAGGCCGGCGAGCGCGAACGGCAGCGCGATGCCGTCGTTCAGCCCGCCTTCGCCGGACAGCGCGAAGCGCACCAGGTCGCGGTCGCCGGGATCGTGCACCTGCACGTCGTGCGCGAGCACCGGGTCGGTCGGCGCGAGGATCGCCGCGAGCAGCAGCGCGGGGCCCCAGCCGAGCCCGAGCGTCAGCACCGCGCAGCCGGCGAGCAGCGGCACGGTGACGCTCATCGCGAGCAGGCCGAGCCGGCAGGGCACGAGCCACAACGGGTCGGACAGCGGCACGCGCAGCCGCAGCCCGATCGCGAACAGCGACACCAGCAGCGCGACCTCGACGATCTCGCGCAACAGCGACGCGTCGCGTTCGATGTCGAGATGCAGGAGGCCGGCGCCGGACGGGCCGAGCGCGACGCCGAGCGCGAGATAGATCATCGCGCTGCTGCAGGGCAGGTGACGCAGCGCCGATGTCGCGACGCCCATGCCCATCAGCACCGCGCCGACGATCAGATACCACAGCGTTTCATGCATGCGTGCAGGCGGAGCAGGTCGATACGGAGCGGGCGGGGGGCGTCACGGCTTGCGGCCGAACGCCTCGCGCAGTTTCCGCTTCGCGCGTTCGAGCGTCGCGCGGCGTGTTTTCGGCAGGTTGCGGCCCGCGCGGTTCAGATAGAAGTTGAGCATCGACATCGCCGACTGGAACGGCGGCGCCTTGCGGCGGCGGCTGTGTTCGGCCGAGCGCTTGAGCGACGCCGCGATCTCGCCCGGGTCGTCGGACTTGAAGATCGCGGGTTCGATGTCCAGCGCATCGCTCTTTTTCATGACGTCGGCGGACCAGCGCTTGCGATGATGCGGATCGTTGCTGCGCGCGCGGCCGGGGCGGCGCGTCACGCGTTTGCCGTGCGGATGGGAAGCGGAAGCTGAAGGCATGACAGGGCTCCGTACGGGATCGGGATGGGCTGGTCGTGGGACGCGCAAATCGCGTGCCGCGCGTCGCCGACGGCACGCGCCTTGCTGAACCAGGGATGCAGGAAATTCCACGACAGCCATTCCATTGAGGGAGAACGTTCCATGAAGCCAGTATTCGAATCGAAATCTGCCGTGCGCCGGATCCTTGCGTGCGCGGCCGTCGCACTCGTCGCGGCCGCACCGGCCGCGTGGGCACAGAATTCGCAGCGCTCCGACGAGGGCACCGGCGCGCCGATCCTCTCGCCGCCGGACACATCGGCACAAGGCGCCGGCGACAGCATGTCGAACGGCAATACGGCGGCGCCGCCGCCCGCGACCCGCATGCAGGAGCCGCGCGCCATGCGTTCGCACGCGCGGCCGCATGTGCACACCAAGCCAGGCGGCCCGAGCGGCGCCGGCACCGGCGGCAGCGGCAGCACGGGCGGCTCCAATGGCGGCGGCAGCGCGGGGGCGGGCGCGACGGGCGCGGGCGGCGGCGCGGGTTCCAGCGGCTATTGACGATCACGGTGTCGCGCCGGCGACCGGCGCGGTGCGATGGCGGGCGTCGGCCGCGGGGCCGGCACACCGCCACCACGCAGGAGGACATCATGCAATCGAATTCACGGATCTCGATCGACCACGACGAACTGGACACCGACACGGTCGATACCGACGATCTCGATACGACGGTGCATCTCGACGTCGAGACCGGCAGGATCACGTTTCATGCGGCCTGGGCGCTGGCGCCCGATGCGCCGCCCGATACCGCGCGGCACGCCGTGGTGCTCGCACTCGACTGCGACACGATGGAGCGCTATGCGGATCTCGACGACGGCGCGCGGATGCGCGTGCACGCGATGCTGCACGATGCCGTGCAGGCCACGCTCGACACGCTGCCCGACGTTACCGAGGACCTGACGCTGACGGTCGAGCTGACCGACGCGATGCTCGATGCGGCGCGTCACTTGCAGTGAGCGTGTCGGGCCGATAGCGACCCGCGCACGGGCGCGGCCTTGCATGACGGCGCCGGGCGGCAGTCGCCGCCAGTCGCGTTACATCCCGTTGAAATCTTTGCAGACGCGGCACGGCGCGGCGTGACTCAGGCCCCCACGCGTCACGCGGGGGCGCGCGTGCGTGAGGCCGCCCAGCGATTGCGGGTCGCGCCCCACCGACGCGATCGTGCGCGCGGCACGCAAATTGCTGCGCGACGGGCATGGCACGACGGGTGCCGCAACATCAACAGGGAGGCGCTCCATGATCGGCAAGTTGGACCATTGCAAGGTGGCGATACTCGCGGTCGACGGTTTCGAGGAAGCCGAGCTCGTCGAGCCGCAGCGCGCGCTCGAGGCCGAAGGCGCGCAGGTCGACGTGATTTCGCAGAAGCGCGGCGAGATCCAGGGGCTCAGGCACGTCGACAAGGGCGATCGCGTGAAGGTCGACCGTACGTTCGACGACGCGCGCGAAGGCGACTACGACGCGGTCGTGCTGCCGGGTGGCGTCGTCAACGGCGACGCGATCCGGATGCTGCCGGCCGCGCGCGAATTCGTGACGGCGGCGGTCGGTGCGGGCAAGCCGATCGCCGCGATCTGTCACGGCGGCTGGCTGCTCGTATCGTCCGGGCTGGTGGACGGCCGCACGATGACGAGCTGGCCGAGCCTGCAGGACGACATCCGCAACGCGGGCGGCAAGTGGGTCGACCAGGAGGTCGTGCGCGACGGCAACCTGATCACGAGCCGCAAGCCCGACGATCTGCCCGCATTCAACGGCACGCTGGTGCAGTGTCTCGCGTCGCGGGGAGGCTGAGCGATGCCGGCCGATTCCGTCCATCACGTGACGCTGACCGACGCGCCGCCCGAGTTCGACGGTGCGGCGCTGCAGATGCGCTTCGTCGTCGAGGTCGACGGGAAACCGCTCACGTGCGCGATCACGGTCGAGGCGCTCGAGGACCATTTCGGCGCGCGCTCCGCGCTCGAAGCGGACCTGCGCGACGCGTTCGAGCGCGGCCGTGCGCGCATCGAGGCCGCGTGCGAGGAAGTGCTCGCGGACGGCAAGGGCGGCGTGGAGCTGCATAGCGGCTATTTCCGCGTGCGCGACAAGGCGGCGGGCAAAACGGCGCGGGCCGGGCTGTTTCGTTCGAGGAAGTCGTGAGCCGCGCGGCTGCGGAATGCCGGCGCGGGCCGGCCGGCGCACCGTGCGCGTGCTCGCTTACACACCATTGAAAACTTTGCAGCGGCCATCACGCGGTTTGCGGTGACACATCGCGCCGCGCGCCGGTCGCGCACGGGGCGGCCGCGTCCCACAATCTGGCACGCTCCCTGCATGCTTCTGTCGTCGCCGGCGCACGTTTCGCGCCGTGCGTCGCCGCGATGCCGCCGCTGCATCGTGCGAAGCCTTCAACGGGGAAACAAGCATGCTGACCGCCCATGAATTCGCCGCGCTGTTCCTGGTGCATCGCGCACCGGAACAGATCCAGACCGACCGCGAGGACATCGTCGCGCTGGTCGAACGACAGTTGATCGTGATGTGCCCGGATGCGTCGGGCACGAGTCGCCCGGCTTTGACCGCCGACGGGTTGACCG
Organism: Burkholderia sp. RF7-non_BP4; assembly: GCF_001521935.1. Lineage (NCBI taxonomy): Bacteria > Pseudomonadati > Pseudomonadota > Betaproteobacteria > Burkholderiales > Burkholderiaceae > Burkholderia > Burkholderia sp. RF7-non_BP4. Next base: position 382,573 of record NZ_LOTA01000095.1, on the reverse strand, counting down.
TCGTCCGGTGCGTGCAGCGGCACGACGGCCGCGACGCCGGCGATCTCGACGCGTGACACGCGATGCATGATGCATGACACCCGCACGCGTGGCCGACGCGCGGTTCAGCGTGCGATCGCGACCGGCGCGTTGACCTGCACGACCGGTGTATCGCCGTCGAACGGCGGCGCGAACGGGAAGCGGTCGATCACGCCGGTCTCGAACAGCAGGCAGCAGGTCGAGCCGCCGTACTGGAAATAGCCGATCTCGTCACCCTTGTCGACGCGCTGCCCCGGCACGACTTCGACGATGCAGGACGAGACGTCGCCCATGCCGACGAACACGGCCGCGACGGTTCCAATCCCGGGATCGTCGCAGTCGATCGCGACGATCGCGCGCGCGGCGACGGCCGTCATGTAGCCCTGCGAATCGTTGAGGCCGGCCGGGTCCGGGCCTTCCGCCTCGGCGACCGAATAGTAGGTGCCGTCGACCCGGTACGCATGCGTGACGGTGCCGCGCACCGGCGCGTGCCAGCGATGATAGTTGTACGCGCTCAGATACGCCTGGTACAGATCGCCGCCGACGAACCGTTCGGCGAGCGGCAGCCGCGCGGGCGTGAAGATGTCGCGCAGCGAGTAAGGCTGGCCCTTGACCCAGAACGTGTCGCGGATCTTCACGTTCGATGCGGTGTGATACGGCGCGGCCTCGCATGCGCTGACGATCACGTGCGCATCGTCCGGCGCCGCGACCGGCCGCGCGCCCGCGCGAAAGCGTCGCGTGAAGAAGTCGTTCCACGAGTCGAAGCCCCAGTGCGGCTGGTCCTCGCGATACTGGAACTGCGACAGGCCGAGACGCTTGCGCGCTTCGTCGCAGAACCAGCCGTCGGGCGGCGACGTGTCGAGATGCGCGCGCGAATGCGGGCCGCCGAGGAAATCGCACCACACGTTCAGCACCTGCTTCAGGTGCGCGTTGACCGCCGCGTCGCGAAACACCGCGTGGCCCGACGGCATGCACATCGGCCAGTCGAGGAACGCGTTCAGCGGGCACACGATCAGGCTCGTTTCGCTGAATGGCGGCGTATAGGTCATCAGGTGATCGATCACCGTCATCAGTTCGCCGATCGAGGTGTAGCCGAGCGTGCGGCCCGCTTCGCGTGCCTCGTCGATCGCGCGGGTCAGGCTCATGCGCAGCACCGCGTCGTCGTCGAACAGCCGCGCGAGTTCCTGCACGGCCGGCGTGCGCAGCCGTTCGCCCGCATGCGCGCGTGCGTCGTTCGCGATGCCCTCGCGGTATGCGGCCATGTGCGATTCCTCGCGGGCCATCCATTCGCCGAGGCGATGGCGCGTGGCGGGCGACGTGCTGGGATCGGTCGGCATGCTCACCTCCGGCAAGGATTGCGATACGAACGCAGGTAGCAAGGCGCTTGCCCGGTGCGCGGCACCGAAATTGCTGCGCTCGGGCGACGGATGCTTTCACCGACACAGGAGAGGACACATGAGCGCAGCTTCGAATGTGCGACAGACGAACGATGCGGCGTCGACCGACGAGCGCCGCAGCGGTGAACAGCGGACCGTGGCGCCGACCCGCACGCGGGCACGGGTGCGCGCGTCGACGTCGCATAACGATGCGCGGCGGGCCGAACGCGGTGGCGGGAACGGCCCGGTGGCGCCGAGCCGCGGTCACGAGACCGGCGAGCCGCATTGGGAGGATGACGGCGGCGCGATGCCGCCGGAAGAGTGGTCGTGACTTCGAGCGCCTGCTGTTCGCCCGTCGGTCGCTCGGGGCCATAGGTTCGATCGCGGGTAACCATGGATGCGGCGCCGATTTCTTCATTTCCATATTTCGAGTATTATCGAAATATGGAAATGAACCAGACCATCGCCGCCCTGTCGGCCCTCGCGCACGAGTCGCGCCTCGCCGTATTCCGCGCGCTCGTGCAGGCCGGCCCGTCAGGCTTGCCTGCCGGGCAAATCGCGACGCTGCTCGACGTGCCGCCGTCGTCGCTGTCGTTTCATCTGAAGGAACTGGCCCACGCGCAACTCGTCACGAGCCGCCAGGAAGGCCGCTTCGTGTTCTATTGCGCGAACTTCGCGACGATGAACGGGCTGATCGGCTACCTGACCGAGAACTGCTGCGGCGGCAATCCGTGCACGCCGGCCACCGCCTGTTCGACCTCCTGCTCCGATCCAACGTAAGCACACGTCCACGCACCCGCCGATGACCACCAACGTCCTGATCCTCTGCACCCACAACTCCGCCCGCAGCGTGCTCGCGGAGGGCATGCTCAATCACTGGGCCGCGAAACTCGGCCGCGACGTGCGCGCCTACAGCGCCGGCAGCGCGCCGAGCGGCCGGCTCAATCCGTTCGCGCTGGACGCGTTGACGCGCGCGGGCGTCAACGTCACCGGCTACCGCAGCAAGAGTTGGGGCGAATTCGTCGGCGACGGCGCGCCGCGGATGCGCATCGTCATCACGGTATGCGACAGCGCGGCCGCGGAGGCTTGCCCGTACTGGCCCGGCAGCCCGGTGAAAGTGCACTGGGGCTACGCCGATCCGTCGAACGCCGAGGGTGGCGATGCAGGCAAGCGGCTCGCGTTCGAACTAACGCGCGAGGCGATCGGTTACCGGATGCTGCAACTGCTGGCGTTGCCGCTCGACCGGTTGAGCGACGCCGAACTCCAGGCGGCGTTGATCGACATCTCGCGGAACTGAGCGCCCGCACGGGGCACGCGCGAACTCGTGTGCCCCGTGCGTTTTTCCAGCATCGAATCCTGTCCGATGAATACGTCCAACACCATCCCGCCTTGCAACGCCGCCGCGAAGCCGGCGATCAACTTCTTCGAACGCTATCTGACGGTCTGGGTCGCGCTGTGCATCGTCGCCGGCATCGCGCTCGGCCAGGTGCTGCCCGGCCTGTTCCAGCGGATCGGCCGCATCGAGTACGCGCAGGTGAACCTGCCGGTCGGATTGCTGATCTGGGTGATGATCATCCCGATGCTTGTGAAGGTCGACTTCGGCGCATTGCATGAAGTGCGGCAGCACGTGAAGGGGATCGGCGTCACGCTCGCCGTGAACTGGCTCGTCAAGCCGTTCTCGATGGCTTTCCTCGGCTGGCTGTTCATCCGCCAGCTGTTCGCGCCGATGCTGCCGGCGGACCAGCTCGACAGCTACGTCGCCGGCCTGATCCTGCTGGCCGCCGCGCCGTGCACGGCGATGGTGTTCGTGTGGAGCCGGCTCACGGGCGGCGATCCGCTGTTCACGCTGTCGCAGGTCGCGCTGAACGACAGCATCATGGTGATCGCGTTCGCGCCGCTGGTCGGGCTGCTGCTGGGGATGTCCGCGATTACCGTGCCGTGGGCGACGCTGCTCACGTCGGTGCTGCTCTACATCGTGATTCCGGTCATCCTCGCCCAGCTCTGGCGCAAGCGGCTGCTGCGGAGCGGGCAGGCGGCGTTCGATGCCGCGATGGCGAGGATTGGCCCGTGGTCGATCGCCGCGCTGCTCGCGACGCTCGTGCTGCTGTTCGCGTTCCAGGGCGAGGCGATCCTCAAGCAGCCGCTGGTGATCGCGCTGCTCGCGGTGCCGATCCTGATCCAGGTGTTCTTCAACGCGGCGCTCGCATACTGGCTCAACCGCGCGGTGGGCGAGAAGCACAACGTCGCGTGCCCGTCCGCGCTGATCGGCGCATCCAATTTCTTCGAGCTCGCCGTCGCGGCCGCGATCAGCCTGTTCGGTTTTCACTCCGGTGCGGCGCTTGCGACCGTCGTCGGCGTGTTGATCGAGGTGCCGGTCATGCTGCTGGTGGTGCGCATCGTGAACCGGTCGAAGGGCTGGTACGAGCGCGCCTGAGCCAACCACGGAATCCATTCATGACCGACCGATTGACCGACCTGCCGCAACTCGACCCCGAACTCTTCCGCGTGCCGGACGCGAGCCGCTTGCGGCCGGCGTCGCCGTCCACGCATCCGCCGCGTTTCCTGCTGCTGTACGGTTCGCTGCGCGAGCGTTCGTTCAGCCGCCTGCTGGTCGAGGAGGCCGAGCGCCTGCTCACGGCGATGGGTGCCGAGGTGCGCGTGTTCAATCCGAGCGGTCTGCCGTTGCCCGACGATGCGCCCGAGAGCCACCCGAAGGTCGTCGAGCTGCGCGAACTGGTGCTGTGGTCGGAAGGGATGGTGTGGTGCTCGCCGGAACGACACGGCGCGATGACCGGCATCATGAAGTCGCAGATCGACTGGATTCCGCTGTCGGTCGGCGCCGTGCGGCCGACGCAGGGCAAGACGCTCGCGGTGATGCAGGTCAGCGGCGGCTCGCAGTCGTTCAACGCGGTGAACCAGATGCGCGTGCTCGGGCGCTGGATGCGCATGCTGACGATCCCGAACCAGTCGTCGGTGGCGAAGGCGTTCATGGAATTCGACGAAGCGGGGCGGATGAAGCCGTCGGCCTATTTCGATCGCGTGGTCGACGTGATGGAGGAACTGGTGAAGTTCACGCTGCTGACGCGCGACATCGGTCCGTATCTGGTCGACCGGTACAGCGAGCGCAAGGAGAGCGCGGAGGCATTGTCGAAGCGGGTGAATCAGCGGGCGATTTGAAGTCGCGGTGTGTGCGTCGTCTCGCAAGTCGCAATCGATATCGGCAGCGCGGCGAGCACGATCCATACCGATCCGGACCGACTCAATCCCGAACGCGTGCCGCGACCAGCACCGCAACCGGCAACGCGGCCAGACAGCGATCGAGCCGAATCACGCCGCCCGGCGCCGCGACTTCGCTACCGTCGCTCAGCCAGTCGATCCACCGCTCGCCGGCGGCGCGCGGCACGACCACGGCCGTATCGCCCCATTCCCGTGGTTCCACGCGCGGCAGCGCCGGCGCTTCGCCGAGCAGCCGGCACGCGAGCCGTGTCACCGCGACCACGACCGTCGCCGCTTCGTCGCAGCGCGCGAACGCCACCGCATGCCGCCCGAGTTTTCCGCGCACGCGCAGCGGCACGTACGCGCCGTCCGCGAACGTGGTCGGCCAGCGCGCGCGCAACGCGAGCATCCGCTCGACGAGCGCGCGCTTCACCCGCGCGTCGGGCCAGTCGCGCAGGTACGCGGCGACCGGCTCGTCGACCCGCTCGGCCGCCAGCTTCGCAAACGGCACGTCGCGCCGGTTGTCCGGATCGACGAGCGAGTGATCCCATGACTCGGTACCTTGATACAGATCGGGCACGCCCGGCGACGCCATCCGCAACGCCGCCTGCGCGAGACTGTTGACGACGCCGGCCGGCGCGAGCCGCGCGACGAATGCATGCAGGCGATGCACGAAATCGCCCGTGCCGTGCGGCGTCAGGATCGCGCGGACGAACGCCTCGCAAGCGCGCTCGTAGTCCGCGTCCGGCACGAGCCAGTCCGTGTGCCGTTTCGCCTCGCGCAGCGCCTTCGTCTGCCACCGCACCACGCGCTCCGTGAGCGCCGCGAGTCCGGCCGCATCGTCCGGCGCGAGCCCCGGCGGCCAGCAGCCGACGAGCGTCTGGTACAGCATCGCCTCCGCGGAAGGCCCGGGCGTCCAGGCAAGATCGCGATGTGCGCCGCCGCGCCGAGGCTGGTTCAACGCGGACCAGTCGAGCGACACCGTGCGCCACAGGTCCGGCACTTCGCTCAGCACCGCGAGCCGCGCGCGCGCATCTTCGCCGCGCTTGTGATCGTGCGTCGCCGTCGCGACGAGCGTATGCGGCGCGGTGCGCGCGCGTCGCCGGTTGCGTGCATGGAACGCGCCGCGCGACAGGCCGAACTCGCCGGCATCAGCGCCGACCTCGTTGCGCGACAGCAGCCGTCCGTAGCGATAGTTGGCCGTGTCCTCGACGCCCTTCGCGGCTAACGGCGCGGTGAGCTGCGCGAACGCGACACGCGCCGCGTGCAGCGCCGCGGCATCCGCGCGCGGCACACGCGTGCCGGGCAGCCCGAGCCAGCCGGCGACGCGATCGAGCGCGTAGCGATCGGACGGATCGATCGTGGCGCACGCCGCGTCGTACGCGCGCGCCAGCACGCGGCGATCGGAGGCGGTCGCCTCTTCGCCGAGGGTCGGGTACATCCGGTACACGGGCAGATGCACGGCGAGCTCGCCCAGCACCCGATGGATCGCAATCCTGCTGATGTCGCGCGTCGCGGGTGCGGCGCGGGCGACGCGGTGCAACGCCCGCGCGACGCGTTCATGCTCGCCCGCAAGCTGCCGTGTCAGCACGCGCCGCTTGCCGGCCACCGCTTCCCGAGCGAACGAGCGCGACGATCCCGACACGGCTGCCCAGTGCGCGGCGAGCGGCGCGGCGCCGGCCGGGTCGTGCAGCAGCGCGGCGACGTCGTTCATGAAGTCGTAGCCGGTCGTGCCGTCGACGCGCCAGTCCTCGCGCAGCGTCTCGCCCGGCGCGAGGATCTTCTCGACGACGACATACGGCCGCTCGTCGCGCTGCGCGGCGAGCCGCGCATGCAGGCGCCGGCAGTACGCGCGCGGGTCGGCGAGGCCGTCGACGTGATCGACGCGCAGGCCGTCGATGAAGCCGGCCGCATGCAGTTCCAATGGCAGCGCGTGCACCGCGTCGAACACCGCATCGTCTTCGACGCGCACGGCCGCGAGCGTCGCGATGTCGAAGAAGCGCCGCCAGTTCAGTTCGTCGGCGGCCGTGCGCCACCATGCGAGCCGGTAATGCTGGCGTTCGAGCAGCCGGTGCAGGCACGCGCGCGAGCGCGCGCGGCGTGGATCGGCGCCGCGCAGAATCGCGTCGAACGCATGCGGGCCGTGGGTGGCGGCATAGTCGCGCAGCGCCGTGTGCGCATCCGCGAGGCGCGCGCTGCCGCGAATCGCCGCGGCAGCGAAACGTTCGGCGAGGGCGTTCAGGTCCGCACGATTGGTGATGCGCAGGATTTCCGCATAAGTGGCGGCGGCGACCGGCAACCTCCTGCCCGGGCATGCGATGAAGAAGCATCCGGCCGCAGCATCGGCGCCCAGCGTGATGTCGCCGGCCGCGAGCGCGTCGCCGTACGGCGCGCCGAGGCAGGGCAGCAGCACCTTGCCGTCGAGTGCCGCATCGGGCGAATGCCAGTCGATGTCGAAGTAGTGCGCGTACGGGCTGGCCGGCCCCCATTCGAGCACGTCGTTCCACCAGCCGTTCGATGCGCCGCCGACGCCCATGTGGTTCGGCACGATATCGACGATCACGCCGAGGCCGCGCGCACGCAGCGCGTCGACGAGGCGGCGGAAGCCGGCTTCGCCGCCGAGTTCCGCGTTGATCGCGCGATGGTCGACGGTGTCGTAGCCGTGCGTCGAGCCGGGCTCGGCCGTCGTGATCGGCGACAGGTACAGGTGGCTCACGCCGAGCCGCGCGAAATAGTCCGCATGCGCGGCCGCGTCGTCGAACGTGAAGCCTGCATGCAGTTGCAACCGGAGGGTCGCGCGCGGGGTCATGCTTCGTCCTCCGGTGCGTCGCGCGCGCGCTCGATCGCCGCGATGCGTGTGCGCACGTCGGCGTCGAACAGCGCGTCGACCGTGCGCGGCAGCCGGCGCAGCCAGTTCGGATGGCCGCATGGCGGGCCGGGCAGGTTCGGCTGTTCGGGCAGTGCGAGCAGATCCTCGAGCGGCACGATCGCGAGCGGCGACGGGCTGCGCGCGACGTACGCGAGGACGGCGCCGACGGGCGGCGCATCGGCGGGCGGGATCGGATCGCTCGCCGGTGCGCAGCCCGCGTGCTGCAACGCGCGCCACAGCATCGCGCGGTCGGTGGCACGTTCGGCCCGGGCGGCCGCGAGGTGCGGGGCGGGCGACGGTGTGTCCGGTGCGGAGGGCGCGCCGTGGCTGCCATCCGTGGCCGGCGTATCGTCACGCATGACCGATTCGTTCCGTTCATCGCGGCCCGAGCCGCGTGCGGCCGCGGCGCGACCGATGTCGTCGCCGGCATCGTGTGCACGCGCGACGCGCTGCACGTGGCCGCTCCGGTCCGCCGCGCCTGCATGATTGGCCGAATCGGCATCGGCCACGACCCGCCGCCATTCGAGATCGACACCACGCCACCAGCCGGCCAGGGTCGGCAGATCATGCGTCGACGTCATCGCGATCGTGTCGCGATCCCACGCCGACGGCGGCCGAAACGCGCGATCGGCTTCACGTTCGAACCACAGCACGCGCATCCCCGCGATACCCTGCGCACCGAGCCGCTCGCGGAATCCTTCCGGCACCGTGCCGAGATCCTCGCCGATCGCGACCGCGCGATGCCGTGCCGCCTCCAGCGCGACGAGCCGCACGAGATCGTCGAACGGGTAGCGCAGGTACGCGCCGTCGCGCGGCGACCGGCCCTCCGGCACGATCCACATCCGCGCGAAGCCGAGCACGTGATCGATGCGGATCCCGCCCGCATGCGCGAAGGCCGCGCGCAGCAGCTCGACGAACGGCGCGAAGCCGTTCGCGCGCAGCGCGGCGGGCGTCCACGTCGTCACGCCCCATGCCTGGCCGTCCGCATTGAACAGGTCGGGCGGCGCGCCGACCGACACGCCGCGCAGCAACGTCGCGCCGTGCGCCCACGCATCGCTGCCGGCCTGATCGGAGCCGACCGCGAGATCGGCGATCAGCCCGATCGTCATCCCCGCATCGCGCGCCGCGTGCTGTGCGTTGTCGAGCGCGTCCGACGCGCACCATTGCAGGAACGTATGGAACGCGATCGTCTCGGCGTGCGCATGCGCGAAGGCGTCGACCTCGGACGACGCCGGCGTCCGCCACTGCGCGGGCCATTGCCGCCAGTCCGCGCCGATCCCGTGTTCGATGCAGAACGCCTGCAGCGCGTCGAAGCGCGCATGCGCGTCGAGCGCCGCGCCGCCGGCCGCGCGGAACCGCTCGAACGCGTCGCGCGACGGCTCGCCGTTCGCGCGCCACGCGTCGAAGCACGCGCGCAGCCGGCGCAGCTTCAGCGGCAGCACGTGCGGCCAGTCGATCAGCGGCGCGTCGCCCGCGTTGGCGATGTCCGGCGCCGCACCGCGCATTCGCCGCACGATGTCGGCCCCCGGCACCGCATCGCAGTCGAGATACGCGACGTTGTGCCAGCGCCGCGACGACGGCGAATACGGACTGTCGTGTTCGGGCAGCGCCGGATACCCGGCATGCGTCGGACTGATCGCGACCGCGTGCGCGCCGTGCCGCGCCGCGCGCGTGGCGAGGCCGGCGAGCGCGGTGTAGTCGCCCGCGCCGTCGTCGCCCGCGCGGCGCAGGCTGTAAATCTGAGCCGCGATGCCCCAGCGACGCTGCGCGTCCGGCGCGCCGTCGCGGGCGTCGAACGGCCGGGTCCGCGGCGGCGCGATCGCAAGGCCGATCCGTTGCTCGCCGATGTCGAGCGCGTGATAACCGGGCAGCGCGAGCGGCGGCAGCGTGCCGTGTTCGCCCGCGCCGGTCACGCGCCCGTCGACGTGTCCGCCCGTTTCAAGTGAAATCCGGAAGCGCGCGCCGGGCGGTGCGACATCGCGCGGCAGCGTGAGCGGCACGCCGGCGTCGCCGGTCACGACGCGCGGCGTCGCGTCGTGCGCGTCGGCGAGCGCCGCCGCGCTGTCGACCCGCTCGATCGGCGTGCCGCACGGCCAGCCGAGCGCATCGACGAGCGCGATGAGCGCGTCGTCGTCCACTCGCCGGGCGACGCCGCCCGAATCGACCCAGTCGGGCTCCAGCCCGGCCGCACGCGCGAGATCGGCGATCGCGACGTCGGTCGTCATGGCCGCGTATGCCCGTTCGAGCGGTGGCTCAGCGCATCGTGGTTCACCGCGCCGTCGCGCCACGCGATGCAGGTGCGCGCGGGCAGCCGCGCGTCGGCCAGCCGGTCGCGCGCGCGCGGCGGCGTCTCGAACACGATCTTGCCGACCGGCAGCGCGGGCAGCATCGCGTCGTGCGAGCCGGGATTGAACGCGATCGTCAGCGTGCTGCCGTCGCCGAGCCGCCAGCGTGCGACGAGCGCCTCCGCGGCGCCGTCGCCGTTGCAGGCCAGCAGCTCGACGCCGAGCGCGCGGGCGCCCGGCAGGTGCGGCGTCACGAGCGCCGCGCGCACGGTCAGCGCGCTGCGATAGAAGCGCCGCCACGCGTCGGCGTCGGGCCATGCGTCCTCACCCGCATGGCCGGGCGACGAGCGCACGAAGGTGCCGACGTCGTTCGGATCGGGAATCGCGTCGCGATGCGCGGGATCGGCGAACGCGGGAAACGCGGCGAACTCGCGGCGCCGGCCTTCGCGCACGGCGTCGGCGAGCGCGCCGCGATAGTCGGTGAAGAACTGGAACGGCTGCGTGCTGCCGTCTTCCTCGCCCATGAACAGCAGCGGAATCTGCGGCGCGAGCAACATCAGGGCGGTGGCCGCGCGCACCGCGTCGTCGTTCGCGAGCGCGCGCAGCCGTTCGCCGAACGCGCGGTTGCCGATCTGATCGTGATTCTGCAGGAACGTGACGAACGCGGTCGGCGGCAAATGCGCGCTCGACTCGCCGCGCGGCGCGCCGCCGTGCAGCGGCGATGGCTCGCCCTGGTACGCGAACCCTTCGCCGAGCGTGCGCGCGAGATGGCGCAGCGGCGCATCGGCGTACGCGCGGTAATAGCCGTCGCGCTCGCCGGTCAGCAGCACGTGCGCGCTGTTGTGGAAATCGTCGTTCCACTGCGCGTCGAAGCCGTCGGGCCCGAGCAGGCTCGCCGCATTGCGTTCGTTCTCGAGCACCAGGTGCACGTGACGCGCGTCACCCGCATACGCGCGCACGCGGCGCGCGAGCGTGAGCAGCCACGCGTCGTCGTCGATCGCATGCGCGGCGTCGATGCGCAGGCCGTCGAAACGGAATTCGTCGAGCCAGTACAGCGCGTTGTCGATGAAGAACGCGCTCGTCTGCGCGCGCGAGAAGTCGATCGCGGGCCCCCATGCGGTCTGCCGGTCCGTGCGGAAGAATTCCGGCGCATAGCGTGGCAGCAGGTTGCCCTCGGGGCCGAAATGGTTGTACACGACGTCGAGCAACACCTGCAGCCCGAGCCCGTGCGCCGCGTCGACGAGCGCCTTCAGTTCCTCGGGCCGTCCGTACGACGCGTCGGGTGCGAACGGCAGCACGCCGTCGTACCCCCAATTGCGCGTGCCGGGAAACGCGTTGACGGGCATCAGCTCGATCGCGGTCACGCCGAGCGCGGCGATCTCCCGCAGGCGCCGCTCGACGTTCGCATAGCCGCCGCACGCACCGACGTGCAGTTCGTACAGCACCGTCTCGTGCCAGGGCCGGCCGCGCCACGCGTCGTTGCGCCAGCGGTACGCGGCGGGATCGACGACCTGGCTCGGGCCATGCACGCCGTTGGGCTGAAAGCGCGACGCGGGATCGGGCACGGCGAGGCCGTCGTCGAGCAGGAAGCGGTACAGCGTGCCGGGGCCATACGGCGCGACGACCTCGAACCAGCCGTCGCCGGCGGCCGGCATCGGGATTCGCTGCTCGCCATGCAGTTCGACCGTGGCCGTGCGGCTCGCGGGTGCCCACAGGCGAAAGCGCGTGTGTGCTGCGTCGATGCAGGTCGCGCCGAACGACGACGCGAACGCGTGCGTGCCGGGCGGATGGGCGGTACGTGACGTCATGGCGGTACCTCACGAGGGCGGGGATGGCGGCACGGCCGCGACCGCGATCACGGCGGCGTGCGCGGCGACGTCGAGGCCGGCCTCCGGCCACGAGCGCGGGCCGGCGTCGGGTGTCGCGGTGTCGAGCAGCACGCGGTAGTCGAGCACCGGCGCGGGCAGCTTGAACGTAATGGCATGGGTCGACGCATTCAGCATCACGAGCAACGCCTCGGTGCGCCCGGTGCGGCCCGTGCCGACCCGACGCATCGTCAGCGCGCGGCGCTCGCCGTCCTCCCACGCAGGCACGCTCATCGCGCCGCCGCGTTCGTCGAACCAGTCGATCTCGTGCATCCCGGGCGCGCCGTCGCGGTCGCCCGACGGATAGCGCGGCGCGGACATCACCGGATACATGCGCCGCAGCGCGGCGAGCCGCGACACGAAGCGCATCATCTGCTCGCCTTCGTCGCTGTGCGCAAGGTCCCAGTCGAGCCACGACAGTTCGTTGTCCTGGCAATACGCATTGTTGTTGCCATGCTGCGTGCGGCCGAATTCGTCGCCGGCGACGATCATCGGCGTGCCGAGCGCGGTGAACAGCGTCGCCAGCATCGAGCGCGCGACGCGCGCGCGCAGGTCGCGGATCGACGCGTCGTCGGTCGCGCCCTCGACGCCCCAGTTCGCGCTGCAGTTGTCGTCGCGGCCGTCGCGATTGTCCTCGCCGTTCGCGTCGTTGTGCTTGTGCGCATACGACACGAGATCGGCGAGCGTGAAGCCGTCGTGCGCGGTGACGAAGTTCACCGACGCCCACGTATGGCGCCGTTGATGATTGAACAGGTCGGCCGAGCCCGCGAGGCGCGCGGCGAGTTCGGGGCGCTGCCTGGCGTCGCCGCGCCAGAAGCGCCGCACGGTGTCGCGAAAGCGGTCGTTCCATTCGGCGAAGCCGGGCGGGTGGCGGCCGAGCTGATAGCCGCCGGGGCCGAGGTCCCACGGCTCGGTGATCAGCTTGCGCTGCGCGAGCACCGGGTCCTGCCGCAGCGCGTCGAAGAACCCCGCGCCCGGCTCGAAGCCGTGATCCTCGCGGCCGAGCGTCACGCCGAGATCGAAACGGAAGCCGTCGATGTTGAACGCGGTGGCCCAGTAGCGCAGCGAGTCCATCACCATCTGCACGACGCGCGGGTGCGACATGTTCAAGGTGTTGCCGCAGCCGGTCTCGTCGACGTGGTAACGCGGGTCGTCCGGCCGCAGCCGGTAGTAGCTCGCGTTGTCGAGGCCGCGCCACGACAGCGTCGGGCCGAGCTCGTTGCCTTCGCACGTGTGGTTGTAGACGACGTCGAGCACGACCTCGATGCCGGCCGCATGCAGCTGCCGGATCGCGATGCGCATTTCGTCGAGCCGCCGCGTCGACAGATACGACGGCTCCGGCGCGAAGAACGCGGCCGTGTCGTAGCCCCAGTAGTTGCGCAGCCCGCGGTTCACGAGCGCGCGCTGTTGCAGGAACGCGTGCACGGGCAGCAGCTCCACCGTGGTCACGCCGATCGACAACAGGTGATCGATGAACGCCGGATGCGCGAGCGACGCGAAGGTGCCGCGTTCCGGCGCACGCAGCCCGGCGCGCCGCATCGACGCGCCGCGCACGTGGGCCTCGTAGATCACGGTGCTGCGCCACGGCACGTCCGGGCGCCGGTCGGTGCGCCAGTCGAACGCCTCGTCGACGACCACGGCCTTCGGCATCGCGGGCGCCGAGTCGCGGCGGTCCATCGACAGGTCCGCGCGGTTCGAATGCACGCGATAGCCGAACAGCGCGTCGGACCAGCGGAAATGACCGACCAGCTTGCGTGCGTACGGGTCGAGCAGCAGCTTGGTCGGATTGAAGCGATGGCCATGCTGCGGCTGGTACGGGCCGTCCGCGCGAAAGCCGTACACGGTGCCCGGATGCGCGTTCGGCAGGTAGCCGTGCCACACCTCGTCGGTGCATTCGGGCAGGTCGAGCCGCGCGAGTTCCTTGCGGCCGGTCGGATCGAACACGCACAGCTGGATGCGCTGCGCATGTGCGGAAAACACCGCGAAGTTGGTGCCGAGACCGTCCCAGGTCGCACCGAGCGGATAGGCGCGGCCGGGATCGAGTCGGGATGGCAAGGCGGTCGGCATGGGGAGGGTCTCCGTGTCGAGGTCGCCGGGTGTCAGGCCGGACTCAGCCATACGGTCGCGAGCGGCGGCAGGCGCAACGCGGCCGACCACGATTCGCCGTGCGCGGGCACGGCTTCCGCCCATACGGCGCCGTCGTTGCCGGCATTGGTGCCGCCGTACACGGCCGCATCGGTGTTCATCAGTTCGCGCCACTGGCCGGGCGCGGGCAGCCCGATGCGATAGCCGGCGCGCGGCACCGGCGTGAAGTTGCTGACCGCGACCACGAGGCGGCCGACGTCGTCGCGGCGCGCGAACGCGAATACGCTGTTGTCGCGATCGTCGCCGATCAGCCACGCGAAGCCTTCCGCGTGGCAGTCGAGCGCATGCAGCGCCGGTTCGGCCGCGTACACGCGGTTCAGGTCGCGCACGAGCCGTTGCACGCCGCGATGCGGGGGCGCGTCGAGCAGGTCCCAGTGCGGCGTTGCGTCGTGCGCGAACTCGGCCCATTGCGCGAATTCGCTGCCCATGAACAGCAGCTTCTTGCCGGGATGCGCCCACATGAAGCCGAAGTACGCGCGCAGCGTCGCGAGCCGCTGCCACGCGTCGCCGGGCATCTTCGCGGCGAGCGAGCCCTTGCCGTGCACGACCTCGTCGTGCGACAGCGGCAGCACGAAGCGCTCGGAGAACGCATAGACGAGCCCGAACGTCATCCGGTCGTGGTGATAGCGGCGATGGATCGGATCCTCGCGCAGATACGCGAGCGTGTCGTGCATCCAGCCCATGTTCCACTTGAAGTCGAAGCCGAGCCCGCCGTCGCCGGTCGACGCGGTGACGCCCGGCCACGCCGTCGATTCCTCCGCGAAGGTGACGACGCCCTGCGGCGCGAGCGCGCCGTGCAGCGTGTCGTTCAGCGTGCGCAGGAATGCGACGGATTCGAGATTCTCGCGTCCGCCGTGCACGTTCGGCACCCATTCGCCTTCCTTGCGCGAATAGTCGCGGTACAGCATCGACGCGACCGCGTCGACGCGGATTCCGTCGACGTGATAGCGCCGTGCCCACGCGAGCGCCGACGCGACGAGGAACGCGCCGACCTCGTTGCGCCCGAGGTTGAACACGCAGGTGTTCCAGTCGGGATGCATGCCTTCGCGCGGATCGGCATGCTCGTACAGCGCGCTGCCGTCGAACTGCGCGAGACCGTGCGGGTCGTTCGGGAAGTGCGCGGGCACCCAGTCGACGATCACGCCGATGCCGGCCGCATGCGCGCGGTCGACGAAGCGCGCGAAGCCGTCGACCGGCCCGAAGCGCGCGGACGGCGCGAACTGCGCGAGCGGCTGGTAGCCCCACGAGCCGCCGAACGGATACTCGGAAATCGGCATGAATTCGACGTGCGTGAAGCCCATGCCGTGCACGTACGGGATCAGCCGCTCGGCGAGCTCGTCCCAGGTCGCGCTGCGGTCCATTTCCTCGGGCACGCGCTGCCACGATTCCGCGTGCACCTCGTAGATCGACCACGGGATGCGGAAGCGGCGGTCCGCGTGCGGCCGCGCGTGCAGCCAGCCGTCGTCGTGCCACGCGAACGCGTCGAGCGCCGCCGTGTCGGCGACGATGGACGCGGTGCGCGGCGGCGCCTCGGTCGCGCGCGCGCACGGATCGGCCTTGTGCGGCAGCACGCGTCCGTCGCTCGCGCACAGCTCGTATTTGTAATGCTCGCCGGCGCCGATGCCCGGCACGAACAGCTCCCAGACGCCCCACGGCCGCCGCAGCCGCATCGGATGCCGGCGGCCGTCCCATGTGTTGAAGTCGCCGACCACCGACACGCGTTGCGCGTTCGGCGCCCATACCGCGAAGCGCACGCCGTCGACGCCGTCGATGCGCGCGGGCGTCGCGCCGAGGCAGTCGAGCACGGCGGCCGGGTCGCCGGCCGCGAAACGCGCGAGCGCCGCATCGTCGAGCAGCATGCCGAACGCATAGGCGTCGTCGGTCACCTGGCGAGTGTCGGGCCAGTCGATCGCGAGCCGGTAATGGCCGTCGTGCGCGAGCGTCCCCGCGAAACAGCCGGCGTCGTTGACGCACGCGAGCGTGCCGAGTTCGTCGCCGTCGGGCGTCACCGCACGCACGCGCCGCGCGCCGGGCAGCAGCGCACGCACGACGATCCGCCCGGCATCCCCGTGCGGGCCGAGGCACGCGAACGGGTCGGGGTGGCGGCCGGCGAGCAGCGCATCGATATCGCGGCGGTCGAACAGCGTGTCGGTCATCGGGTGCCTCCGTTGTCGGGTGTGCGGTCCGCGTCGAGCAGGCGTTCGACGAGCGCGGCGAGCCCGCCGACCGGCACGCCGAGCCAGTCGGGGCGGTTCGCGGCCTCGTAGCAGAGTTCGTACGAGGCCTTGTCGATCAGGAACAGCGCGAGCAGGCGATCGGCGTAGCGCGGGTCGACGAAGCGATCGGGCGCCTGGTCGGCGGCCGCGCGATAGCATTCGACGAAGCGGTCGGCGGCGGCCTGCCCGAAGCGGTCGAACAGCGCGCGCTTGCGGCCAGCCGCCTGCGGCGGCGCCTTTTCGATCGCGAACTGAGCGGTCGCGCTCACGTACGACAGCGAGCGCAGGAAGCCGGCCACGTCGCGCAGCGGATGCGACTTCGCGCGGCGCCGCTCGAGCGGCCGTGCGGGCTCGCCTTCGAAGTCGATCAGCAGCGCGTCGCCCTGCACGTCGAGCACCTGGCCGAGATGGAAATCGCCGTGAATCCGCGTGCATTGCGCGTCGAGCGTGCGCGGCACCAGTTCGCCGAGCGCCTGCACGGCCGCGTCGCGCGACGCGAGCAGCGTGTCGGCGGCGGCGCGCATGGCCGGATCGAGCGCATCGAGCCGCGTGCCCAGCACGTCGAGCGCGTGCCTGAACGACGCGATCGCGTCGAGGCACCAGCCGTCGACGTGCTCGGGCGTCGCGCGCTCCGGCGTGAAGGCCGGGTCGTCGGACGGCTGCGCGAGCGCGACGTGCAGCTGGCCCAGCCGCGTGCCGACGATGCCCGCGAACGCCGCGTAGCCGAGCAGCGCGTCCGGTTCCTCGTCGGGCTCGGCCGCTTCGCCGTCGGCGACGGCGGGCAGCGCGAGCTCGTCGACCGCGCGTTTCAGGAAGTCGAACGAACGCGTCCACGCGTCGCCCTGGTTGTCGACGTAGCGCTGCAGGATCGCGACCGTATGCGGCGAGCCGTCCGGATCGACGTGCACGACTTCGCCGGCGAGCGTCGCGGTGTTCGCATAGCCGATCCGCGTCAGGTGGCGGCTCATCTCCGCTTCCGGATGGATGCCGTGCGCGACCTTGCGCACGAGCTTCAGCACGATCTCGTCGCCGATCACGAGCGAGCTGTTGCTCTGCTCGGCCGCGAGCCAGCGCACCTCGGCGTCGTCGCCGGGGTCGAGCGCGGCGAGCGCATGTTCGGGCAGGAAGTCGAGGCGGCCGCCGTCGGACGTCGGCACCGTCGCGCCGTCGCGCAGCTTGCGCAGCATCCCGCGCGCGAACGCGGGCAGCGCGAACGCGTCGGTCAGGTAGCCGACCGTGTGGCCGCGCCGCACCCGCGCGAGCGCGAGCTGCGCGAACAGCGGATGCGACGTCTCGCCGCCCCACGCGGCGGCCAGCGGCACGACGTAACGCTCGACGCCACCGTCGCTCGCGGACACCCATGCCTCCGCATACTGGAACGGTTCGTCCGGCATCGGCGTGACGACATTCAGCCACGCATCGCCAATCTTGCGGTCCTTCGACGCGAACCAGCGCCGCCGCGCGAGCCACGACGCGAGCGCATCGTGCGCGAGCGTATGCAGCTGCCCGACGTCGGGCCGCACGTCGCCGCGCCGCATCACGATCGTCACGTATTCGGGCAGCGGCTCCGCGTGCGGCTGCCGCCACGACGGCTCGCGGCCGTGCTCGGACAGCACGAACCAGAGGAATCCGTACGGCGGAAAGGTGAGCAGGTAAGTGAGCTGCCCGATCGGCGGAAACGCCGAGTCCGACGTCATCTCGATCGGCACGCGGCCCGCGAATTCGGACAGGTCGAGTTCGACCGCCTGCGACGAGCGCGACAGGTTCGCGACGCACAGCACCGTCTCGTGGCCTTCGAGTTCGCGCAGGTACGCGAGCACCTTGCGGTTCTCCGGGCGCAGGAAACGGATCGTGCCGCGCCCGAACGACTGCGTCGCGCGGCGCGTCGACAGGATGCGGCGCGTCCAGTTCAGCAGCGAATGCGGGTCGCGCGTCTGCGCCTCGACGTTGACCGCGTCATAGCCGTACAGCGAGCCCATCACGGGCGGCAGCACCAGCAGTTCCGGGTCCGCGCGCGAGAAGCCGCCGTTGCGGTCCGACGACCATTGCATCGGCGTGCGCACGCCGTCGCGGTCGCCGAGATGGATGTTGTCGCCCATCCCGAGTTCGTCGCCGTAATAGATCACCGGCGTGCCGGGCATCGACAGCAGCAGCGAGTTGATCAGCTCGATGCGGCGCCGGTCGCGCTCCATCAGCGGCGCGAGGCGGCGCCGGATGCCGAGGTTGATCCGCGCGCGCCGGTCGGACGCGTAGGTCTGCCAAAGAAGGTCGCGCTCGGAATCGGTCACCATCTCGAGCGTCAGCTCGTCGTGATTGCGCAGGAACACGGCCCACTGGTTGCTCGGCGCGAGCGCCGGCGTCTGCCGCATGATGTCGACGATCGGGAAGCGGTCCTCGCTCGCGATCGACATGTAGATGCGCGGCATCAGCGGGAAGTGGAACGCCATGTGGCATTCGTCCTCGCGGCCGAAGTATTCCTGCACGTCCTCCGGCCACTGGTTCGCTTCCGCGAGCAGCATGCGGTTTGGATACTCGGCGTCGATCGTCGCGCGGATGCGCTTCAGGATCGCGTGCGTCTCCGGCAGGTTCTCGTTGTTGGTGCCTTCGCGCTCGACCAGGTACGGCACCGCATCGAGCCGCAGCCCGTCGATGCCGAGATCGAGCCAGAAACGCATCACCTGGAGCACCTCGCGCACGACGGCCGGATTGTCGAAGTTCAGGTCCGGCTGGTGCGAGTAGAAGCGGTGCCAGTAATACTGGCCGGCGATCGGGTCGTGCGTCCAGTTCGACGTTTCGGTATCCAGAAAGATGATCCGCGTGCCGGCGTATTTCGTGTCGGTATCGGACCACACGTAGTAGTCGCGATGCATCGAGCCGGGCTTCGCGCGCCGCGCGCGCTGGAACCACGGATGCTGGTCCGACGTGTGATTGATCACCAGTTCGGTGATCACGCGGATGCCGCGCGCGTGCGCTTCGCGAATGAAGCGCCGCACGTCGGCCAGCGTGCCGTAGTCGGGATGCACGTCGCGATAATCCGCGATGTCGTAGCCGTCGTCGCGGCGCGGCGACGGGTAGAACGGCAGCAGCCAGATCGTGTCGACGCCCAGCTCGGCGATGTAGTCGAGCTTCATGATCAGGCCGGGGAAGTCGCCGATCCCGTCGTTGTTCGAGTCGTAGAACGACTTCACGTGCACCTGATAGATGATCGCGTCCTTGTACCACAGCGGATCGTCCGCGCAGAGCGCGGGCGCGCGGCGCCGCGACCGGCGCCGGCGCGGCGTGCCGGCCGGCGCGAGCGACGGAAACTGCGCGCGGCGCACGTCGTCGAGGGAGTCTTCGCGTTTCATCATGCGTGTGCTCCGGAAGGGTGTCGGGCGTCGCCCGGCTCGGGCGCCGCCGCTCGCGCGGCGCCGGGGGACGGCGAGAGCCGCCAGATCGCATATGGTCGGACGTGCGGGTCGAGCGACACGTACTGGCGATGCCCGCGCCAGGTTTCGGCATGCGCGGCGTCCTGTTCGAGCGCGTCGAGCGGTTCGCCGTCGACGAGCCCGAAGCCGCGCCACAGCGACGCATCGAGCGTGAAATTCGCGGCCTGCGGATGCCACGGGTCGAGGCTGATCGCGATCGCGACGACGCTGTCGTGCGCGGGCGTCGCCTTCACGAACACGAGCACCTGGTCGTTGTCCGCGTCGGCGAACGTGAGGCCGAGGTGGGTCTGCAGCGCCGGATGCTCGCGCCGCGCGCGGTTCAAACGTGCGATTTCGGCGCCGATGTGCGCGGCCTTGTTCCAGTCGCGCGTGCGCAGTTCGTATTTCTCCGCATCCGCGTATTCCTCGCTGTCGGGCAGCGGCGCCGATTCGCCGATCTCGAAGCCCGAATACAGGCCCCACGACCCGGCGAGCGTGGCCGCGAGCGCCGCGCGGATCACGAACTGCGAGCGCGGCGCGTTCTGCAGGTGGCGCGGATTGATGTCGGGCGTGTTCACGAAGAAGTTTGGCCGGAAGAACTCGCGGGGCGGGCCGGCCGTCAGCTCGGTCAGGTAATCGATGAACTCGCGCTTCGTCTCGCGCCACGTGAAATACGTGTACGACTGCGAGAAGCCGACCTTCGCGAGCCGGTACATCATGCCCGGCCGCGTGAACGCCTCCGACAGGAACACGACGTCCGGGTGCTTGCCGCGCACGTCGGCGATCATCCATGCCCAGAACGGCAGCGGCTTCGTGTGCGGATTGTCGACGCGGAAAATCCGCACGCCCGCGTCGACCCAGAACAGCACCGCGTCGCGCAGCGCGAGCCACAGGTCGGGCTGCGCATCCGGCGCGTAGAAGTCGGGATTCACGATGTCCTGGTAGCGCTTCGGCGGATTTTCCGCGAAGCGCAGCGAGCCGTCGGGCCGCCATGCGAACCAGCCCGGATGCGCGGCGAGCCACGGATGGTCGGGCGAGCACTGGATCGCGAAGTCCAGCGCGATCTCGAGCCCTTGCGCGCGCGCCGCATCGACCAGCGTGCGGAACGACGCGAGCGTGCCGAGCTGCGGATGGACGGCCGTGTGGCCGCCGTCGGGCGAGCCGATCGCGTACGGGCTGCCGACGTCGTCCGGGCCGGCCTTCAATGTGTTGTTGCGGCCCTTGCGCGCGGTCGTGCCGATCGGATGGATCGGCGGGAAATACAGTACGTCGAAGCCCATGTCGCGGATGCGCGGCAACTGCGCGATCACGTCGTCGAACGTGCCGTGCCGGTGCGGATCGTTGCTCGCCGAGCGCGGGAACATCTCGTACCAGCTCGAGAAGCGCGCGGCACGGCGCTCGACCTCGACCGGATAGACGGTCTTGTCGTGCGTGGCGAACGGGCGGTAGCGCAGCGCCGCGTATGCGTCGGCCAGCGCGGGGTCGCCGATCAGTGCAAGCCGGTGTTCGTGCGACGCGTCCTTGAAGTCGGCTGCCAGATGCTCCATCTGCCGGACCGCGCGCGGATCGGCGGGCGCGGCGCACTTCAGCGCGGTCGCGAGCAGCAGCTCCGCTTCGCGCACTTCCAGCGTCACGTCCTGGCCGGCCGCGTGTTTCTTCGCGATGTCGGTTGCGAGCGACGCCCAGTCGTCGCGCCACGCGATCACGCGGAACGCATGGCGGCCGAGCCGGTCGAGCGCGATGCGCGCGTGCCAGCGATCGTTCGGCTCCGCGACGAACGGCACTTCGCGCCAGTCGTCCTCGTCGTCCGCGCGCCATTGCAGCGCGGCCGCGAGATGCGCGTGGCCGTCCGAGAAGATCGATGCGTGCACAACCAGTGTTTCGCCGATCACGCGCTTGATCGCGAAGCGGCCGCCGTCCACGGCCGGCTCGACGCGCTCGATCGCGATCCGGTCGGCCGCGAGCGCGGCGGACAGCGCGGTGCGCTCGTCGGCGGCATCGGCGCGCGAGGTCGCGGGCGGCGCGTGCGACGCGTCGAGCAACGCATGACCGCCGGGTTCGAGCGTGAAGGCGGGCAGCGCGACGAGCGCGTGCCGATGCGGTCCGTCCGGTGTCGCGACGTGCGTGAAGCCGCCCGGCACGCCGGGCAGGATCGCGGCGGGATCGACCGGCGCATCGGCATCGAGATCGGGATTCAGCACGATCAGCAGTGCCGCGTCGTCGTGTTCGAGCGACGGGCCGGTGCCGCGCAACAGCGCGGTCGCGGCTGCGCCGGGCGCGCTCAGTTGCGCGATTTCGCCGCGCTCGGCCGCGAGCGGCGTCGCACGGCGCCATGCGTTCGCGTCGGCGATTGCGCCGGACAGGTCGAAGCGCGCATCGTCGAACGCGGCGCGATAGCGCGTGGCGTCCGCATCGCGCGCCATCAGCGGCAGCGTGACGCCGCGCTCGAAGCCCATCGGCACGAGCCACCCGGTGCCGAGCGCCGCCGCGGTCCACAACGCGCGGCGATACGCGCGGGCGAGCGTTTCGTTCGGCGCGTCGTGCCAGTCGTCGGCGAGACGCGGGCCGTCGTAGGCGTCGGGAAACGCGATCGGCGAGCCGATGCGCCGCAGCAGCCGGTGTTCGTCCGCGAACCACGGCGAGCGCAGATCCCACCAGCGTGCCGACGAGAACACCGCGTCGAAGCCGGCCGCCTCGAATTGCGCGAGCGCGTCGCGCGCATGGCCGGGCACGCCGGCCAGCACGGCGACGTCCGGGCGCGCGCGACGCAGCGCCGCGCGCCAGCCGGGCCACCACGCGGCCGGCAGATGATGCGGCGCGTCGATCAGGAAGCCGGCCGCGCCGGCGTCCGCGAACGCGGCGAGATGCGCGCACCACCATGCGGCGAGCGCGTCGTGTGCCGCGTCCTCGCCGACCTGTGCATGCGCGACGTCGAGTTCATGCGCGGCGCGACGCGGATCGATCAGCGCGTCGTCGTGCGAGCGCTCGACGTACCAGTCCGGATGCTCGGCGCGCAGCGGGTTGTCGCGCGCGATGCGGTCCGGTATCACTTCGAGCATGACGCGCAGCCCGTGGCCGTGCGCGATCTGCGCGAGCCGCGAGAACGTCTCGAGCGCGCCGGCGCGCGTCGCGAACGTCGCGGCCGGCCGGTGGAAGTCGGCGACGTGACGCGGAAAACCCGCGACGCTGGCGGCCCAGAAGCCGCCGATCAGCACGTGATCGAAGCCCATGCCCGCGATGTGGGCGAAGGTGTCGGGCCATACGTCGAGCGGACCGACGAGGCGGGCGTCGCAAAAGTAGAGATGTGGGGCGAAGGGTGGCGTGACGTTCATGGAGTGGCGTGAGCGGGCGGCGGCGAACGGTAACGGCCGTGCGCCGCAACCCGCGTGCCTGCGGCGCGGCGCCCCGAGCGGCAACGTGCGTGCGGGACGCCGGATACGGAACCCCTGTCGTTTTTACATGAGCGCTGTACGGTCGCTGCATTGCGCGCCGGGCGGCGCCGGCGCGTTCGGCGCCGTCACATGCGCGGAATCGAGCGGATGTCCGAACGGTCGCCGGTGGCCGGATCGGCGTCCGCGTCGGGAAGCGGCGCTCCGGGGTCGTAACGCACCGGCGTCCCGCGCTCGATCCGGTGCGCGAACGACGGCGGAGGATCGACGTCGTCGCCGAAGCGCGCCCGCACGAATGCGCGCAGCAGCGCGGTTCGTCCATCGGGCGCGCGCGCCGCGCAGGTCGACGGGCCGTCGATGAAGCTTGCGTCGCATTCGACGCCGTCGCCGCGTCGTGCGATCCGCAGGTCGCCGACGCGATCGAGCACCGCTCCCGCGTCGGCCCACGACGCCGACGGCGCGAAATGCGCGTCGAGGCGCCGCAACGCGTCGCACGCGGCGGTCACGATCAGTTGCGGCTCGACGGCCGTGAAGCACAGCGTGTCTTCGTCGTCCGCGCACAACGCGCGCGCGCACCAGTAGTCGAGGGCCGTTCCGGCGAGTTCGTCGGTTCGCATGGGCAAGCTCCGTCAGGGTTCGTCAACGCGGTGGGGCGCGTGTGCAAGCGGCGTGCCAGGCTAGGGCCTGTTCACGCTAATAACGGGCTTGCGAACGTGCCTTGCCGGTCGTAGTGCAAGGAGCACGGAGCGCCGTTTGGCCGAGCCAAACAAGCGACGTGCGACGCCGCAATGCGGCCGGCAAGGCTCGTTCCCCTGTTCCGAAAAAATTCATTCGTGGGGCTGGCCCCCAGAAGGGCCGATCGCTGCGTCATGCTCCTTGCGAATACGTCGAGTATTCGCTTCGTCGCATTCCTTGCGCTCGGCCCTTCTGGGAGCCAGCGCAAGCCCATTATTAGCGTGAACAGGCCCTAGGACGTCAAGCGCATTCGCGCGACGAGCGGGTAATGATCCGACGCGTGCCGGGCCAGCATGCTGCGATGCACGTTCACGTCGACCAGCAATTCGCCCGGATGAATCCAGATGCGGTCGAGCGAGAACACCGGGCACAGCGTCGGGAACGTGCGCGGCGCCGGCGCGCGGCGAAACCGCGTGACCAGCGTCTGCAGCGCGCGGCCGCGCACGAACCATTCGTTGATGTCGCCCATCAGGATCACCGGCATCGCGCCGGTGTCGAACGCGGCGAGCAGCCGCTGCACCTGCGCGCTGCGTTCGTTCGCCGACAGCCCGAGATGGGTCGCGACCACGCGCAGCGTGCCCGCGCCGCAGTCGATGTCCGCATCGAGCGCGCCACGCGGCTCGCGCTGGTGGAACGACAGGTCGAGCGTGCGCGCCGCGCGGATCGGGCAGCGCGACAGCACGGCGTTGCCGTAGCGGCGCTCCGGCGTATCGATGGTCGGACCGGCCGCCGCGTGCATGCCGGTCGCGTCGCGCAGGTGCGCGAGCACGTCGGGCGCGCGCGACCCGCCGAGCGGCACCTCCTGCAGCGCGATCACGTCCGCGTCGAGTTCGTGGATGACTGCCGCGATCCGGTCGGCCGCGCGCGCGGGCCATGCGCCGTAGCCGCCGCGGATGTTGTACGTCGCGATCCGCAGGTCGCGCCCGCCGGGCGCGGCGGCGGGCGAGGCGTCCGACGTGACGATGTCCGGCGGCGGGGCCGGTTGCCGGCTCAGCGCCATCGCCGCAGCACCCTGACGAGCAGCACCGACACGCCGACCAACGCGACGCCGATCGCCGCGAGCCACGCGAACGCGCGGGGCCCGGGATGGCTGAACGCGGCGGTCAGCTGGTGCGCGAACGTGACGGTCAGCACGATGCCGGGCAGCATGCCGATCGCGGTGCCGACCAGGAAGTCGCGCAGGCCGATGTGCGATGCGCCGGCAACCAGGTTCACGATCGTAAACGGCGCGACCGGCAGCAGCCGCAGCACGGCCATCGCGACCACGCCGCGCCGGCCGATGTGTTCGCTGAGCCGGTTCGCGCGCGCGCCGGCGAGCCGGCGCACCGCGTCGCGTCCGAGCCAGCGGCCGATTCCATAGGTCACGGCGGCGGCCGCCATCGTGTCGGCGGACGCATACGCGAAACCCGGCCACGCGCCGAACACGAGGCCCGTGACGGTGATCAGCAGCGTGATCGGCACCGACAGCGTCGCCGCGACCACGTAGCCGGCCAGCAGCAGCGCGGGTGCGCCCGGCAGTTGCGCGGCGTGGGTGGCCGCTTGCGCGAGCGACGCGACGTTCAGCGCCTTGCCGAGCGGCGAGAAGCGCCACGCGAGCGCGAGGGCGGCGATCAGCAGCACGGCCGCGCCGAGCACGAAAAAGCGCGCGGTCAGCGAGCGGTGCTGTTCGCGCGGCACGAACTCGCGGACGAACCGGTCCGGCTCGATCGGCTGTTCGGGGTCGAGCCGCGCGCTGACCGGCACCAGCGCGTCGAGCTGCGGCGCCACGGCCGGGTCGAGCGTGCGCAGCGTGCGGCCCGGTTTCGCGCGCAACAGGTCGAGCGCGGCGTTCGGCCGGCCGGCTTCCGCGAACGCGGCGGCCACTGCCGCCGGCGTCGTGCCGAGATGTTCGGCCAGCAGGCGGTCGCGCAGCCCGGCGATCGCGGCACGGATGCGCGTCTCGCCGGCCGCGACGAGCGCGATGCAGCATTCGGTGTCGAGCACCATCGACCGGTTGTTCAGGTTCGCGCTGCCGATCACGATGCATTCGTCGTCGACGATCTGGATCTTGCTGTGCACGTTCACGCACGTGTCGCCGAGGCCGTCGACATGCGGATACAGCAGCCGGTAGCGGTCGAAGCGGTCGGCGGCTTGGAGCGTCGCGTGCAGCCGCGCGCGCAGCACGCCCATCGTCGCTTCCTGCAGCCAGCCGCTCTGCACGCGCGGCGCGACGACCGTCACGTCCGGCCCGTGCGCGTCGGCCAGCCGCGCGGACAGCGTCTCGCGCACCACCGTCGCCGTGAAATACTGGTTTTCGATGTACAGGTGGCGGCGCGCGGCGCGGATCGTATCCTCGACCAGCGCGCGCACCTGCCGCACGGGCTCGCGACCGCGGTGGCCCGGCGCCGTATACGCGATGCCGAGCCGCACGTTGCGCATGTCGACGCGCGCGCCGGGCGGCCACGGATCGACGTCTTCGTCACGCTCGAGATGCCGCTGCGCGCGGATCGCGATCGGACGCCCGCAAGCATTGAGCCAGCGCGAGCGTGCCTGCTCGCCGATCGCGGCGGCCGCGTCGCCGTCGAACATCGCCTGCACGTCGTGAAACGGCCCGTACGGCATCCCGCGTGCATCGCGACGGCGCGGGTCGTCGGCCGCGTGCGCGGGCGTATCCCAGCGTTCGCGCGTCAGGTCGAGCCCGCCGACGAACGCGAGCCGGTCGTCGATCACGACGAGCTTCTGGTGATGCGACGCGCCGCGCGGATGCGTGTCGTCGAGCCGGAAGCGGATGCCGCGGTGCGCACGCCACGCGGCGCGATAGACGGGGGGCCAGTCGCGCTCCAGCGCGTAGATCATCGCGAAGTCCCACGCGAGCACGTAGATGCGCAGGTTGTGCCGCGCGGCCGCGAGCGCGTGCAGGAATGCGGCGAGCGTGCCGGGCAGGCCGTCGCCGGCGTCGGCGGGCGACAGATGCATCTGGCTGTCGACGTCCCAGCCGACGATGAAGACGGTGTGGCGCGCCCGCCGCAGCGCGGCGCGCAGCGTCGCGAAATATGCGTCGCCGTCCACCAGCATCGCGAAGCGGTCCGCATCGCGGATCGTGTCGCAGTTGCGACCGCATTCGAGCAGCCCGTGTCTTGCCGGCTCGTCCGTGTGCGAGGGGGCGGCAACCGCGTCGTCGGGGCCTGCCGTCGCGAATGCGGTGCGCGGCATGCGGTCCGGCACGATCATCGGGCATCGACGTCCGGGTCGCCGTCGATGCGTTGCAGCAGCGCGTCGCAACGCGCGCGCAGCGCCAGCAGTTCCGGCGAATCGGCGTCGATCCGGATGCGTTCGCCGCTGTCGGGATCGCCGTAAGCGGCCGCGATCTCGTAGATGCCTTGCGCGATCGTGGTGGACGCGTTCGCGATCCGGATCCGGTCGAGCCAGCCGCATTCGGCGTGACGGCACGCGAGCCATGCGCGCAGCGCGCCGACCACCTGGCTGGTCGTGAGCCATGTGCCGCTGCGCATGCGCGCGGCCAGCTGACTCGTCACGAGGTAGGAGAGCAGTTCGGTCTGGGTCACGCGAAACTCCTTGACGAGGTGTCGGGACTGCAGGTCCGCACGCCGGCGATGCCTTGCAGCGCTTCGCAGATCGCCGCAAATTCCGCGCCGCTCGTGCGCGAGAACGACACCGAGATGTCGTCGGTATCCGGATCGTCGTCGGACTGCTGGACGATGAACCGCTTCACGCGCACGCGGCCGGTGCCGAGCGTGTCGTGCAGCGTGCCGAGCGTCAGGCCGCCGCGCTCGACGACGAGCCGCAGCGTGCGCTGCTGCCGCTGCGCGATGAAGCGACGCTCGATCGGCTTCACGCCCGCGAGGATCGCGAGCACGATCGCCGTCGCGCCGATCGACCCGACATACATGCCGCCGCCGGCCGCGAGGCCGACGCCGGCCACCGCCCAGAGGCTCGCGGCCGTCGTCAGTCCGCGCACGACTTCGCCGCGCAGCAGGATCGAGCCGGCGCCGAGAAAGCCGATGCCCGAGACCACCTGCGCCGCGACCCGCGACGGATCGAGCACGACGCCGTTTTGCCCGCGCACGTCTTCGAAGCCGAAGGTGGAGACGAGCATCACGAGCGCCGAGCCGACGCACACCAGCATGTGCGTGCGCAGGCCGGCGGCCCAGTTGAGCCGTTCGCGTTCGAGCCCGACCACGCTGCCGAGCAGCGCGGCGAGCAGCAGGCGTCCGAGGAGTTCCAAATGGCCGATCATCGTGGCCTCCCTTTTTTGTCTGGCGTTCCGGAGCAGTCCGTGCGCAAGAGGGACGCAAGGTGCGTGCCGGGCGGCCGGACAGCGGGCACGGCTTGTGCGCGGGGGGCCGACGGCGCGCGCGGCGATCGTGCGGCGCGCATTTTTTGCATCGCCATCGCAGATAAGCACAGGGGGCCAGCATGCAGCATCAACAGGACGCACAGGTGCGCGACCCGTATCGCGGCCACGAGATTCGCGTCTGGGCGCGGCGCAACGCGCGCGGCGCGTGGGATGACGAAGTGCAGGTGTATGTCGACGGCGCGCGCATCGAGCTCTACGTGCCGGAGCCGGACGGCCTGGAATGGAAGACGGAGGACGAGGCGCTGCGCGCGGGCGTCGAGCGCGGGCGTTATCTGGTCGACAAGCGCGTCGACGACGATTGATCCGACCCGACCGGCGCGGCCGGATGCGTGCACGCGGGGCGACGCGCCGACGAAGGCGACGCCGGAGGGCCGGCGCCGCGGGTCAGGCGGACGATTCGGGCCTCACGGCCGCGCCGCGATCTCGTCGAGGTGCCACAGCAAATCCGCCGGATCGTCGTACACGCGCAGCGCGCCCGCGCGTTCCAGCTCGTCGCTGCCGTAACCGCCCGACAGCAGCCCGACGCCCAGCGCGCGGCAGCGGCTCGCGGCGAGCATGTCCCAGATGCTGTCGCCGACCACCACCGTATGCTCGATCGGCACGTTCAGCTTCGCGGCGGCCGTCAGGAACAGATCGGGATCCGGCTTCGCATACTTGACCTGATCGCGCGTGACGACCACGTTCTTCGCCGGATCGACGCCGAGCGCCTCGAGGTTGATGGCGGCCGTTTCCATCCGCCCGCTGGTCGCGATCGCCCAGCGGATGCCCGCGTTCGACAGCGCGGCCAGCAGCTCGCGCGCGCCCGGCAGCGGCCGGACCTGCGCGCGCAGCCGCTGGTAAGCGGCCGCATGCAGCCGCGCGAGCCGTTCGACGCGCTCGGCGTCGATGTCTCCGGCCGTCTCGCGCAGCAACTGGTTCAGGAACAGGCCGCCGCTCATCCCGATCTTGCGGTGGATGCGCCACACCGACAGCTCGATGCCCTCGGCATCGAGCGCTTCCTTCCATGCGAGCACGTGCTGGTAGACGCTGTCGACGAGCGTGCCGTCGAGATCGAACAGAAACGACGTTTCAATGCGCATGTGAATCTCCTGGCCCGATGAAATTCGGGCGAATCGTCCGCGAAAAGGCCTTCGACGCATTATCGGCGCGCGGCCGTGTCATCGCCATGTCCCGGCGGCGACGTGTCATTTGCCGCTGGTACAATCGCGCCGATGCGCCGGGCGCCGATGCGCCGGGCCGCCTGCCCGCGCCGCACGCGCCCCCAACCCTCGTCGAATTCCCGTATGGCAACTCCGGACGCCGTCAGTTCCGAACAGTCGTGGTGGGGCGTCCTGGCCCTGGCACTCACTGCCTTCATCTTCAACACCACCGAATTCGTGCCCGTCGCGCTGCTGAGCGCGATCGGCGACAGCCTGCGGATGCAGCCGACCGACGTCGGCCTGATGCTGACGATCTACGCGTGGGCCGTCGCGGTCGTGTCGCTGCCGTTGACGTTCGTCACGCGCCACGTCGAGCGGCGCAAGCTGCTGAGCTGCGCGCTGCTGGTGTTCATCGGCAGCCACGTCGTCACCGGCGTCGCGTGGAATTTCACGGTGCTGATGATCGGCCGGCTCGGCATCGCGTGCGCGCATGCGGTGTTCTGGTCGATTTCCGTCCCGCTGGCCGTGCGGCTCGCGCCGAGCGACCGCAAGAGCCGCGCGTTGAGCCTGCTCGCGATGGGCACGGCGATCGCGATGGTCGCCGGCATTCCGCTCGGGCGCGTGATCGGCGAGGCGCTCGGCTGGCGCGTGACGTTCCTCGTGATCGGCGGCGCGGCGGCCGTCGCGCTGCTGATGCTGCGCATGACGCTGCCGGCGCTGCCGAGCCAGGGCGCCGGATCGCTGTCCAGCATCGGCATGTTTCTCAGGAAGCCGGTGCTGGTATCGCTGTATGCGATCACCGTGCTGGTCGTGTCCGCGCATTTCACGTCGTACACGTACATCGAGCCGTTCGTGCAGAGCGTCAATCATGCGAGCAGCAGCCGGATCACCTACGTGCTGATCCTGTTCGGCGTCGCCGGCATGCCGGCCGCGGTCTGCTTCAACCGCGTGTTTCCCGAGCGGCCGGCCGATTTCCTGCTCGCGTCGATCATCGCGCTGTCGGCGTGTCTGCTGATCCTGTTCCCGAGCGCGCTGAACATCGTCACGCTGTCGGTTCACACGCTGGTGTGGGGCGGCGCGATCGTCTGCTTCGGGCTCGCGATGCAGGCGTGGGTGCTGAAGCTCGCGCCCGAGGCGACCGATCTCGCAGTGTCGATCTTTTCCGGGCTGTACAACGTCGGCATCGGCGCCGGCGCGCTGCTCGGCAACCATATCGCCGGGGATTTCGGCCTGCCGTGGATCGGCACGTTCGGCGGGGTGGTCGGGATCGCCTCCGCCGGGATCGCGTGGGCCGCGTTGCGGCTGCATGAGCGGCGGGCGGTGGCGTAATCCGCCGTCGGTGCGGCCCGTCGCGCGGATTCCCGCCGCATCGCGCTGCCGCGGTTTCGCGTCCCGACGCGCACGCATGGCCGCCGGCACGACCGATCGGGTGTAGCCTGAAACAAGGACACGCACCTCGGAGGCGCCATGGAACGGGAGTTGAAACTGCGGATTTCCGCAAAGGATCTCGACAAGCTGCGTCGCGCGCCGTTGCTCGCGCAATCCGGGCGCGCCAGCGCATCGCAACTGCTGACGAGCACCTATTTCGATACACCCGCGCTCGGCGTGCACCGGTGCGCGGCTTCGCTGCGGGTGCGCGCGACCGGCGACGAGAGGGTCCAGACGCTGAAGCTGGACGGGGCGTCGCAGGCCGGACTGTTCGACAGGAACGAGTTCGAAACGCCCGTCGATGACGACGTCCCCGATCTCGCGCCGCTGCGGGAACGCATACCCGACGACAGCGATTGCGGCAGGCTCGTCCGCGACGAGGCGACGGCCGGCCAGCTCGAGCCGGTGTTCGTCACGCGGATCAGGCGGTCGGTCTTTCCGCTGCGCCTGCCGTCCGGAGACGAGCTCGAGGTCGCGCTCGACAAAGGTACCGTGGAAGCGGAGTCGGGTTCGGTCCCGATCGCCGCCGTCGAACTGGAGCTGAAGCACGGCGAGCCGGAAAGCCTGTACGGCGTCGCGCTGGCCATGCTCGACATCGTGCCATTGCGAATCGATCGCGAGAGCAAGGCCGATCTCGGCTACGGGCTCCTCGTCGGCGAGCACCGCGCGGCCGTCAAGGCGCGGCCGGTGCAACTGAAGAAACGCGATTCGATCGAAGACGCGTTCTGCCGTATCGCGCGCAACTGTCTGGACCAGGTCAACGCGAACGAACGTGGCGTCGCGTCCGGTCACGACCCGTCGAGCGTGCATCAGATGCGTGTGGGGCTGCGTCGTTTGCGCTCCGCGCTCGACCTGTTCGGGAAAGCGGTTCCCGCGTTTCCCGGCCTTGACGACGAACTGCGCTGGATCGCGTCGGAGCTGGGCACCGCGCGGGACTGGGAAGTGCTCGCGGGAACGACGCTCGAACAGGCCGGCGCGAACGGCCATCCGGACGAGGTTCGTGCGGCCCGCGACGCGTGCGAGCAGATTGCGGTCAGGAACCGGCAGCGCGCGGCCGCCGCGGTCGAATCGGTTCGCTACACGCGGCTCGCGCTGCAACTCGCGTCGTGGTTGAGCCGACAGGGTTGGCGAGCGGGGATGTCCGACGAACAGCGCGCGGCGATCGGTCGTCCGGCGAGGCGGTTTGCCACGGATGTCCTGCGTCGGCGGCATCGCAAGCTGATCGAACGTGGCAAGGGGCTGGCCGATCTCGACGATCGCCGTCGTCATCGTGCGCGCATCGCGGCAAAGAAAGTCCGATACGCGACGGAATTCTTCGCGTCGCTCTGTTCCAGGCGGACCGTCCGGCCCTACGTCGACGCGCTGACCGCGCTTCAGGACGATCTGGGCTGGCGCAACGATGCCGTGGTCGCGGAGCAGCTTCTGAAGGCGCTGCCTCGCACGGCGCCCGCCGCCGCGCCGGGCGCGGCCTTTGCGCGCGGTTTCCTGGCCGCCCGCGTGGCGGCCGATCGTCCGACCATGAAGAAGTTGTGGAAGCGCTTCAGGCGTCTTTCGCCACCGCACTGATCCGGCCACGGGGACGTGGCCTGATCGCGGCGCCTTCGTGCGGAATACGGGCGGCCGGCCACGCCGCATTCGCATCAGGAAAACCCTGATCCGCCCACCCCGGACCTCGATTTCCGTCGACGTCGCCCGTCGCCCGCCCCGCGCATTTCATCGCTCGCAAAGCCGCGCCCCAGAAACCCGTTTCGCGCCTCCCATCAAGCCTTTCCGCCACGCCAACCAGACAAAACGGGTATGGCGCAGTGCAATATTTCGTGAATCGTAGCGAATTACGATACCTGTCAGGTATGAAAAAGCGAGGTCAAAAGTATTGGACGGTCCATTTCGCCGCCGCGTATAAATCCGTTCCATGAACTCCCCACAAGCAGCGTGCCCCATGTCTCCCGTCACCATCGAACGCATTGAAACCCGCCTCGTCGACCTGCCGACGATCCGTCCGCACAAGCTGTCGGTCGCCACGATGCACGGCCAGACGCTGATGCTGGTGAAGGTGACCTGCAGCGACGGCGTGACGGGCACCGGCGAAGGCACGACGATCGCCGGAATGGCCTACGGCCCGGAAAGCCCGGAAGCGATGAAACTCGCGATCGACGCATACCTCGCGCCGGCCATCATCGGCAAGGATGCGACGCGCATCCAGACGCTGATGGCGTTCCTCGGCAAGCTCGCGAAGGTCAATCACTTCGCGAAGAGCGCGCTCGAAACCGCGCTGCTCGATGCGCACGGCAAGCGCCTCGGCGTGCCGGTCAGCGAGCTGCTCGGCGGCCGCCGGCGCGATCGTCTGCCGGTCGCGTGGACGCTCGCATCGGGCGACACGGCGACCGATATCGCCGAAGCCGAGCGGATGCTCGACCTGCGCCGCCACAACGTGTTCAAGCTGAAGATCGGCGCGAAGGCGCTCGACGCGGACATCCGGCACGTGGCCGAGATCAAGCGGGCGGTCGGCGAGCGCGCATCGGTGCGCGTCGACGTGAACATGGCGTGGAGCGAAACGCAGGCCGCGCGCGCGATTCCGGCGCTCGCCGATGCCGGCTGCGAACTGGTCGAGCAGCCGGTCGCGTCGGCCGCGGCGCTCGCACGGCTGATGCGCCGCTTCCCGGTCGCGCTGATGGCCGATGAAATCCTGCAGGGCCCGGACAGCGCGTTCGAGATCGCGAAGCATCACGGCGCGGACGTGTTCGCGATCAAGATCGAGCAGAGCGGCGGCCTCTTCGCGGCGCAGCGCGTCGCGGCGATCGCGGACGCGGCCGGCATCGAGCTGTACGGCGGCACGATGCTCGAAGGCGCGTTCAGCACGGTCGCGTCCGCGCATCTGTTCGCGAGCTTCGCGAACCTGCAGTGGGGCACCGAACTGTTCGGACCGCTACTGATTACCGAAGAGATTCTCGCGACCCCGCTCGACTACAGCGATTTCGAACTGACCGTGCCGAGCGGCCCGGGCCTCGGCATCGAGCTCGACGAAGCGAAGGTCGCGCGCTTCACCCGCGACGGGCTGACGAAAGTCTCCCGCTGACCCGCGACAAACCGCGACAACCCGATCACGCACCAGGACATCACGATGCTTTTCCACGTACGCATGGACGTCAATCTCCCGGCCGACATGCCGGCCGGCGTGGCCGACGAGATCAAGACCCGCGAGAAGGCGTATTCGCAGGACCTGCAGCGCAGCGGCAAGTGGCGCCACATCTGGCGCATCGCCGGCGAATACGCGAACTACAGCGTGTTCGACGTGTCCGGCAACGCCGAGCTGCACGAGATCCTGACCGGCCTGCCGCTGTTCCCGTACATGAAGATTTCGGTGACGCCGTTGTGTCGCCACCCGTCGTCGGTACACGACGGCGACGTTTGAGCCACGGAGCCGCCTCTTCCGCAACGGCGGGCACCGGGTCACCTTTCCCCAAAATACACGTGGAGACACCATCATGAGCGTCAAAGTATTCGAAACCAAGGAAGTGCAGGATCTGCTGAAGGCCGCGTCGAACGCGGGCGGCACCGGCACCAACGGCGGCGACGCGCGCACGCGGCAGGTCGTGCTGCGGCTGCTCGGCGACCTGTTCAAGGCGATCGACGATCTCGACATCACGCCCGACGAAGTGTGGGCAGGCGTGAACTATCTGAACAAGCTCGGTCAGGACGGCGAGGCGGCGCTGCTCGCGGCCGGCCTTGGTCTCGAGAAGTATCTCGACATCCGGATGGACGCGGAGGACGAGGCGATCGGACTCGACGGCGGCACGCCGCGCACGATCGAAGGCCCGCTGTACGTCGGCGGCGCGCCGGTGCGCGACGGCGTCGCGAAGATCGACATCGACGCCGACGAAGGCGCGGGCCCGCTCGTGATCCACGGCACGGTCACGGGGCTCGACGGCAAGCCGGTGGCCGGCGCGCTGGTCGAGTGCTGGCACGCGAACTCGCACGGCTTCTACTCGCACTTCGACCCGACCGGCGCGCAGAGCGATTTCAACCTGCGCGGCGCGGTGAAGACGGGCGCGGACGGCAAGTACGAATTCCGCACGCTGATGCCGGTCGGCTACGGCTGCCCGCCGCAGGGCGCGACGCAGCAGCTGCTCGACCGCCTCGGCCGTCACGGCAACCGCCCGGCGCACGTGCACTTCTTCGTGACCAGCGACGGCCATCGCAAGCTGACGACGCAGTTCAACATCGACGGCGACCCGCTGATCTGGGACGACTTCGCGTATGCGACGCGCGAGGAGCTGATTCCGCCCGTCACCGGCAAGACCGGCGGCGTCGCGCTCGGGCTGAAGGCCGACGCCTACCAGGACATCGAGTTCAACTTCGTCCTGACGCCGCGCGTCGAGGGCAAGGACAACCAGATCGTCGAACGCCTGCGCGTTTCCGCCACGGCATAACCGCCCGACGGCACGGCGGCGCGCCTGCGCCGCCGCCGGCCGGATCCCCGCGAGATCCAATCGATACCGATGCGAGCGTGCTTGCAGGACCCGGCACGCGCACAGGAGGAACCAACATGTCCGCCACGATCGACCACACCACCGAACTGGACCACCTGCTCGCCACCGCCGTGCAGGACGACAAGGAGGCCGGCGTTTTCCGCTGCCGCCGCGACATCTTCACGAACGAGGCGCTGTACGAGCTCGAGATGAAGCACATCTTCGAGGGCAACTGGGTGTACCTCGCGCACGAAAGCCAGATCCCGAACAACAACGATTACTACACGACGTGGATCGGCCGCCAGCCGATCGTCATCACGCGCGACAAGACCGGCGAGCTGCACGCGGTGATCAATGCGTGCGCGCACAAGGGCGCGATGCTGTGCCGCCGCAAGCACGGCAACAAGGGCAGCTTCACGTGCCCGTTCCACGGCTGGACCTTCTCGAACACCGGCAAGCTGCTGAAGGTGAAGGACGAGAAGACGACCGAGTATCCGGTGCAGTTCAACACGCACGGCTCGCACGACCTGAAGAAGGTCGCGCGTTTCCAGAACTATCGCGGCTTCCTGTTCGGCAGCCTCCGCGACGACGTGCTGCCGCTCGAGGACTATCTCGGCGAGGCGCGCGTGATCATCGACCAGATCGTCGACCAGGCGCCGAACGGGCTCGAAGTGCTGCGCGGCAATTCCTCCTACATCTACGAAGGCAACTGGAAGATGCAGATGGAGAACGGCTGCGACGGCTATCACGTGAGCACCGTGCACTGGAACTACGCGGCGACGATGGGCCGCCGCAAGGAAGACGGCACCAAGGCCGTCGACGCGAACAGCTGGAGCAAGTCGGTCGCGGGCGTGTACGGCTTCGACAACGGCCACATCCTGCTGTGGACCAAGACGATGAACCCCGAGGTGCGGCCCGTGTACCAGCACCGCGACGAGATCAAGGCGCGCGTCGGCGACGTGCAGGCCGACTTCATCGTGAACCAGACGCGCAACCTGTGCGTGTACCCGAACGTGTTCCTGATGGACCAGTTCAGCACGCAGATCCGCGTGGTGCGTCCGCTCGGCGTCGACAAGACCGAAGTCAGCATCTTCTGTTTCGCGCCGAAGGGCGAGAGCGAGGCCGACCGCACGACGCGCATTCGCCAGTACGAGGACTTCTTCAACGTGACCGGAATGGGCACGGCCGACGACCTCGAGGAGTTCCGCGCGTGCCAGGCCGGCTATGCGGGCATCACGGCGATGTGGAACGACCTGTCGCGCGGCGCGCCGCTGTGGATCGACGGGCCGGACGAGAACGCGAAAAGGATGGGGCTGAACCCGCGCATGTCGGGCGAGCGCAGCGAGGACGAAGGGCTGTTCGTGTGTCAGCACGAACACTGGGTGCACGTGATGCGCGATGCACTGAAGAAGGAACGCGGGGAGGTGCAAGCATGAACATCGATTACCGGACCATCTGCGCGACGCTGTATCGCGAAGCGCGCCTGCTCGACGACCGCGAGTGGGACGAGTGGCTGACCTGCTACACGGAAGACGTCACGTACTGGATGCCCGCGTGGGACGACGACGACCGGACGACCGACGATCCGCGCAGCCAGATCTCGCTGATGTACTACGCGGATCGCGGCGGCCTCGAGGATCGCGTGTTCCGGATCAAGACCGAGCGCAGCGGCGCGTCGACGCCCGAGCCGCGCACCAGCCACAACGTGACGAACGTCGAGGTGCTGGCCGAGCGCGACGGCGAGGTGGACTTGCGCTACAACTTCCACACGCTGAACCACCGCTACCGCGTGACCGATCACTTCTTCGGCACGATGTTCGTCACGTTGCGCCGATCGGGCGACGCGTGGCTGATCTCGAACAAGAAGATCGTGCTGAAGAACGACTACATCCGGCAGGTGCTCGACGTGTACCACGTCTGACGCCGATCGATTCGACACGTAACACAGGGAGACGAGGTCATGTCCACCTACAAGATTGCACTGAACTTCGAGGACGGGGTCACCCGCTTCATCGACTGCAAGGCCGGCGAGAAGGTGCTCGACGCCGCGTTCCGCGCGAAGATCAACCTGCCGATGGACTGTTCCGACGGCGTGTGCGGCACCTGCAAGTGCCGCGCGGAGAGCGGCAGCTATGACCTCGGCGACGATTACATCGACGACGCGCTCACCGAGGACGAGAAGGACGGCGGCCTCGTGCTGACGTGCCAGATGGTGCCGCAAAGCGATTGCGTGATCGCGGTGCCGAGTTCGTCGGTCGCGTGCAAGACGGGCCACGGCGCGTTCGCCGCGACGGTCGCGAAGGTCGAGCCGCACCACGACGCGGCGATCGTGCTCGAACTCGACGTCGATGCGGCCGCTCCCGTGTTCCTGTCCGGCCAGTACGTGAACATCGGCGTGCCGGGCAGCGGCCAGCACCGGTCGTATTCGTTCTCGTCCGCGCCGGGCGACACGAAGATCGGATTCCTGATCAAGAAGATTCCCGGCGGCGTGATGAGCACGTGGCTCGAATCGGCGAAACCCGGCGACACGCTCGAACTGAACGGGCCGCTCGGCAGCTTCTACCTGCGCGGTGTGGCGCGGCCGCTGCTGTTCCTCGCGGGCGGCACGGGCCTCGCGCCGTTCCTGTCGATGCTCGAGGTGCTCGCACGCAACGGCTCGCGGCAGAAGGTGCATCTGGTCTACGGCGTGACGCGCGATCTAGACCTGGTGCTGGTCGACGCGATCGAAGCGTATGCGGCGAAGCTGCCGAACTTCAGCTTTGCGACGGTCGTTGCCGATGCGGCGTCGAACCATCCGCGCAAGGGCTGGGTCACGCAGCACATTCCGGCCGATGCGCTGAACGACGGCGACGTGGACGTCTACCTGTGCGGACCGCCGCCGATGGTCGACGCGGTGCGCCAGTACTTCGACGACGCAGGCGTGAAGCCGAACAGCTTCCACTACGAGAAGTTCACCCCGAACGTGACGGCAAAGGCGGCATGATCATGCAACGATTCTCCGGAAAGGTCGTCGTCGTCACCGGCGCGGCGCAGGGCATCGGCCGCGGCGTCGCGCTGCGCGCGGCGGCCGAGGGCGGCCGCGTGCTGTTCGTCGATCGCGCGGACTTCGTGGCGGAGGTGGCCGCCGAGGCGCCGGGCGGCAACACGGCCGGATTCGTCGCGGATCTCGAAACCTACGACGGCGCGCGCGCGGCGATGGCGTGCGCGGTCGCGACGTTCGGCCGGATCGACGTGCTGATCAACGGCGTCGGCGGTGCGATCCGGATGCGGCCGTTCGCCGAGTTCGAGCCCGAGCAGATCGACGCGGAAATCCGCCGCTCGCTGATGCCGACGCTCTACAGTTGCCACGCCGTGCTGCCGCATTTGCTGGCCGGGGGCGGCGGCACGATCGTGAACGTGTCGTCGAACGCGACGCGCGGCATTCGTCGCGTGCCGTATTCGGCCGCGAAGGGCGGTGTCAACGCGCTGACGGCGGCGCTCGCGATGGAATACGCGGAGCACGGCATCCGCGTGGTCGCGACCGCGCCGGGCGGCACCACGGCGCCGCCGCGCCGGGTGCCGCGCAATGCGGCCGGCGACAACGCGCAGGAACAGGCGTGGATGGCCGAAGCAGTGCGGCAGGTGACCGATTCGACGTTCTTCAAGCGTTACGGCACGCTCGACGAGCAGATCGCGCCGATCCTGTTCCTCGCGTCGGACGAAGCGAGTTACATCACCGGCACGGTGCTGCCGGTCGCGGGCGGCGACACGGGTTGAGCGGCGGGTGGCCTGTTCGCCCGCAGCTTCAGACATGCGCGCGCTCCGGTCAGGCGTGCGCGATGACCATCGAACAACCGGCCGGTGCGGACAGCCCGGCCACGGAGACACTCATGCGCCAACGCGAAGCGATCATCCCCGCCGGAATGGAAGCCGTGTACGAAAAAATCGGCTATGCGCCGGCGATCAAGGTCGGCGATACCGTGTACGTGTCCGGCCAGATCGGCCGCGACGCGGCGATGCAACTGGTCGAAGAACGCGAAGCGCAGATCGTGCAGGCGTTCGAGAACCTCAAGGTCGTGCTGGAGGCGGCCGGCGCATCGCTCGACGACGTGGTCGACCTGACGACCTTCCATACCGACATGCGCGACCTGCCGCTGTTCATGACGGTGCGCGACCGTTATCTCCATGCGCATCCGCGGCCGGCGTGGACCGCGGTCGGCGCGCACATGCTCGGCGGGGCGCCTGGTTATATCGTCGAAATCAAGGCGGTTGCCGTGCTGCAGGGATAGTCGCGGCCGCTGCTGGCGAGACGACACGGTCCGACCGCTTGCGGCGCGCATCGGATGCCGACGTCCGGTCCGTCTACCGCCGGATTGCCGCTCGCAACCGCCTCACGTCCTGCTCCGACACCGGCGCGGCGCGATTTCCCCACGCGCCGCGCACATAGCTGACCACTGCGGCGATCTCGCCGCTCGTCAGCGCGCCGCGCATCGCCGGCATCCGCTGCACCGGCCCGTGCGTGCCGGGCGCCGGCCGAGCCCCTTCGACGACGATCCGGATCGCGCTGGTCGGATCGGCCGCGAGCGCGGCCGAGTTGCCGGCGAGCGGCGGCCCGCGATCGGGCACGCCCGCGCCTTCCGCGCCGTGGCAGCGCGCACAGAATCCCGCATATACGCCGGCCCCCGGCGCCTGCTGGCCGCCCTCCGGGCGCGGCCCCGCCGCGGTCAGCCGCGGGACGCCGACGCCGAGCGGATTTGTCGCGGCGGTCGGTTGCGCGGGCAACGATTTGAGGTACACGGCGATCGCGTGACGATCCGCATCCGTCAGCAGCGCGGTGCTTTCGCCGACGACGGGCGCCATCGCGCCGAACACCGCGCCGCGCACCGCATGGCCGCTGCGCAGGAATGCGGCGAGATCGTCGGCGGTCCAGCGGCCGAGGCCGTCCGCGTCCGCGCCGGTGAGGTTCGGTGCGAACCAGTGATCGTTGATGCCGCCGGTGAGAAACGCGGGGCTGCGTTCGTCGTAGCCGCGCTCGTTGTAGGCCGGGCCGCGCGGCGTGTGGCATGCGCCGCAGTGGCCGAGCCCCTGCACGAGATACGCGCCGCGATTCCATTCCGCCGATCGCGACGACTGCGGCACGAACCGGTCGCGGTTCGCGAACGCCAGGCTCCACAGCCCGAGCGCCCAGCGCTGGTTGAACGGAAACGGCAGCCGCGTGATTTTTACCGCGTTCGCCGACGGCGCGACACCACGTATGAAATACGCATACAACGCGCGCACGTCGTCGTCGGACAGGCGCGCGAACGACGGGTAGGGCATCGCAGGATACAGCCGGCTGCCGTCCGCGCGCACGCCGCGCCGCAACGCATCGTCGAACTGGCGCAGCGTGTCGTTGCCGATCCCGTGCACGGGATCCGGCGTGATGTTCGGTGCATAGATCGGCCCGAACGGCGAA
Organism: Burkholderia sp. RF7-non_BP4; assembly: GCF_001521935.1. Taxonomy (NCBI): domain Bacteria; kingdom Pseudomonadati; phylum Pseudomonadota; class Betaproteobacteria; order Burkholderiales; family Burkholderiaceae; genus Burkholderia; species Burkholderia sp. RF7-non_BP4. The sequence continues at coordinate 342,225 of NZ_LOTA01000095.1, read as the reverse complement.
TTGACCGGCTGGCCGCCGGCGTACGGCGTGTGGTCGGCGGCATCGTGGCAGGCGGCGCAGTCGCCGGCGAGCGCGAGATAGCGGCCGCGCGCGATCGTCGCGGCATCGGCGCTCGCGGCCGCGGCGGCAATCACCGGGCGGCGGGCGGCGGAAGCGGCCGATGCGGACGATGCGGGTGAGGTGGACGACGCCGATGCCGGGGGCGAAGCCGATGAAGCGTCCGACGGCGCAGCCGAAGCCTGGGCGGACGCCGTGTCTCGCCGCTGCGCCAGCCGCGGATCGCGGTTCACCCGGTCCGACATCGACGCGCCGGCGTCGGCTGCCGACGCGCGTATCCGCACGAAACGCCAGCCCGACGCGGGCTCGGGCGCCTCCGCCGGAGACGCGGCTTCGGCCGGATCGCCGGCGGGCGCCGCGTGGTCGTCCTGCTGCATGTCGCATGCGCACAGCGCGGCGCACACGGCGAGCGCGACGCACGCGCGGCGACGCCGACCGACGCGCTCGGCACACGAAACACACGAAGCGAACGAGATCAACGCCATGGACTGCACGGCCCCACGAAAGCGGTGACGATTCCCGTGAACACGAGACCGATCACGAACCCGAGCGCGGCGAGCATCCCGCAGCGTGCGAGGAATCGCGTGCTGTCGTCGCGCGTCGCGGCCTGCACGTTCGCGTCGTGCCGGCGTTGCCACGTGCGCACGAGCCAGGCGGCGAACGCCGTCGCCAGCGCGAACGCGCATGCGGCGATCAGCGCGAGCCACACGCCGACGTGCGCCCAACGCGGCACGGCCTGCGCGACGCCGAGCGGATAGCATGCGGTCGACGCGAGCGTCTCGGATGCCAGCATCTGCGCGAACCACAGCGCGGGCGCGCCGATCAGGCCGGCCGCGATCGCGAGCAGGGGTGTCCATGAGCGTCGCGCGCCGTTCATCCCGCGCTCCTGAGCCAGTACGGCGATACGTACAACGCGGTGAAGATGAACAGCCAGACGATGTCGACGAAGTGCCAGTAGAGCCCGCCGACCGTCAGCGCGACGCGCCGTTCGCGGCCGAAGAAGCCGGCGGCGGTCCACCCGGCGAGCAGCGCGAGGATGACGAGGCCGGCCGCCACGTGCGCGAGGTGAAAGCCCGTGATCGTGAAGTACAGGCTGCCGTACAGGTGCGCGGTCGGTCCGTACGGATGGTCGCGCCACTCGTGCAGCTGAATCAGTGCGAACGCGACGCCGAGCAGCAGCGCGACGGCGAGCGCGGCCGCCGCGCGCAGGCGCCGGTCGGCCCGCACCGCGCGCTCGGCGAGCCACACGAACACGCTGCTCGACAGCAGCACGACGGTGTTGCCGGCCGCGAGGCCGATCTTCGGCATCCCGTCGGGCGGCCAGGGCGCGTCCGATTGCGACTGCAGGTAGAAATAGCAGAACAGCAGGTAGCCGAACAGGCCGGCCTCGGTCACGATCAGCGTGATGACGCCCCACCAGCCGCCCGCGCGTTCGCCGCAACTGCCGACCGGCAGCGGTTCGACGCACGCGACCGGCGCACCGGACGGCGCGGTCGCCGAGCGCGGTTCGGCCGGATGCAGGCCGGCCGCTGCAGGCGCCTGGGTGGCGTCGCGGGCCGGAAGGTGCGCACGCTGTCCGAGCGTGCGGCGCGGCCACAGCCACACGGCGGTCCCGATCGCGCAACCGGCGACGGCCGCGCACACGAGCGTCGGCGAGCGCGCCAGCATCGCAGCGAACACGGCGGTCGCGAGCAGCGCGAGCACGAACGGCACGCAGCTGTCCTCGGGCATCTTCAGGATCGCGCTCGGTTTTGCCGCGAGCGGCGTGACCGCGAGCGCCTCGCGCCCGTCGGCGAGCCGGTAGCCGACGCGCATGCTGGTGCGCATCGGATCCTCGCGCGTTTCCCACAGCGGGTGCCGCGACGCGACGAGCGGCAGCACCGCGAAGTTGTAGACGGGCGTCGGCGACGCGACCGACCATTCGAGCCCGGCGGCGCCCCACGGATTCTCGCCGGCGCGCGCGCCGCGCCGCGCGCTGACGAGCGCGTTGACGACGAACATCACGATTCCGATGCCGAACACGAACGAGCCGATCGTCGTCAGCAGGTTCGACGTGTCCCAGCCCATCCCGGACGGGTAGGTGTAGATGCGGCGCGGCATCCCGAGCAACCCGGAGACGTGCATCGGGAAGAAGCCGAGGTTGAAGCCGACCAGCACGATCCAGAACGTCAGCTTGCCGAAGCGTTCGTTCATCATCCGCCCGGTGAACTTTGGGAACCAGTACGTGACACCGCCGAGCACGGGGAAGACGTTGATGCCGAGCAGCACGTAGTGCAGGTGCGCGACGACGAAATACGTATCGGTCAGCTGCCAGTCGAGCGGCACCGCGGCCGTCATCACGCCGGATACGCCGCCGATCACGAACATCAGCACGAAGCCCGCGAAATACAGGAACGGCGTGCGGAACACCGGACGGCCCGTCCAGATCGTCGCGAGCCACGCGAACACCGCGACCGCGCTCGGGATCGAGATCAGCATGCTCGCCGCGCCGAAAAACGCGAGCGCGAGCGGCGCGATGCCGGTCGCGAACATGTGGTGGACCCATACTTCGAAGCCGATCAGCATCGTCGCGACCGTCGATACCGCGACGGCCTCGTACGCGACGAGCGGCCGCCGACAGAAAGTCGGCAGCGCGTCCGACACGATTCCCATCGCGGGCAGCACGACCACGTAGACCCACGGGTGCGCGAACATCCAGAACAGGTGTTGCCACAACAGCGGCCGCCCGCCGTTCGCGACGTCGAAGAAGTGCGTGCTGGCATTGCGATCGAGCCACAGCAGCAGGAACGCGAGGCTGACGGACGGCACCGCGACGAGGTTCGCCACCGACGCGGTGAGCGTGCCCCACACGATGATCGGCAGCCGGTCGATCGACATCCCGTGCGCGCGCATCCGCAGCAGCGTGACGACGAAGTTCGCGGCGCCGCCGGTCGTCGAGATGCCGAGCAGGATCATGCCGAGCGCATAGATGTCGATGTTCGCACCGGCGCTGTAATCGAGCGACGTGAGCGGCACGTAGTTGAACCAGCCGCCGTCCGGCACGGCGCCGAGCGGAAAGCTCGCATACAGGAACAGCCCGGCGAACAGGAATGCCCAGTACGAGAATGCGTTCAGCCTCGGGAACGCCATGTCGCGCGAGCCGAGCATCAGCGGCCACAGGTAGTTCGCGAAGCCGGACAGCACTGGCAGCGCGTACAGGAAGATCATCGTGACGCCGTGCATCGTGAACAGCGAGTCGTACTGCGCGGGCGTGAGCACCGTCGCATTCGGCCGCGCGAGCTGGATGCGCATCGCGAGCGCCTCGACGCCGCCGAGCAGCAGGAACGCGAACGCGGTGACGATGTAGCGCAGCCCGATGCGCTTGTGGTCGACCGTGCCGAGCCAGCCGCGCCAGCCGGGTTCCGATTCCCACAGCGCGGCCAGTTCGCGCTCGTGCGTGGAGCCCGGCGGCGCTTCGCCGAGGTCGGGCACGCGGCTGAGCGGAGCGGGCGTGTCGCGGGCAACGGCCATCGTCATTCTCCGTTCAGTGCAGCGTTGCGAGATAGGCGGCGAGATCGTCGGCGTCGCGCGGCGCGAGCGCGAACGACGGCATCAGCGTCTGCGGCTTGATCTGCTGCGCATGCGCGATCCAGCGCCGCAGGTTGTCGGGCGTGTTGTCGAGCGTGCCGGCCGCGAGCAGCCGGCGCGACCCGAGATGCGACAGGTCGGGGCCCGCGTCGCCGGCCGCGTCGGTGCCGCGCACGGTGTGGCAATCCGCGCAGCGCGCGTCGAACACGTGGCGGCCGCGCCGCTCGGCGTCGACGGCGGGCGCGGGCGCCGGCTGCCGCTGCGCGGCGAGCCACGCGCGAAATGCGTCGGGCGGCTCGGCCACGACCTCGAATGCCATGTGCGCGTGCTGCGCGCCGCAATACTGCGAGCACTGTCCGCGGTACACGCCCGGCCGGTCGGCCTGCAGCCACTGATGATTCGTCTGGCCGGGAATCGTCTGCGTCTTGCCGGCCAGTTGCGGGACCCAGAACGCATGGATCACGTCCGCGCTTTTCAGTTCGACCGCGACGGGTTCGCCGACCGGGATGTGGAGTTCGTTCGCGGTGACGAACGCGGTGCCGCCCGCGTCGTCCGGATAGCGGACGGCCCACCACCAGTCGTGTGCGGTCACGACGATCGTGAGCGCGGGTGGATGCGGCGGCGACGCCACCGCGCCCAGCACGCGCAGCATGTACACGAGCGCGCCGAACAGCAGCACGATCGAGATCGCGGAGCCGACCGTGACGATCGCCAGCCCGCTGTCGTGGCCGCTGCCCGCATGCGTGCGGCGGCGAAACATCGCAATCAGCAGCAGCACCGCGATCGCGATGCACACGAACGTGCACAGCGCCAGCAGCGCCCAGCCAAGCACGAACACCGGCCGGGCAGCCGGGCCTGCCGCATGCGCGACGTAAGCGAGCGGTAGCGGCCCGGCCGGTGCGTCGGGCTCGCTGGCGGCGCGCGCGGCGGCCATGGGAGCGGCGAGGCACGCTGTCGCGGCGAGGCGAACGATACGGCGCGCTTTCTCGGGTGGCGGGACGGGCAACAGGGCTCCTTTTCGGATTCGGCGGCGTGACGACAACCGTTCGACAACCGTTCGCGGCGGAGCAATTTCCGTGCGTGCGCCGTGTCGGCATCGCGGCCCGGGCGTTGTCCGTGCAACGGGCTGCGCGTTACAGCCGGCTTGTAAATTTGGCGACCGTTCACGGCGTGCTCGGAGCACGGTGTGCGGCACATTGCTTGCTACCCCGATCGTGTTCTGGCAGGCCGCTCGGGGTAGGTCCCGGCTGCGTGCCGCCCACCGCGAGAAAAACCGGAGGAATCGACCGTGAAGACCGCCGCGATCACCGGTGCGAGCGCCGGCGTCGGCCGCGCGACCGCCCATGCGTTTGCGCGGCGCGGCGCGAACGTCGCGCTCCTCGCGGCGGGTTTCGTCGCCGCGCGCAAGCTGAACCGGTGAGCGCGATGAGGATCGAGGATTACGCACTGATCGGCGATGGCCGCAGCGCCGCGCTCGTCGCGCTCGACGGCAGCATCGACTGGCTGTGCTGGCCGGACTTCGACTCGCCGCCATGCTTTGCCGCACTCGTCGGCACGCCCGACAATGGCCGTTTCCGTATCGCGCCGCGCGAGCCGGATGTGCGCGCGACGCGCCGCTACCTGCCCGGCACGGCGGTGCTCGAAACGACGTTCGAGACGTCGTCGGGTTGTGTGGTCATGATCGACTGGATGAGCTGGGATGCGCGCGACCCGTGCGTCATCCGCAGCGTGCGCGGCGAGCGCGGCACAGTCGAGCTCGACGTCGATCTCGGCGTGCGCTTCGACTACGGCCACGCGTTGCCGTGGTGCCGCCGTCTCGGCCGGCGCTGGCGGATGATGACGGGCGGCGACGCGATGTGGCTCGATACCGACGTGCACCTCGACGTGCGGGGCGACCGGCTCGTCGGCGCGCCGCGAATCGCCGCGGGCGCGCGCGCGGATTTCTGCATCAGCTACGCGCGTTCGTACGACCGGCCGCCGTCGTTGCCGGATCCGTACGCGTCGTTGCGCGACACGCAGGCGTTCTGGCGCGTCTGGTCGAAGTGCAATGCGGCGCAAGGCCCGTATCGCGATGCGATCGAGCGCGCCCTGATCACGGTGAAGCTGCTGTCGAGCGTGCGCACCGGCGGCATCGTCGCGGCGCCGACGAGCTCGCTGCCCGAACGCTTCGGCGGCGTGCGCAACTGGGATTACCGGTTCTGCTGGCTGCGCGACGCGAGCTTCACGCTGCGCGCGCTGGTGCGCTGCGGCTACCGCGAGGAGGCCGCGCGCTGGCGAGACTGGCTGGTGCGCGCGATCGCCGATCACCCGGCGCAATTGCAGGTGCTGTACGCGGCCGACGGCGGCCGGCGCGCGGACGAATGGTCGGCAGCGCACCTGGCCGGTTACGAAGGCGCGCGGCCGGTGCGCTTCGGCAACGCGGCGGCCGAGCAACTGCAGCTGGACGTCTACGGCGAGGTGCTGGCCGCGCTGTACCAGGCGCGCCGGCACGGGCTGCCGCCCGACGACGATGCGTGGACGCTCGAGCGGCGGCTGCTCGACCATCTCGCGACGATCTGGCGCGAGCCGGACGAGGGGATCTGGGAGGTGCGCAGCGGCCGGCACCCGTTTACGTCGTCGAAGGTGATGGTGTGGGCGGCCGTCGAAAGTGCGTATCGTTCCGCGCGCGCGTTCGGCCATCACGCGCCACTCGAGGAGTGGCGGCGTTGGGCCGACACCGTGCACGCGGATGTGCTCGCCCGTGGCTATCACCCGAAACTCGGCCGCTTCGTCGACCGCTACGACGGCGACGGGCTCGACGTGAGCCTGCTGCTGATTCCGCTGACGGGGATGCTCGATGCGTCGGATCCGCGCGTCGCGGCGACGGTCGCCGCGATCGAGCGCGAACTGGTCGAGGATGGCCTGCCGTTCCGTTACCGGCCGCCGCGTTTCAAGGATGGTTGCGAAGGCAACGAGGGTGCGTTCGTCGCGGCCGGCTTCTGGCTCGCGCAGGTTTACCAGATGCAGGGCCGCGACGCCGACGCGCACGCGCTGTTCGAGCGGCTGCTGGGTCTGCGCAATGACGTCGGGCTGCTGTCGGAAGAGTACGACGTGAAGGAGCGGCGCATGTGCGGGAATTTTCCGTTTACGCTTGCGCAGGTCGGGCTGGTCAACGCGGCGCTCGCGCTGGAGGGCGACTGGCGCGACGACGTCGATACAGGCTGACGTGCCGCACCGCACCGCACGCGACGGGGCAGCCCGGCACGACGCACGCTTCGTGTCGTCCCGCCCGTCATGTGCTACGACTCGTGTCTACCTCCCTTGCCGCCGTGCTCGCCGTTGCCCGGCAGCACGGCCGACAATACCTGCCGCGCGGTCTCGACGATCACGTTCGCTTCGCGCGGGTCGCCCTTCACCAACGTTTCGGCAAAATGCTTCGCCTGCTGCAGCGTCACGTGCGGCGGCAGCGGCGGCACTTCCGGATCGCTCTTGACCTCGAGCACGACCGGACGGTCCGACGCGAGCGCCTCGTCCCATGCGGCGCCGAGCTGTTCCGGATCGTCGACGTAGATGCCCTTCAGCCCGAGCAGCGTCGCGAAGCGGTAGTACGGCACGTTCGGAATCTGCTGCGACGCGTCGAGCTTCGGATCGCCTTCCATCACGCGCTGTTCCCACGTCACCTGGTTCAGATCCTCGTTGTTGAGCACCATGCAGATCCAGCGCGGGTCGGGCCATTGCCGCCAGTACTTCGCGACCGTGATCAGCTCGGCCATGTTGTTCATCTGCATCGCGCCGTCGCCGACCATCGCGATCACCGGGCGCACCGGGTACGCGAACTTCGCGGCGATCGCGTACGGCACGGCCGCGCCCATCGACGCGAGCCCGCCCGACAGCGAACCCATCATCCCGCGTCGCATCGTCACGTCGCGCGCATACCAGTTCGCGCAGGAGCCCGAATCACTCGTCAGGATCACGTCGTCGGGCAACCGTGGCGACAGCTCGGTGAATGCGCGCTGAGGATTCACGCCGCGCCCGGCGCTCGCCTTCGCGGCCGCGCGCGCGGCCAGCGTCTCGTGCCAGTCCGCGTTCCATTTCGCGATCTGATCGCGCCAACTCGTGTCGTGCCGTTCCTTCAACAGCGGCAGCAGCGCGCGCAACGTCTCGGCGCTGTCGCCGACGAGATTGACCTCCATCGGGTAGCGCAGGCTCAGCATGTCGGCCTTCAGGTCGATCTGCACGCCGCGCGCCTGGCCTTCCTTCGGCAGGAATTCCGAGTACGGGAAGCCCGAGCCGACGACGAGCAGCGTGTCGCATTCGGTCATCAGTTCGTAGCTCGGCTTCGTGCCGAGCAGCCCGATGGAGCCCGTGACCCACGGCAGGTCGTCCGGCAGCGCGGCCTTGCCGAGCAGTGCTTTCGCGGCGCCCGCGCCGAGCCGGTCGGCCACCGCGATCACCTCGTCGGTCGCGCGCAGCGCGCCCGCGCCGACCAGCATCGCGACCTTCTTGCCGGCATTGAGCACGTCGGCCGCGCGCTGCAGGTCGTCGGCATACGGCACCACCTTCGGCGCTGTGTAGCCGACCCCCGAGTGCACGGTGCCGTGCACGCGCTTCGGCGGTGCGTAGTCGAGCTCCTGCAGGTCGTTCGGCAGCACCAGCGCGGTCACCGTGCGCGCGCCGAGCGCGATGCGCACCGCGCGGTCGACCAGATGGCGCACCTGGCCCGGCACGACGGCAAGCTGGACGAATGCGCCCGCAACGTCCTTGAACAGCGCCGGCAGGTCGACTTCCTGCTGATAGTGGCCGCCGAGCGCCGCGCGCGCCTGCTGACCGACGATCGCGAGCACCGGCATGTGGTCGAGCCGCGCGTCGTACAGGCCGGTCACGAGGTGCGAGGCGCCGGGGCCCGAGGTCGCGACGCATACGCCGAGCTCGCCTGTAAATTTTGCATGTGCCGACGCCATGAAGGCCGCCATCTCCTCGTGGCGCGCCTGGATGAATTCGATCTTGCCCTCCGCCCGGCCGAGCGCGCCGAAGAAGCCGTTGATGCCGTCGCCCGGGTAGCCGTACACGCGGCGCACGCCCCAGTCGTACAGCCGTTCGACGATGAAATCCGCCACTGTCGCCATGCCGTTTCTCCTTGGTTCGGGAAGAGCCGATGAGCCGCGCAGGCGATCGTCGTGCGCGGCGCTGGCGGGCGTCGCGCAAGGCATGTGCCGCGCGCCGCATCGGGCACGGGTGGTGAACGCAGGCGCTGCGGGCAAAGGCAGGCAATCCGGCGCGCAACGATGGCGCTTTTCGCGGTATCGGCGATCGACGACGTGCGAGACCCGGACGCGCGATCTCTAGATCGCAACTAACGGTCAATCCCGCTCCCGCCCGCCACACGATGCGCCCGCGACGCAACGGCGCCGTGTTGGCCGACGCTCATGCATCAACTGCGCTTGCAGGGGAAGGCCGGGCCCCGTACCGCGTCGTTCCGGGCACGTCAACGACGCTCGCACCGGCTTTCACGCCCGGCGTCCCCGTTGCCGACGGCGCTCGCCGAACGCGGAATTTTCAAGCGCTTGTCATTTCGATCGCACGGTTGCGGAGGGGCACGCGCTTCGGATGCCGCGCGGGCGGGCGCGCACCGCCGCGGCGGCAGCGTCGCTGTAAGGAACGGCACATGCTGCCCGTGTCGACGAAGCCCGGCGGTTCCGGGTATCGACTACGGTGTTCCCATGACTTCCAGAACTCGCTCGATCAATCCGTTGTTGAATCTCGCGGTGGCCGTCGCATGCGGCGCGGCGGCGATGTACTTTTTCGATCCGGCATCGGGCCGGCGGCGGCGCGCGTACGTGCGGGACAAGGCCGCCGCGGGCCGGCACGGCGTGGTCGACTACGCGAATACGCAGGCGAAGCGCGCGGCCGACCATGCGCGCGGCGCGATCGCGGGACTGCGCGCCGACTGGCTCGCGGGCGACGCGAACGACGCCCAGGTCACCGAACGCGTGCGTGCCGCGCTGGGTCATCTGGTCGGGCATCCGCGCGACGTCGACGTGACCGTCGAGCACGGGCACGTGCGCCTGAGCGGGCAGGTGGAAGAAGCGGAACGGCACGCCGTCGTCGACGGTGTGGCCGCGCTGCGCGGCGTGCAGACCGTCGAGGACGCGATGGGCGCGCGTAGCGAATACAAGGCGCCGCCCGGCGGCCCGATGCACTGACGCCGCCATCGGCCGCGCGCCGGCGGGTGCGGCAAACGCGGTAAACGAGGCACGACGCGCATTCGGCGCGCGCGTGGCTGCCGCAACGTCGGCCACGCCGCGCCCCATCCGGAGAACAGCTGATGACCGATCGCCCGATTTCCGCAACGACGCCTCCCGCACCGGAGCCCGATGCGCACCACGCGCTCGAAAGCCTGCTGGGCAGCCTCCACCGACATGGCTTCTTGCGTTTCGCGAACGAAGTCGTCAGCGCGAATGCGCAGATGGCCGAGACGTTCGTCGATGCGTTCGACAAGCCCGGCATGCAGAGCGGCGTGCAGAATCTCGCCGCGCTACTGATGGCGCTGTCGCGGATTCCGCCGGAGCAGTTCGGCAGGGCCGTGTTCGCGGCCGCCGACGCGCTGCATCACGTCGGCGCGTGGAAGCCGGACGAGCACGAGCACGTCGCGCCCGGCGTGCGCGGCGCGTACCGGCTGCTGCACGACGAAGCGCTGTGGGATGCGCTGACGCCGCTGCTCGAAGGGCTGAAGGTGTTCGCGCAAGGGCTCGCGCGCGAGCCGCGCAATCCGGCGAGCCCATCGGTCAGCGAGCGGCCGACGGGCGCGTGATCGCGGCGAGCGCAGGCAAGTCGCGTTGCCCGCACAGCGCCGAGAGCTGATGCACGATGCGCTGCGTCGGCGTGCTCGCCGGCCACCGCGCGACCGCGTCGAAGCCGACCCAGCGGCACAGCGCGATCTCGCGCCCGGGGCACGCGTGCCGGCCGGGCGGCATGCGCGCGACGAAGACGTGATGACGCTTCACGCTGCCGTCCACGAAGAAGCAATACGCAAGCTCGAGATCGGCGAGTCCCGTTTCCTCCTGTAATTCGCGACGCGCGGCGTCGAGCGCCGATTCGCCGCGCCGAATCACGCCGCCCGGCAGTGTCCAGCGCGACGAGGGACGGCGCGCGACCAGCAATACGCGATCGTTGCGATGGCACACGATCGTCGCGCGCTCCTTCGCAAGCGGCGCGAGCGGCACCGCGCGCACCGGGAAGGCGGTCGGATCGGGGAGTGTCATGTCCAGCGGGCGACGGGTAAGGGCACGGTCCATGATCCCATCGGGCAACGGGCGTGCCCGCGCCGCGTCGCCGCATCCTGGCGGATGCGACGCGGGCGACCCGATGCGCACGCCGCGAACATGCGGGTGCTGCTTAGCGTTTCGGCGGCGCGGCGTTGCCCGGCGACGCCGCCGCCGTGCTGTCGCGCGGTGCACCTGCGCCGAGCTCGGCTCCCGTCACGGGATCGCAGCGCGGGTCGGACGCGAGTCGCCGCGTCATCGCTTCGAGCGCCTGCGACTGCTGCGGCTCGACCGCGCCCTTCGCGGCGCCGTCGCCGCCGTCGACCGCCGGCTCGCCGCGCCGAAACGCGAGCGAGTCGCCGCGATTCCACGGGCCCGGCACCGGCTCGCCATCTTGCATCCGGAAGTACACGCGGTCGTACGGGGGCTTCGGCGGCAGCTTGCCCGGCGGGAAATTGCCGGTGATCGCGTACAGCGCCTTCTCGAACGACACCTGGTGCGAGACCTCGCGCGTCATCAGAAAACCCAGTGCGTCGCGGATGCCCGGATCGTCGGTCACGTTGATGAGCCGCTCGTAGATGATCTTCGCGCGCGCTTCGGCCGCGATGTTCGAGCGCAGGTCGGCCGTCGGTTCGCCGATCGTGTCGATGTATGCGGCCGACCAGGGCACGCCGCCCGAATTGGTCAGCGGCGCGCCTGCGCCGTACAGCACCTGCGTGACGTGACTGTCGTTACCCGCGCCGTGCAGCTTGCGGTAGAGCTCGGCCTGTTCGTCGACGGCTTCGGCGAGCTCGCTCTTCGCGCCCCGGTTCAGCATCGCGGCCATCGAGCCGATGACTTCGAGATGGCTCAGTTCCTCGGTCGCGATGTCGAGCAGCATGTCCTTGCGGCCGGGATCCTCTTCGGTGATCGCCTGCGTGAAATAGCGCATCGCGGCGGCGAGTTCGCCCTGCGGTCCGCCGAACTGTTCCAGCAGCAGGTTGGCGAGCCCCGGATTCGGCGCACCGACGCGCACCGTGTACTGAAGCCGTGTGTTGTGAATGAACATGAAACCTCCGTGTCGGGAAATGAACGGCAACTGCGACGGAGGCCGAGCACGGGGCGCGCCCATGGCGGTGCGGCGAAGCGAGACCGACGTGCCGCGCGGAGCGAGGCCCGATGCTCGCGGGCGCGTGGCGACATCGCTGCCGCGCATCGGTCTTGTCGGGTGTCGTGTCGGGCGCGACGCATGCGCCCGCGATTTTTCAACGCGTTGTCATTTCTGCCGCGGCGGCTCGGCATGGACGATGCCCGGCTGGCGCGTGTCGCGGCGTGCGCGCGTGCGGGGTGCCGGCGCGTCGGGCAACTACGCCGGCCGGCGTTCATCGGGCGCTTGAGGCTTGCCTTCGGCAGGATCGCGCGCGCTGCGTGGTGGTGGCGTGTCCGTGCCGTGTCGCTTTCCCTCCGGGCCGGGCGTGCTGTCGCCGCGGTCCTGTCCGTGCGAATCGGTGTCGAGCGAAGATGATCGCTTCACCGGGGCGCCTGTCGTGGTGATCGGATCGCGATTGCCGCGCATCGCTCGTGCCGGCGGCATCCGGCAAGCGGCGCGCGTGCCGGGTGCGCCGCTTGCTTGCCCGGACGCTTGAGGCCGGCGCGTGCAATACCGCACGCGGCCGCCGCCCGGAGCGATATTTCATGCCCGATGCGACCCTGTTCCCGTTGCCCGTCCGTGAGCGATTGCGCGTCGCGTTCCGGCGCACGTTCGCGCCGGAACGACACGGCAGTCGGACGGGGCTGGCGCGGTCGTCGATGCAATGCTCGCCCTCGGCCGCGACGTGGGCCACGGAGGGCGTGTCGACCGCGTTTGCACCTCCGACCGTCTACCGCGCGGGCGACGGCAATGCCGACGCCGGCAACGGCGGCAGCGCCGGGCAGCATCGCCATGACGAGCGAGACACCGATGCACCGGGCGGCGGCGGAGGCGACGGCCATCCGCACGACGATCGCGGCGGCCGCACCGGCGGCGATGGCGACGGCGACAACGGCGAAGGCGCGCGCAAGCGGCCCGGCAGGAAACCGCTGATCATCCTCGGCGCGGTGCTGCTCGTGCTGGTGATCGCGGGGATCGTGTGGTGGCTCGTGACGCGCGACCAGGAAAGCACCGACGACGCGTACACCGACGGCAACGCGGTGGCCATTGCACCGCATGTGTCCGGCTACGTGACACGGCTCGCGGTCGACGACAACACGTTCGTGCATCGCGGCGACGTGCTCGTCGAGATCGATCCGCGCGACTACCGCGCGCAAGTCGATGCGGCACGCGCGCAGCTCGGACTGGCACAGGCCCAGCTCGACGCGGCGCGCGTGCAGCTCGACATCGCGCATGTGCAGTTTCCGGCGCAGTACCGGCAGGCCCGCGCGCAGATCGAATCGGCGGAAGCCGCGTACCGTCAGGCGCTCGCCGCGCAGGAACGGCAGCGCGCGGTCGATGCGCGTGCGACGTCGCAGCAGGCGATCGACGCGGCCGACGCCCAGCGTGCGAGCGCCGACGCGAACGTCGCGATGGCCCAGGCGCAGGCACGTACCGCGAGCCTCGTGCCGCAGCAGATCCGGCAGGCCGAAACGGCCGTCGAGGAGCGCCGCCAGCAGGTGCTCCAGGCGCGTGCGCAACTCGATACGGCCGATCTGAATCTGTCGTACTGCGAACTGCGTGCGTCGTCCGACGGGTGGGTCACACGCAGGAACGTGCAACTGGGCTCATACCTGCAGGCGGGTGCGTCGATCTTCTCGATCGTCACGCCGCGTGTCTGGATCACCGCGAACTTCAAGGAGTCGCAACTGGAGCGGATGCGTATCGGCGATCGCGTCGACGTGTCGGTCGACGCGTATCCCGATCTCGATCTGCACGGCCACGTCGACAGCATCCAGCTCGGCAGTGGCGCGCATTTCTCCGCATTCCCGGCCGAGAATGCGACCGGCAACTTCGTGAAGATCGTGCAGCGCGTGCCCGTGAAGATCGTGCTCGACGGTCCGCTGCCGCGCAATCCGCCGCTCGGTCTCGGCTTGTCGGCCGAACCGACCGTGCACCTGAAATGACCGGCCGCCGCGCGATGGCCCGCCATCACCGGAGCGATCCGATGCACGACATCCATACGCCCGCCTCGTCACGCGGGGCCCGCCGATGAACCGGCCGCCCGACCGGCCGGCATCGTCCGGCGGCGGCACCTGGCGGCCGGCCGCGAACCCGTGGATCGTCGCGATCGTCGTCACGCTCGCCGCGTTCATGGAAGTGCTCGACACGACGATCGTGAACGTCGCGCTGCCGCATATCGCGGGCACGATGTCCGCGAGCTACGACGAGGCGACCTGGACGCTCACGTCATATCTTGTCGCGAACGGCATCGTGCTGCCGATTTCGGGCTTCTTCGGGCGCCTGCTCGGCCGCAAGCGCTACTTCGTGCTGTGCATCGCCGCGTTCACGGTGTGCTCGTTCCTGTGCGGCGTCGCGACCAATCTCGGCGAACTGATCGTGTTCCGCGTGCTGCAGGGGCTGTTCGGCGGCGGGCTGCAGCCGAACCAGCAATCGATCATCCTCGACACGTTTCCTCCCGAACAGCGCAACCGCGCGTTCTCGATCTCGGCGATCGCGATCGTCGTCGCGCCGGTGCTCGGGCCGACGCTCGGCGGCTGGATCACCGATCATTTCTCGTGGCGTTGGGTGTTCCTGCTCAACGTGCCGATCGGCGCGCTGACCGTGCTCGCGGTGATGCAGCTCGTCGAGGATCCGCCGTGGCGGCGTGGCGCCGAGCGCGGGATTTCCGTCGATTACATCGGCATCGGGCTGATCGCAATCGGGCTCGGCTGCCTGCAGGTCATGCTCGATCGCGGCGAGGACGACGACTGGTTCGGCTCGAACTTCATCCGCATCTTCGCGGCGCTGTCCGCGCTCGGGTTGATCGGCGCGACGATGTGGCTGCTGCGCGCGAGGAAACCGGTGGTCGACCTGTCGTGCCTGCGCGACCGCAACTTCGCACTCGGCTGCGTGACGATCGCGACGTTCGCGGCCGTGCTGTACGGCAGCGCGGTGATCGTGCCGCAACTCGCGCAGCAGCACCTCGGCTATACGGCGACGCTCGCGGGCCTCGTGCTGTCGCCCGGCGCGCTGCTGATCACGATGGAAATCCCGATCGTGAGCCGCCTGATGCCGCACGTGCAGACGCGCTATCTGGTCGGCTTCGGTTTCGTGCTGCTGTCGGGCGCGCTGATCTATTCACGGATGCTGGTGCCGGACATCGACTACAAGCACCTGGTGATGATCCGCTGTGCGCAGTCGCTGGCGATCGGCTTCCTGTTCGTGCCGATCACGACGCTCGCGTATCTGACCGTGCCGCAGCGGCTCAACGACGACGCGTCCGCGCTGTTCACGATGTTCCGCAACGTCGCGGGGTCCATCGGCATTTCGGTGTCGACCGCGCTGATCCGGGAGCGCACGCAGGCGCGCTTGGCGCACCTGTCCACGCATATGTCGCCGCTGTCGCAGAACTTTCAGGAGTCGCTGCAAGAGCATGCCCGCACGATCGGCGCGCTGTCGGGCGCGCCGCCGCCGGTCGCGCTCCAGACCGCCACCGGCCGGCTGTACGAGACGTTCATCTCGCAGGCGACGATCCTCGCGTATATCGACGTGTTCGCGATCCTCGCGGTGTTCTGCGCGTTCAGCATTCCGTTGACGTTCCTGTTCTCGCCGGTGAAGGCCGCACGCGGCGCGGGAGGGCATTGAGGATGACGAATCATCGACAGCGAGGTCGCCGCCGACATTCGCCGCGAGCGCGTGGTATCGCGGCGGTGCTCGCGGCCTGCGCGGCACTCGCGGGCTGCACCGTCGGGCCGGACTTCAAGCCGCCACATGCGGAGGTGCCGGCGAACTGGCACGACCTGAAGGCACCGGCATCGGCCGCTTCGGGCGCATCGGCTGCTTCGACGCCCGGCGCATCCGCGTCGTCGTCGCCGCTGACCAGCGCCGATCCCGACCCGCGCTGGTGGCGTGCGTTCGGCGACCCGCTGCTCGACCGGCTGGTCGAGCGCGCCGCGCGTGACAACCTCGGCGTGCAGGCCGCCGTGCTGCGCATCGCGCAGGCGCGGGCGCAGGTGCGCGCGGCGGCTGCGCAGGGCTTGCCCAACGTGCGCGCGAGCGCGAGCTACCAGCGCGAGCAGTTGGGCCTGAAGGGCATCATCGAGGAACAGGGCATCGACCAGCGCGTCGACCGCCTCGGTGCGCCGGGTTCGCCGCTCGACCGGTACGGCCCGGGCACCGGCGCGAGCGTGCAGCAGGGCGCACGGAGCGCGATCGATGCCCTCGAGGCGCCGGTCAACCTGTGGCAGGCCGGATTCGACGCATCGTGGGAACTCGACCTGTTCGGGCGCGTGCGCCGCTCGGTCGAATCGGCCGGCGCGCAGGCAAGCGCCGCTGTCGCGAGCCGCGACGACGCGTTGCTGTCGCTCGAGGCCGAAGTCGCGCAGACCTATCTGCAACTGCGCGGCGCCGAAGCGCAGCGCGCGCTGGCCGACGACCTCCAACGCGCGCAGCGCGACCTGCTCGACCTCACGCGCGAGCAGGCCGCGCACGGCCTTGCGAGCGATCTGGACGTACGCAGCGCCGACGCGCGGCTCGCACAGATCCGCGCGCAACTGCCGCAGTTCGACCAGCAGATCGCGCTGCTGCGCAATGGTCTCGCGTATCTGGTCGGAGGGCCGCCGGGTGCGCTCGACGACTGGCTCGACGTGCCGCGCGCATTGCCGGGCGTGCCGCCCGCCGTGCCGGTCGGACTGCCGTCGACGCTCGCGCGCCGGCGGCCCGACATCCGCCGCGCGGAGGCCGACCTGCATGCGGCGACTGCGGACGTCGGCGTCGCCGTCGCGCAGTTCTATCCGGACATCTCCCTGACGGGGCAGGTCGGCCTGCGTGCGTCGCACGTTCGCGAACTCGCGCACTGGTCCCATCTGTTTTATGCGTTCGGGCCGGCCGTGTCGCTGCCGGTTTTTGCGGGTGGGCAACTGGTGTCGAATCTGCGGCTGTCGCAGGCGCGGCAGGCCGAAGCGGCGCTTGCGTACCGGCAGGCGGTGCTCGTCGCACTGCGCGACGTCGACAACGCGCTGGCCGTGTATCGCACCGACCAGACGCGCGCAGCCGCGCTCGACGATGCGGAGAAGGCCGAACGGAGCGCGCTGGACCTCGCGCGCGATCGTTACCGGAAGGGGTTGTCGCCGTTTCTCGACGTGCTCGACGCCGAGCGGCAATGGTCGGAGGGGCGGCAGCAGGCGGTGCAGGGCGCGTTGCAGACGACGACCGATCTGGTCGCGCTCTACAAGGCGCTGGGCGGCGGATGGCAGACGGCCGGCCCGGCGCCGGAAGCGGCTACGCTCGGGGCGACATCGTCGCCGGCGCAGACGGCCCACGCACCTTGGTCGCGATGAAGCGGCCGCTGCGCGACATCGCGCTTACCGGCACGCACGCGAAAACAGCAGCGAATCGGCGTCGTTGAAGCGAATCCGCACAGGATCGGCATACCCGGCCTTCTGCGCGACGCGGATCGACGCGACGTTGGTCGGCGCGATCAGGCACACGCTGCGCTCGAACCGGTGCTGCGCATCGAGCCAGCCGAGCGCATGCGACAACGCCTCGGTCGCGTAGCCCTTGCCGTGCGCCCAGCTCGCGAGCGCCCAGCCGGCTTCCGGCACGCCGCGAATCGACGGCTCGACCGCGCGATGGAAGTCGGCGAAACCGAGATCGCCGACGTAGCGGCCCGACGTCTTCTCGCGAATCGCCCAGTAGCCGTAGCCGAGCAGCGGCCACAGCCCGCGATACGCGAGCAGCCGCATCCACGAATCGCGCGGCGCCGACGGCTTGCCGTTGAAGATGTGCGCGACGACGGTCGGCTCGGTCCACATCGCGGCGAGTGCGTCGAAGTCGCCGAGCGGGTGGCCTTCGAGAATCAGGCGGGGGGTGTCGAGAACCGGCGGGGACGTGACGGGCGGCAGGGCGCTGAGTGTCATCGGGCGTTCCATGAGGAAAGGAAGGCAGCGCGGTGCGTCGCGCTTGGGCCCCGTACGATACCGCGGAAACCGCGGCGCGGCCGCAAATCCCCGTGTGTGGCGGGGAATGCGATCGCATCGTCCGGCTCGCCGTCGTCCGATGATTGCGGCACGGGCTGGCGGCCGCATGGCGGCATCGCGCCCGTGCCGGGCGGTTTCTACTTGCGGCTTTTCAGGAAGCTGCGCCCGTGCGCGGTGATCGACGCACCGGATCGGCCGTTCGCGGCATGGCTGACGAAGCCCGCGCCGACGAGTTCCTGTTCGACCGACCAGCCAAGCGCCGGCGCATCGCGGCCGTAGCGCACATCGGCGAGGCGCTCGAGCGCCCAGATCGCGGAGGCCGACAGGTTGGGGGTGTTGGACGTGACGTTGTCGTTCATCGCTTCCTCGGAGAGTGGTGATTCAGGGTGAACGGCACGAGGCCGTGGGATCGGGCGACGCAGCGTCAGCCCGCCTGCAGCAACGGCAACAGCGCCTGGAGCGCGGCGTCCTCGTCGGGGCCGGTGGCGAGCACCTGCGCGGACGTGCCGCCATGCATCTGTAGCGCCGCGATGGCCGTCGCGTCCTTCGCGCTGCCGCTGAGCCCGTTGGCGAGCAGCAGGATGTCGCTTTCGAAGCGGTGTGCCGCCGCGACGATCGCATCACGCGCCGCGATCGCACGGTTGCGGTTCCAGGCGGGGCCGATTTCAACGTAGACGACGGTTGCCACGATGCGGATCAGCCTTGGGGAAAGTTGCCGGAACGCCGTGCAACGGCCGGCCGGCGGCACGGCGGGACCGCGCTGAGCGCGGTTTCCCGACGGGGCGCAGGGTGTTGTACACCAGGCATCGGTGCATCATTCATCTCGAACATGTCGACATCCTCAGCGAAACCGCCATCAAGTCCGGCGAACGATCGAAAGTTGACGATTATAATACGGCAACGTGTTTATGTGTATTGCATTATAATGTCGTGTGCGCGACGTGCTGCACGGTCGATTTGTCGACGGGGCCGTACGGCGCGCGGTCCGGCCACGCGCTTGCGTGTCCGGTATTTTTTTATCGATTGACCTGAACTCCCACCGAATGGAAGCTGCAATGAACGCCGCCCCCGCCTGCCCGCAATGCGCGATGGAAAACACCTACCCGGATGGCACGCTGACCGTGTGCGCGGACTGCGGCCATGAATGGTCGGCCGGCGCCGGCGCCGAAGCGGGCGACGAACCGGCGGGCGACGTCGTCAAGGACGCGAATGGCAACGTGCTGTCGGACGGCGATTCGGTCGTGCTGATCAAGGACTTGCGCGTGAAGGGTTCGTCGATCACGCTGAAGATGGGCACCAAGGTGAAGAGCATCCGTCTCGTCGGCGGCGATCACGAAGTCGATTGCAAGACCGACATGGGCGGCTTCATGCTGAAGGCCTGCTACCTGAAGAAGGTATGACCGCACGCGGTACGAGCGACTTTCCGATCAACCGGGCCTGTCGAGCATGAGCGAGGATCGAATTTCCTATGACGCGTTCCTGCAGTTCCTGGCGGCGCCGTTGAACGACGGCCGTCCGTTCGTGCTCGAGACCAAGCACGCGGTGTCGCTGCACTTCGACCACTTCGGCACGCAGAGCTTCATGTCGCTGAAGGATCCGGTGAGGCTCGAACTCGGCTATACGCGCGTGATGATGGGTTTCCTGCTGCTGCAGCCGGCGCCCGCGCGTATCTGCATGATCGGGCTCGGCGGTGGATCGCTGGCGAAGTACTGCTATCGGCACTTGCCCGACACGGCGATCGACGCGATCGAGATCAATCCGGACGTGATCGCGCTGCGCGACGTGTTCAGGATTCCAGAAGACGACGCGCGCTTCGCGGTGATCTGCGCGGACGGCGCCGACTACGTCGAAAGGCCGGACGTCCAGGCGGACGTGATCCTGCACGACGCATTCGTCGCCGACGGCATGCCGGGCCGCTGCACGGGCACCGCGTTTCTCGATGCGTGCCGTGCGCGGCTGAGCGAAACGGGCGTGCTCGCGATCAACTTCATGGACGACGATCCGGCGTTGCCGAGGCATCTCGAGCAACTGCGCGCGGTGTTCGACGATTCGTGTGCGCTGGTGCCGTGCGGCGATGACAACAACTTCATTGCGTTCGCGTGGAAGAACGGCAACCCGCTGCCGTCGCTGCGCATCCTGCTCGAGCGCGCGCTGGGATTCGGCTCGGCGGGCGCGCTCAAGCTGTCGTCCACCGCTCGGCGCATGAAGGCGGGGGAGCGCATCGATCCCGCGCGGCTCGTCTGGCGCGCGCGCGAACATTCACGATGGGAAATCTGCGCCTGACGGCGCCGCAGGTTTGACCGCGCCTACTTCATCCCTTACTTCACTCGCTTGCCGAGCGCGCTCTTGGTCTTGTACGTGACGCCGTGTTTGTCGAGATACTCGCGGATCAACTGACGCACGACTTGCGACGGTGTGAGGTCCTGCTCGGCGCAGAGCATTTCGAATGCTTCTTTCTTGGCGGGATCGATCAGGACGGTCAGGCGGGCGGTTTTCGTTTCCATCGGGATGGGAGGGGTGGTCGATATGTTAATCAAATTATAATCCATCCGCTTTCGGCGCCATGTCCGAATGTGTCATGCCGGGTCGTG
Source organism: Burkholderia sp. RF7-non_BP4 (assembly GCF_001521935.1). NCBI lineage: Bacteria > Pseudomonadati > Pseudomonadota > Betaproteobacteria > Burkholderiales > Burkholderiaceae > Burkholderia > Burkholderia sp. RF7-non_BP4. The sequence continues at coordinate 321,680 of NZ_LOTA01000095.1, read as the reverse complement.
CACCGGTTCAACGCCGGTGTACGAGCCACGTGAACAGGTCGTTGAACTCGGTTACGATGCCGGTCGCCGGTGCGAGGTGGCCGCGCGGGCCGCACGCCCGGAAGCCTCGAATTGCTCGAATCATATGGCAAAGATGATAACAAGATTATCATGCGCTGTTGGTCGTATTGGGCTTTAAGTACAATATCGCCCGGGGCTGCCGGCTCCGGCTTGCCCGAGCGGCTCCGTCGTCCGCGCGGCCGATGATCCGGCTGCTTCCGTTTCCACGCGGCGTGCGAGCACCGTTACTGCGGCGCTGCCCGGTCGTCACTTCGTCTTTACTGCACAGCCCACTTCGCTATTCGCCTCATGACCCCGATCAAGTTCGTTCTCCGCTACACGGCGATTCCTTTCGCAGCCATCGTGGCCGTCGTGATGTGGGCGGTCGTGCCGTCGTCGAAAGAGGTCGACGCACGCCAATATGCGGCGCTGTCGCGCGGATACGCGAGCTTTCCGCTACCGTTTCGACATGAAATCGCGGAAGCGATGGAGCAGGGCCGTATCAGCGACCGGCGTTACCAGACGCTCGTACGCGATTCGCTGGGTAATGGCGTGGCGCTGGACTGGCCGGCGTCGGGTGTTGCCGACGTCGCTGCCGAGCGGCAAAGACTGGCAGCACTGCTGAAGGCCGATTCCGGCCTGGAGGAACATCAACAATGAAGATTGCGCTGGTTTCGGTGGCTTTCGTGATGATTATCGGAAGCCTGGTTTTCGCGCTGTATTTCATGAATCACGACCGGGGCGGCAGCAAGCGGATGGCGTGGTCGCTCGCGGCGCGCGTCGGGCTGTCGATCACGCTGTTCCTGTCGCTGCTGATCGCATACCGGCTCGGGTGGATCGAGCCGACCGGGCTGCCGATCGGGCGGTGATGCGCGGCATTCGCCCTCGCCGCCGCAGCGCACGAGCTATCGCCGACTGAAGGATTGCCACTGGCATCCGTTTCAGTCTCCGCGTGATCGGCAGGCCGTCAAAATGCCACGCAGCAGATCGACCGGCGGCGGCGGACATCCAGGAATCGTCACATCGACGGGCAGCACCGACGAAACGGGGCCGCACACCGCATAGCTGTCGGCAAAGATGCCGCCCGTGCACGCGCACTCGCCGGCTGCGACGACCAGCTTCGGCGCCGGCGTCGCCTCGTACGCGGCAAGCACGGCTGCCTTCATGTTCAGCGTGACGGGGCCGGTCACAAGCAGCAGGTCCGCATGGCGCGGGCTGGCGACGAATTTGATCCCGAGCCCTTCGATGTTGTAGTACGGGTTGTTCAGCGCATGGATCTCCAGTTCGCAGCCGTTGCATGAACCCGCGTCGATCTGCCGGATGCACAACGCGCGGCCGAGGAGGTCGAGAATGTCCTGACGAATCTGCTGCGCCTCGTGTCGCCAGGCGGCTTCGGCGGTCGGCACGGGCTCGTCGGGAAATTCAGTGCGCGCGAATTGACGGATGAGTTGCCACATCAGAGATCGTGCCCCGCGTAGTTCAGGTTGAACGATTTATTGATCAACGGGAAATCGGGAACGATGTTGCCGATGATCGCGTGCTCGAGCGCCGGCCAGTTCTGCCAGGACGGATCGTGGCAATGGCAGCGCGCGATGGCATCGCCCGGCGCCGTCTCGAGCGCGACGAACACGTCGCCGCGCCAACCCTCCACCCAGCCGATTCCCCTGGACGGCGCCGCCGCGGGCGTGACGGTGGCGGCGATCGGCCCGTCCGGGAGAATCGCCAGCAGTTCGCCCATCAGGCGCAACGATTCGTCGATTTCGGCAAACCGCACGGCGACCCGCGCGGCCACGTCGCCGCGCGGGTCGCTTGCCGCCTTGACGGCCAGGTTGCCGTAAGGGGCCGGTCGCAGGTTCGCGCGCACGTCGAATGTCTCGCCGCTGGCGCGGGCGGCCATGCCGCGCACGCCGAAATGCGCGACGACGTCGGCATTCAATCGGCCGGTACCGAGAAACCGGTCCTGCAGCCCGGACTGGTCCTCGTAGATCTTCCGCATCACGTGTACTTCGCGTGCGATGCGTTCGCATTGTTCGGTGAGCGCCGCCGCGTCCTCGGGATAAATGTCGACGGCCAGCCCGCCCGGCACGATTCGATCCATCAGGTATCGATGCCCGAAGATCCCGTCGTTGGTCCGTACCCAGTTCTCCTTGAGCCGCGAGAACTGCGCGAGACCGAACGCGAATCCGGCGTCGTTGCCGAGCGCGCCGAGGTCGCCGAGGTGATTGGCGATGCGCTCGCGTTCGAGCAGGAGGGCGCGCAGAACCAGCGCACGCGCCGGCACGGCCGTGCCGCACGCCTGCTCGAGTGCCATGCAGTAGGCCCACGAGAACGCAACGGTCGAATCGCCGGCGACCCGGCCCGCAACGCGATGGCCGTTCGACGCGGCCGTCCGTTCGAACAACCGTTCGACGCCGCGATGCACATAGCCGAGCCGCTCCTCGAGCCGCAGCACTTTCTCGCCGACGACCGAAAACCGGAAATGGCCCGGCTCGATGATGCCGGCGTGAATCGGCCCGACCGCGATTTCGTGCACGCCGTCGCCGGCAACCTGCACGAACGGATAATCCGCTTCGTTCGATTCGAACCGCTCGATTCCGGTCGCCCGCTTCTGCAGCGGAAAGTAGTCGCCGGGCCAGTTGCCGTGATTGAGCCACGGGCGCGTGTCGCGCGCATCGCGCTCGCGCAGCCCGGTCAGGTCGAAAATCGCGCGCTGCATGCGCGTTGCGGCGGGAAACACGCCCGCCAGATCGGGATAGTCGCCGTCGGCACGCGGTTCCGGCCCGGTCGCGAGACGCACCCACATGACGCCGTCGTCGCATTCGTAAGCCGCGTTGACCGAAAATACGCGCTCGGGCGTTTCGCCGCTCCACATCGCGACGAGGCGGCTTCGCTCCATCCGCGCGGTATGCGCGATGTCGAGCCATCGCGCTTCGTCGACGTCAACCACGGTAGCCGGAACCTGGCCAGCTTCGTGCCCGAGGCGAGTCGAGCCGTCCGCCTGAATCATGTCGAGTCGCATCGCTTATCCCGCCAGCATCGTTGCAGCCTGGCGATACCACATCGCCAGATAAGGCGGCACGTACAGACCCAGCATCAGGCCGAGCCCCAGATGCACGAACACCGGCAGCAGCGCCGGCCGGTGTTCGAGCGGCGTCGCCGTCGTCGTTTCGCCGAACACCATCCGCTGCACGCGCGCGAAGATCGCCGCGAACGCGACGGCGAGCCCGAGCAGCAGCAACGGCGCGGTCCACGGGAGCGCGTTCATCGCCGTCGTCAGGATCAGGAATTCGCTCGCGAACACGCCGAACGGCGGCAGCCCGAGAATGGCAAGTGCGCCAAGCATCAATGCCCAGCCGACCGTCGGGCTGACCTGCAGCAGCCCGCGAATGCCGTCGATCGCCTGCGTGCCGGCCTTCTGCGCGGCATGACCGACCGCGAAGAAGATCGCCGACTTGACGAGGGAATGGACCGTCATGTGCAGCAACCCGGCGAACGTCGCGATCGGTCCGCCGAGCCCGAACGCGAACGTCATCAAACCCATGTGCTCGATCGACGAGTACGAGAACAGGCGCTTCACGTCCTTCTGCCGGAACAGCGAGAACGACGCGATCAGGACCGACACGAGCCCGAACCCGACCAGCAATCGCCCAGGCAGGCCGTTGCCGAGCGCGCCGTCGGCCAGCACCTTGCAGCGCAGCACCGCATACAGCGCGACGTTCAGCAGCAGGCCGGACAGCACCGCCGAAATCGGCGTCGGACCTTCGGCGTGCGCGTCCGGCAGCCAGCTATGCATCGGCACGAGGCCGACCTTGGTGCCGTAGCCGACCAGCAGAAACACGAAGGCGATCGACACGATCGTCGGATCGAGCTGGGTCCTGATCGCGGCAAGGCTCGTCCACAACAGCGCGTCGCCGTCGGTCAGTTGCCGGCTCGCGGCAAGATACAGCAGGATCGTGCCGAACAGCGCCTGGGCGATGCCGACGCCGCACAGGATGAAGTATTTCCATGCGGCTTCGAGGCTCGCGGCGGTGCGGTAGACGCTGACGAGCAACACGGTGGCGAGCGTTGCGGCTTCCATCGCGACCCACAGCACGCCGACGTTGTCGGTCAGCAGCGCGAGCAGCATCGCGAACATGAAGAGCTGATACATGCTGTGATAGAGCCGCATGCGTGCGGCGGTCATCCGGCCGCGGGCTTCCTCGATCTGCATGTAGGGCCGGGAAAACAGCGATGTCGTCCAGCCGACGAACGCCGTGAGTGCCACGAGATAGACGTTGAGCGGATCGACGAAAAACGCGCGTCCGCATGCGAACGACGGGCCGTGCTCGACGGTGCGCGCGGCAAGCACCACCGTTGCCGCGAACGTCAGGAAGCTGAAGCCGACGTTCAGCTGGCGCGCGACCCGGCTCGGCCGCACGCAGGCGAGGCACGCCGCTCCCGCGAGCGGCAGGCCGAGCACGGCGAGCACGACGTGGGCGTCATTCATCTTTGAGTTTCTCGAGGTGATGGATGTCCAGGCTGTCGAACTGCTCGCGAATCTGGAACATGAAGACGCCCAGGATCAGGATCCCGATCAGCACGTCGAGCCCGATGCCGAGCTCGACGATCATCGGCATGCCGTTGGTCGCGGCCGCCGCCGCGAAGAACAACCCGTTTTCCATCGACAGAAAGCCGATCACCTGCGGAATGGCCTTCGCGCGCGTGATCATCGCCATGAACGACAGCAGCACGCATGCGAGCGCAATGCCGAGCGTGCCGCGTGCGACCGATGTCGCGAGCTGGCTGATCGGCGCCGCGACATTGAACGCAACGATGACGAGCACGATGCCGATCAGCAGCGTGGTCGGGATATTGATGAGCGGCTCGACGTCGGTCTTGACGTCGAGCCTGCGAACGAGCCGGTACAGGAACCACGGAATCACGCCGACCTTCAGCACGAGCGTCAGCGCGGCGGACACGTACAGGTGCACGTCGTCCGTGACGAAGCCGAGGATCAGGTTCGCCGACACGAGCGCGACACCCTGCAGCGTATAGAGATGGATCAGGGACAGGATCCTGCGCTGGCTCAGCATCGCGAACGACAGCATCAGCAGCACGGCCGCGAGAAAATTGATCAGTTGTGTCGCGTAGGCGTGCATTCATGCTCCCAGCAGCAGATGGACGAGCATGCCGATCACGGCCAGCAGGAAGGCGGTCGCCAGGAATTCCGGTACCCGGAAGATGCGCATCTTCGCGTTGGCCGTTTCGACCACGGCGAGCGTCACGCCGCCTGCCGCCAGTTTGACGAAGAGCACCGGCACGGCCAGCAGCAGCGCAACCGGATCGCCCGCGTTCGCGATGCCCCAGGGCACGAACAACGCGAGACCGATGCACGAATACGCGAACAGCTTGAGGCTTGCCGCCCACTCCATCAAGGCAAGGTGCCGTCCCGAATATTCGAGGATCAGCGCCTCGTGGATCATCGTGAGTTCGAGGTGAGTGGTCGGATTGTCGACCGGCAGCCGCGCATTTTCGGCCAGCGCGACCAGCGTGAACGCGATGCCGGCGAACGCCAGACTTGGATAGATCGTGAGCTCGCCGCGGCCGAGTGTCGCGACGATGCTCGTCAGCAGCGTCGACTGCGTAATCAGTGAGGCAGACAGGAGCACCATCAGCAGTGCCGGCTCCGCGAGGAAGCCGATCAGCATTTCGCGGCGGGCGCCGAGCGTGCCGAACGCCGTGCCGACGTCCATCGCCGCGAGCGACAGCGTGACGCGCGCGAGCGCAAACAGGCCGACGAGCGCGATTGCATCGGCGGCGGGCGACAGCGGCAACTCGGTCGACAGGGTTGGCACGATCGCGCACGCGAGCGTCATGGCGGCCCAGACGACATAGGGCGCGCCGCGGAACACGGGGCTTGCGCCGTGCGCGATGACCGATTCCTTGTTGAACAGCTTGTGGAGCATCCGGTACGGTTGCCAGATGGACGGCGCACGCCGGTTCTGAAGCCAGGCGCGACATTGGTTGACCCAGCCCGTGAGCAATGGCGCGGCCGCGATCGCTATCACGATTTCGAGAGTCTGCGAGATGACGCCGGACAGGGTTACCATCGTCTCACCAGCATCAGAAGCACGATCAGCACGACGAAACTGTATGTCAGGTAAACCGCGATCTTGCCCGTCTGCAGCCGGCCCGCCCAGTCGGCGATGCGTTGCGTCAGTGCCGCGATGCGCAAGTAGAACGCGGACCAGGTCCGATCGGTCACCGACACCCGATAGGCCGGCTGCGCGTCGAATGGCGACGGCAATTGCCGCTCGATGTGCAGCAGCGGTGCGAAGATTTCGCGGATCGGTTGGCCAAATCCTTCCGCCGTATCCTGCATTCGCGCGGTCGTGAACGGGAAGCCGCAGCCCCACGGCGCCGCGCGTCGCAGCCGGCCGTGATAGAAACGCCGCACCAGCACCCACGCGAGTCCGCAGCATGCGATGAAGAACAGCATGAAAGCCGCGGGCATGTAGCTCGTGCGAGCGGCCGATATGGGCGCGAACAACAGCCAGCCGTGATTGTCCGCGCCGACGCCGGCGCCGACCAGCGTGTGCGTGACGCGATCCAGCAGCTTGACGAACTGCGCCGGCATCAGCCCGAGCAGCACGCTGGCGGTCGCGAACCAGCAGAACGCGAGCCGTTCCCACGTGTTCGCATCGCGGGCGCGGTTCAGCTTCGCTTCTCTCGGTTGCCCGAGGAACACGATGCCGAAGAACTTGACCATCGTGTAGCCGGCCAGCGCGGCCGACATGGCGATCAGCGCGGCGGCGATCGGCACGGTCATGGCGAGCACCGAATCCGGCAAGCCTGGCGCGAACAGGAAACTCTGCAGCAACAGCCATTCGGCCGCGAAACCGCTGAGCGGCGGCAAGCCCGCGCTCGCCGCGACACCCGCGAGCACCGCCCATGCGGTCCAGGGCATGAAGCGAATCAGCCCGCCGAGCTTGCCGAGGTTGCGCTCGCCGGTGGCGTGGAGCACGGCGCCCGTGCCCAGGAACAGCAAGCTCTTGAATGCCGCGTGCGCGACGATCTGGTAGAGCATCGCGGTCAGCGCGAGCGCGGACAGGCTCGTCATCCCGTATGCGCGAAACAGCACGGCAAGACCGAGCGCGACGATCATCAGGCCGACGTTGTCGATCGACGAATAGGCCAGCAGGCGTTTCATGTCGGTCTGGATGGTGCTGAACACCACGCCCAGCAGCGCGGTGCCGATGCCAAGCACGAGCAGCAGCACGCCCCACCATGCGATCTGCACGTGCAACAGGTCGAACAGGGTGCGCAGCAGGCCGTACAGACCCACTTTCAACACGAATCCGCTGAGGAGCGCCGAGACGGGTGACGGTGCCGCGGGATGGGCCTCCGGCAGCCACACATGCAGCGGGAAGATGCCGGCCTTCGCGCCGAACCCGACGAGCGCGAACAGGAAGGCGAACGATGCGGAGAAGGTATCCAGCGACTGCGCGCGCAGGTTGGCGAACGTGTAGTCGCCGGTACGCGCCTGCAGAATGCCGAAGCAGAGCAGCAGCGCGAGCGCGCCGACGTGCGAGATCAGGAAATACAGATATCCCGCACGGCGGATCTCGCCGATCCGGTGGTTGGTCATCACGAGAAACGTCGCGGACAGCGTCAGCGTCTCCCAGGCGACCATGAACACGTATGCGTCGTCCGCGATCAACACCAGTGCGATGCTTGCGACGCAGACGTGGTATTCGAAGCAGATCAACCCGGGCGCGGATCCTTCGCCTTTGCGGAAATAACCGGCTGAAAAGGCGCCGATCCCCGTGCTGACGAGGCCCAGCACGAACAGGAAATAGCCGGACAAGCGGTCGAGACGCAGATGAAAGGGCAGGCCGGGAAGCCCGATCGGCAGCACGGCGGTAGACGGTTCGGCAAAGATGCCGGCGAGGCCTGCCGCGGCGGCGAACAGTCCGACCAACGCGCCGAGCGGAAAGAGGCCGTGGGCCACGAGCCGCGTGCGACGCAGCACCCCGAGCCCCAGCGTGCCGACCGCGAGCCACGCGGCCACGGCCAGCAGGACGAAGTGGACGACCGGCACGGGTGCCATCCGGAATGTCTCCAGTACGCTCGGGTTGGACGAGGTGGTTGGAATGGCCGCTTCTCCCGCGACGTATTCCTGCCCGCATTATGACACCGAAAGGCCAATCCGGATAACAAGGTATGATAATGTCGTTATCATTAAAGTCTCATGAATCCTCGGATGGAGCGGGCGCACGTGGCGGTTTGTCGCGGCGTTCCGGGCTCCGCCCAGGGCGTCGTTGCCCCCGATCCGGGCGAATGAGGGAAGATCCTATGCCAGCGCAGTACTTCCGAGGCCTGACGGGAAAACACCGTAGCGCGGCCGCGAACCGCCAGCTCGGGTTTTCGCTTGCCTTTGTTGCCGGAGCAACCAATGCCGGCGGTTTCCTCGCGGTCAAGCAATACACGTCCCACATGAGCGGGATCGTGTCGGCGATTGCGGATCAGACGGCGCTCGGCGACATCCGGCTCGTGCTGGCCGGAGTGGGTTCGCTCGCGTCGTTTCTGGTGGGCGCCGGCTGCTCGGCGATGCTCGTCAACTGGGGGCGCCGCCGCGGCCTGCAGAGTCAGTATGTGCTGCCGTTGCTGGTCGAAGCCGCGCTGCTGCTCCTGTTCGGGCTGCTCGGCAGCCATCTCGCGCTGTGGGAAGCGTTCTTCATGCCGGTCACGGTCATCTTGCTGTGCTTCATCATGGGGCTGCAAAACGCGATGATCACAAAGCTGTCGGGAGCGGAAATCCGCACGACGCACATGACGGGCATCGTGACGGACCTCGGCATCGAACTCGGCAAACTCTTTTACTGGAACCGCTCGAATGCAGACGTGCACGCGCAGGCGGTGATCGCGAACCGCGCGAAGCTCAGGATTCACGGAACGATGCTGGCGTCGTTCTTCGTCGGGGGGCTGGCCGGCGCAATCGGCTTCAAGCATGTCGGCTACGTGTCGACCGTGCCGCTTGCCGCGGTGCTCGTCACGCTGGCGATCGTGCCCGTTGTCGACGACGTGCTTGAATATCTCTATCGGCTCGACCGCAGGTCGTGAGCCGGTCGCCGAGCGGATCAACGCGTGTGTGACGAATGTTTTCCGGTACTGGCGGCAAGGGCCGGTGCATTATAATTGGATTAGCATATTCGCCGACTCTGTCCTGTAATGGAAACGAAAACCGCACGCTTGACCATCCTGATCGATCCCGCCAAGAAAGAAGCGTTCGACATGCTCTGCGCGGAGCAGGACCTCACACCGTCGCAAGTCGTGCGGCAGTTGATTCGCGAGTATCTCGAGGAACACGGCGTGAGCTACAAGACGAAAAGCACGCTCGGCAAGCGGGTGAAGCGAAGCGCGGGCTGAGTTCGCAAGTCGGCTAGACGTCGATTTCCCAGTGTGCATGCCCCTGCGCATGCCAGATCAACCGCTTTGGATCGAGGCGTTCTCCTTCCTTCATGCGCCGAGCGGTTGACGACAGCTTGAGTTCGCCGGCAAACGCGAACGAGCGCGCGCGTTCGGACAGCACTCGCCTCGATGGCAAACGAAGCGGCCCTTTCCAGGCGAAAGCGACGTAATTGCTGTCGTCGTCGCAGCGGACAACCGCATACGAAGGGCCGAACACGCAGCCCAGGCGCGCGATGTGAGCGGGCAGCGACGGGTCGTCGTCCGCCAGATTGATCGCGAGCACTCCGGAATCGCTCAATCGCTCGCGACAGGCGGTAAAGAACGCGATATCCGCACACCGGCTCGGCATGCCTTCCGCGACGAAGGCATCCAGCAGGATCACGTCGGTGTGGACATCCTCCCGGGTCACGTACTCCGCGCCATCTGCACAGATCACCTTGAATCGAGAGTCGTCCGCAGGAATCCTGAACACGTCGCGTAGCGCGATGACTTCCGGATTGATTTCGACCGCATCGATGGTCACGCCGGGCAGATGCCGATAACAATACTTTGCCAAGGAGCCGCCGCCGAGCCCGATCATGCATATATGTCCGGCGGCTGGGTGCAGCAGCAAACATCCCATCATGGTTCGCGTATAGCCGAGCGCCAGTTTGTCGGGCGTGCGCAGCGACATGAAGCTTTGGGTGGTCTGGTGATCGAAGTGCAGCGAGATCGCGTGCTGCGTCTCCAGCACGTACGGTCGCCCGTCATTCAGCGGGGTCGACAGAAATTCGACGAGCGCATCGTAGGATGTTCGGTCATGCTCCATGCTCGATCGATCCGGGTAGGCAAGTTGTTGGGGGTGCGTGCAGCGAACGGCAACGACAAGTGGGTTCGCCGTTGTGATCGCCGCCGACGAGACGGATGCTCTTGACCTCGGGGCCCATCTTCAACGCGATCGACGAACCCTTCACGCACAAGTCCTCGATCAGCACGACGGAATCGCCGTCCGACAGGACTGTGCCGTAAACATCCTCGACCACCCGCTCGACGGATTCGTCAGTCGATTTGATGCCGGCGCCGGCCGCCCATTCGTGACTGCAGTCCACGCATACGATCAGCGCGCCGTCCGAGGCAGAGTTCATCGCGACTTTCATTTGTCGGATTCGGGAGAGGCAAGGGGAAAACGGGCGTGCACTTTCATCACCGACGTTGCCATCGTGCCGTCGGCCCGCGGGTGCGTCCAGCTCAAAGTTCGATGTGCGCCGCATTATAATGCGATACACATTTGTTTATTGCTGTCTTATAATCGCATCTTGCCGCCGATCACCGGAGTTGCGGGCGGATTCGCGGAGGTAGTCGACATGTTCGATCTGGATGGGGTGCTACTGCTGCCCGATCGGCGGCCCGTATTCCTGCCGGAGGTCGCGGGAAGCCGAGGGCTTATCGTTGTGGGTGTCGGACGCGGTGGCGAGCGCGGCTTCCAGATGGTTCACCGCTTCCATGATGCGGCCGAACGGCTCGCGGCTGCCGGTATCCATCTGGCCTTCGTTTATCCGAGGGAATCGGCTCGGCATGTGATGGATCCGATCTCGGTGGCCAGTGCGCGGTTCCGGCACCACCCGCGTCTGCTTCTCGATGCAGATGGCTGCTGTTTTGCGCAGGGTGTGCCTCCTCGATTGCTCAATGCCGTGTATCTGAGCAGCGAGATGAAGCGTCTCGCCGGTTTCGAGATCGACGTGCGCAATGCTGCATGGGAAATCGAGTTCCAGGCGTTTCTGATGGCCTGCCAGGTCGCCTCGTCCCACTGAATACCAGGATCTGTTTCACGGCACGCGCGAGGAACATGGCAACCGTCGTCCATTTCGAAATGGGTCCCGCATGGTGCCTGGACGATGTGAACTCCGTCCGTGATGTGCTCGTGGACATGGCGCGTCGCAGCATGTCCGCACAAGTTCTTTCCTGCATTTGCAAGCGACTTCGTCTCGCTGGGCTTTGAAGGCTGTGAGATGTCCTCCGTACACACCGAGGTCGGTGTCAGATGCGACTGGACACGCCTGAGTGCGTGTCTTGCCACATTTGAGCTCGAGACATGCAGCACCCTTGACCATGGTCAAATCTTTGGAGACGCCATGAGCGACAACGAAACTTCGACGGTTCAAACTATCTCGGCCTCCGCGATCTGGGCGCTCGAGCGCCTTGCCGATATTCGTTATGGTCGCGATACGCCCGCGCTTGGCTGGTCCATTACCCGAGAACTCATTGGCGCTGGATTCGTGCGCTACCCGACGAACGGTCGAGGAAGCGTTTCGATTACGGCAGCTGGGCAGACGTTCCTGAAAAATCGGAAATAGTGCTTGTCGACGTCGCTCGGGAATCGCACGGTCGCGTTGATTCAAACATCCAAGCGGAGTCGTTCATGTTGTGCGCGGTTGCGTCTGATATGGAAAGCGCCAACGTGGCAGTGCGCGGCTGCGGATTGCTGTCGCGCGCCAAGATGAAGAACGTATCGCTGCGGACATGACAAAAGGCTGAACGTGCTTTCCTTCCTGCGGTCCCTTTTTGTTCGGCGCAAATTTCGTCGGCTTCCGGTGGTTCGTTTTCAATCCAGACCGATCGATCTGGGCATCGACGGTGCTCTGCATTCGGGCTGGGAAGTCGCGATCCTGGAGGCGTCCGGCGGTACCGTCGGCGCGGCGACATACAGTCTGGCGCCACGGACCGATCGGGTCTACGTTCATCGGCTGGAAATTCTCGCGTCAATGAGACGCCGCGGCTATGGTCTGGCCTTCCTGTCGTATTTGCATCGAACGTACCAGTTGCCTATCACCGCCATCGACGATCTACCGGAAGTCCGACCGTTCTGGCGCGCGGCGAGAATCTTTCAATCCGGAACATTGCGGGTAACGGCCGGGCAATCATCCGATGAGTTCCGCGACGAGCTGCTTCAATGGCGGCATCGGCAGGCAGTCATGCTCGCGTTGCGCCCCCAATCAAAAAAATTATCGGATTCCTAGACAAACGCGCATGCCGACCCTCGCGTAAGCGGCCTTGCTCGCCGGTCATGCGCGACATAGATTGTCTTCATCGAGGTCCGATTTTCTGGAGGGGCCATGGAACTGTTCGTCGAACGCGTTGACGTTTGGGCGGCCACCATCGAGGACAAGCCGGGCGGTCTTGCGCACGTTTTGAACGCGTTGCGGGATGCTGGCGCGGATTTGCAATTCGTTGTCGCCCGGCGCGCACCGGAAGCACCAGGCAAAGGGGTCGTATTTGTCGCGCCGCTGCAGGGCGACAAGGAGATCCGCGCTGCCACGCAGGCGGGATTCAATGCCACTTCGGGCCTTCACTCCATCCGTGTGATGGGACTGGACCAAGCGGGGATCATCGCGGAGCTGACCCAGAAACTGTCGGACGGCGGGATCAATCTCCGCGGCGTATCCGCTGCCGTGCTGGGCTCGCAGTTCATCGCTTATCTCGCGCTCGACTCGCTGGCCGACGCCGAGCGGGCGATGGATATCTTGCAAAGGGCTTGACTAGCCGTTGTCTCCCGCTGCCTTTGCGTGCCTTCGCGCTTCGTCGTGCCATGTGCGGCAAGTACAGTGCGAGGGCAGGAGGGATTGAATAGCTCGACGGTAATCATTCGAGGTTGAGTTTTGAATGAAAGTCGACGCATTGTGATAAGAATACTTATCCTGTCTTATTTGTCCGGCGTCGCCCATCCCTCCCGCTTGTCGCTTTCGTTCGCTGGTCACCGCAGGCCGGATCTTGCGGCCGTGATTCTCCGTGACGTTGCCCGTTGACATATGACACCCCCTGAATAGCCTTGCGCCCAACGCGATCCCGGCAATGCGGGCGCGGCCGCACCATGCGTCGCCTCGGCAGCGGCCATCGCGTTTCGCTGGCGATCAGAAGCAATTTGTTACAAAGAGCTGTTTTCACGCCCTCTTGAAGCGCGCGATGGGCGCCTCTATTTCGCAATCCGCCAGACATTGGCTCCGCTGCACTGCGGCGTTCCACGCGCCCCGGTACCCGCAGCCGGACTCCCTTATTGGCGATCCTTTAATCGCTCGGGAGGTGGAAATGCAGATTCGTCCTCTCTACGATCGGGCGCTCGTCGATGGGGACTTTTTGCATAGTTAACCTAACAGATATCGATCGTGCGACTCACGGTCTGCGTCGGCTCCGATTTTGGCACGGTCAACGTAAGTACACCGTTATCGAACTTTGCCAACGTGCGATCGGGGGCGGCGTATTCCGGCATCGGGATCGTGCGCACGAAGCTTCCATGGGCGCGCTCCAGCCGGTAACAGCCATTTTCCTCGCTGCGTACGTCCTGCTTTTTCTCTCCGCGCAGCACGATTGCCCCGTCCTCGATGCTCACCTTCAGATCTTCGCGCTTCATTCCAGGCAGTTCGGCGGTCACGCGCAGCACCGGTCCTTCATCGACGACGTCGATGCGCGGCTGGAAGCGTGATGAACTGAAGTCGCCGAACCATCGCTCGAGCGCGCCACGGCCTGCGAACGGGTCATGAAAGAACTCTTCCACCGTACGCCACGGCTCACGTGAGAACAATCGCGGCATGTCGGGCCACGCGGCCCGCCACTGTTCGCTCGTCGGCGGATTTTCCGGGCCTTCTCCGTCGGACTTGCGGGCAGTTCCACGAAGGAACTTGAAGGGGTTCCACTTTTTCAGATCGGTATTCATGGCGTCCTCCGATTCAGCTTCAATCCGTTTCGAGCGTGGCGGCCAGTCCGTCAGGTAGCAGGCGTGCCCCGAGCTTCGACTGCTCCGGGCACGCCGCGATCGATCGGTTTCACCGCGTACCCGAGCGCACCGCACCGCGCTTCGGCCCTGCTTGTCCAGTGCTCGCCGAAACGCGTCAGATGCCAATCGGCCGACACCTCATCATTCCGTTCGATCCGGACGATGGCGATGTGGCCATCCGGTGTGGGCATGCGTGTCGCGATCTGTCGAACGGGGACGATGCGGACGCATGCCCTTTACAGGACTCCTGAGCGGCATCGGACACCGGTTCCTGCCGCGCCTGGTTCGCGACGGGCGGCGGCGCTTTCCCCGCCGCCCGTGTTCCCGACCCGCCGTTGCCGAAGGGTCAGCCGGTCCTGACTTCAATGCGCCGTGGGCGAGCTTCGTCGCGACGCGGGATCGTCAGCTTCAACACCCCGTCCTGGAGGTTTGCCTCGATCTTCGACGTATCGAAGTCCGGTGACAGCGTGAACGTCCTGGCGAAGTGCGGCTCGCGGACCTCGGCATGCTGCAGGCGCAGGTTTGCCGGCGTCGGCACCACCGCCTCGGCCTCGATCGAGAGGCTGCTGTCGTGAACCTTGACGTCCAGTTTGTCCTTCGTCACGCCGGGTAGATCCGCCCACAGTGTGACGCCCTGATTGCCCTCGTATATGTCGACGGCAGGGGTGAGGGTGATCCGGCGCGTGGCCTGTTCCGTGTCGCGACGCGTGACTGCGGACGGGGCGCGTTCAGCCAGTTGGGTCATGTCGTTCATGATCGGCTCCTGGAGTTACTGGACAGTGATTGCGCGTGGCTTGGACGACTCGCGCTTGCCGATACTGATCGACAGGCAGCCATTTTCGTAGCGCGCCTGGACTTTGTCGGGATCGGCAGTGTCGGGCAGCTCGATGACGCGCCGGAAGGTGCCGACAAAGCGCTCCTGCGCATACGTACGCGTCTCGCTTCCAGTGTCGGGTTGTGCCGATTTGCGTTCGCCGCTGATGGTCAGCAAGCCCTTGTCGATCGATACGTCGAGTTCGGTGGCGTCGATGCCCGGGGCGAAGGCAACGATCTCGATCGACTCGTCCGTCGCGCCGACGTTGATCTGAGGAAATGCGCCCAGCCGGCTGGCGCGGATGCTGGACGGGAAGCCGCCGAAGAGTTGCGCCATCTGCTGTTGCAGGCGGTCGAACTCGCTGAAGAGGTCGGTTCCGAAGTAAAGATCGCTCATGATCGTATCCTCCTTGATGGCAATCGGGAGGCGAACGGGCCTACGCGCTCCAGTTCGCCTGCCGGACTGCCGGCAAACAAATCGAAACACGCAGCGCGCGGGATGAAACGGTTCGCGCGTCTGCCTGAGCGAAACTCAAGATAGGCATTCTGCGGAAAATTTCAAGGGGCGTCGCCGGATTTTTGGACTTGAAATTTCGGCGCTGGAACCTATCATCGCACCGGCTTGGAACTGCATGCGGAGGACGCCATGGAATTCGATACGGACTGGCTTACGCTGGGCAGGCATCGTATCCGGCTGCGCTCGACGAAGGGCTTTCCGACCGAGACGATGCGTACGGTGACCGAGGTCGTCAGGCTGGCGATCGACAACAACATGAGCGCGCGGGCGCGACTCGTCGAGATCGTCTGCCGCCAGGAAAAGACCTACGATGTGCTGGTCGGCACGACGATGGCGGAGGACAAGGCTTGTGCACCGCAACTTGAAGCCGCGGTCGCGGTCGTGCTGGGCCTGTTGCCTGACCAGATCAACATCACGGTCACACCCGTCACGCAAAAGGAGGTCGATCTGCACTTTGGCGTGTACGAGCGGATGCTGTCGGAGAAGCTGAGTACGACGCCGCCGCTCCGCTGACCGATCTGCCTGAACCGGCGCGCTTTTTTCGATATCCGTACTCAATCACCCGTCGACCGAAGCGCGCGCCCCATCTCGGCGATCGGCATCGCCGCGATCGAATTCAGCAACCGCGTCTCCCCGGCGTCCGGGCGGGCGATTGCGCGCACGTCATCGAGCGTCTGCGCGACGTGGCGATCGAGCGGTTCGAGAAAACGCCGCAGCTCGCTGGCCGCCGCCTTGTCCCTGAGCCCGAGTGCCTGTCCGAACGCGATCAGCGCATCCGCATCGATATCGACGAACCGCGTCGCGGTGCCGAGCGGCATCGTCAGTTCGCAGTGCGGCCAGTGATCGCCGCGATGGTCGGGCCGGTGCGTCGGCGTGTGATACACGACCGTGCTGACGATGTCGTAGAACGGCGCGAGCCGGTAACCGCGCGCGTCGACGAAGAACGACAGGTTCTTCAGGTGCGCATCGGCATTGCCGACCACCACGTTGAACACGGTCCAGCGGAACACCGACAGACGCGCCAGCGCGCGCGTGCTGGTGCGGTCGATCGCGCGGGCAAGCTCCTGCGCGTTCGCGCGCTGGTACTTGAAGCCGCGGTCGTAGTTGAGCAGTTGCATCGCGTCGATCGTATGCACGCGCCCGGCCGGCGCCGACGCGACGTCGCGGTCGAACCGGTCGATCACGTAGCACGCCGACGGCGCGCGCAGGAAGTGCACGTCGGGCACGTCGAGCCCCATCTTCTTCGCGAGCTTCATGCAGAAGAATTCGTTGATCGCCGAGTGCGGGTAGCCGGCCGCGCGCATGTCCGGCTTGAGCAGGTGCATCGACGGCTCGCTGCCGACCGGCTCGTACAGCGCGTAGTCGGGTGCGTCGCCGCGCAGCACCACCAGCAGCTTCTGCTGCGCGCCGGCCGCCGACATGCGCTTGGGCGCGGTGGCCGTCAGCGCGCGCTCGGGCATCGCCTGGATCCGGCGTTCGAGCTCGTCGAGCGGCAGCGGCTGCAGGCTGCCGGGTGCTTCCTGTTCACCGTCGGCCAGCAGCGTCAGCGCGCCGGCCGATTCGCGCCCGAAGTACGCGAGCAGGCCCCACGCGTCGGCGGCATCGACCTTTGCCTCGCGCGCGAGCGACGTGCGCATGCCTTCCTCCGGCAGCAGGTTGTCGAAGAACCACTGGACCGGGCGATCGGTCGACGTATCGGTGAAGGTGCCCGCGCGTAGCGCGAACGCCGGCGACAGCGGATAGGCGGTCGGGGATGCGAGCCATTGCGGGTCGTACGCGAACGACCAGATGCCTTTGTCGTCGGTCAGCGTGCCCATGCGCTCGCCGTTGGCGGAGGCGATCAGCGTTCTAGCCGCCATGGCTGCTCCTGCGGCGTTGCGCGGCCTTCAGCGCGGTGGCTTCCGAAATCTCGACCGACGACTCGGCGTACAGGCGCACGCCCAGTTCGCCGAGCAGCATCATGACCTTGCCGATTTGCGCGGTCGGCTTTGCGGCTTCCACCTGGCTGATGAATTTCGGCGACAGCCCGGTCGCGTTCGCGAGTTCGTCGCGCGTGAACCCCTGCTGGAGCCGCGCCGCGCGGATGAGGTGGGCGAGCGCGCCGATCGTGTCGACGGACTGGGATTCCGACATGACGTTCTCCGTGCTTCGTATCTGATCGGGAACAGTATTGCACAACTGGTCGGCTGAGGCATCATTTCGTATCCGTGCAGGAACGGAGATGCGGGAAAATGACTTGAGACGTCATTTCGTATCCGCTCGGGAACAGAAGCCGCTGGAGCTGCCTGTTGAAATCGTCTCCGTGTCCGATCGAATACGAAAAAGACGGTTCGGCGTTGCGCTGATCGCATGCGCAGGTGACCGGCCGGGCCGGCGAGGGTGCATGGAGCCGGCGGCGATCACGGTCAGCGAGCCAACGTTCGTTGTCGACGGCCGGCGCCGCGCGCGGCCGTCGTTCCGCAACCAGATCGGGCCCGAACCTTGCGCCCCGCAAGCGCCGTCCGCGGCCGCACCGCGACGCGTCACGCATGACGGATTTGAATGGAGGCGCGCATGGAGCCCATGCCGGTCGTACTTCAGTGGGATGCGGTCCTCGTCAGGATCGCCCTCGCGCTGGTCGCGGGCGGGCTGATCGGCCTCGATCGCAGCGAATCCGGCAAGACGGCCGGGCTGCGCACGACGATCCTCGTCTGCCTTGCCGCGTGCCTGTCGATGCTTCAGGTCAATGCATTGCTGCTGCAGGCCGGCAAGCCGGAGGGCGCGTTCTCGGTGCTCGACCTGATGCGCCTGCCGCTCGGCATCCTGACCGGGATGGGCTTCATCGGCGGCGGCGCGATCCTCCATCGCGACGGCCTCGTATCCGGCGTCACCACGGCCGCGACGCTGTGGTTCGTGACGGTGGTCGGTCTGTGCATCGGCGGCGGCCAGTTGTCGCTTGGCGCGCTCGGGCTCGCGCTCGGACTCCTGGTCGTGTGGCCGCTGCGGTTGGTCGAGCAGCGCGTGCGGAGCGTCAGGACGGCACTGCTCACGATCGAATACGAACTCGGCTCGCCGACGCGCGACCGCCTGACGATCGGGCTGCGGGACGCAGGTTTCGCGTGCCGCACGCGCGGTTTTCGCGAAACGGCCGCGCGCGCCGTGCGCGAGGAGGAACTGCTCGTAACGTGGCGCGAACCGACCAACGCCGATGCGATGCTGCCTCAATTGATCCGGATCGCCGAATTGGCAGACCTGACTTCGATCCGCTGTTCCGTGGAGAACTGAGCCGCACGGTGCTTTCCGGGCGTCGGCTGGTCGCGTGCCCCGTTCAGCGTCCGGCTTCCGGCTCGGCGCCGTCGTGCGCATCGCCGTTCGTTCCGGGCGGGCTCATCGCGAGATGAAGCGCTGCCGGGTCGACCGGTTTCACGAAATGCTGCAGAAACCCGGTCGCGAGACAACGTTCGCGATCCGCGTTGCGGCCATAGCCGGTCAGCGCGAGAAAGATGCACGGCGTGACTTCGTTGATCGCTTTCAGCCGCCTCAGCAGCTCGTAGCCGTCCATCACCGGCAGCCCGATGTCGAGGATCGCGACGTCGGGACGGTAAGCGCGGTACGCGGCCAGCGCGGTCACCGGGTCGTGCACGACGGCGACTTCGTGGCCTGCCTCGCGCAGCCATTGCGCGAGCGTCGACGCGGCATCCTCGTTGTCGTCGACCAGCATCACGCGCCGGCCGGTGCGGCCCGGCGCCATGTCGCGGATGCCGATCGGCGGCTGCGGCGCGGCGATCGCCAAGGCTTTCGGCCGGTACTCGGGCAGCGAGATCGTAAACGTGCTGCCGCAGCCGGGGCCGGCGCTGTCCGCGCGCACCGTGCCGCCGTGCAGGGTCACGAGACTGCGCACGAGCGCGAGGCCGATACCGAGGCCGCCGTGCGCCTGCTTCGCGTCGCCGTCGAGCCGGTAGAACGGCTCGAAGATGCTGTCGAGGCGGTCGCGCGGAATGCCGGCGCCGTTGTCGCATACCTCGACGAGCGCGGTGCCGTCCGAACCGTGGGCCGCGCGCACCGTGATGTCGCCGCCCGGCAGCGTGTATTTCGCCGCGTTGGTCAGCAGGTTCGCGATGACCTGCGACAGCCGCACCGGGTCGCCGTGGCAGCGTGCGTCCGGATCGGCGTCGACATGCAGGCGGTGACGGCGCTGCTCGAGCAGCGGGCTCGCGACCTCGACCGCATGGTCGACGATGTCGGCGAGCTGCACGACTTCCTTCTTCAGCGTGATCTTGCCGCGCGTGATGCGCGACACGTCGAGCAGGTCGTCGATCAGCCGGACCATGTGATCGAGCTGCCGCTGGATGATCGCGATCTCGTTCGGCGTCGCGTGGCCGTCGCGGTTGCGGATCAGCTCCAGCGCGAGCGAGATCGGCGTCAGCGGATTGCGCAGCTCATGGCCGAGCACCGCGAGAAACTGGTCCTTCGCCTGATTCGCGTCGCGCAGTTCGCCGAGCAGCCGGTCGCGTTCGGCATTCGCGGCGACGAGCTTCTCGCGCGCGGCGACGTGCTCGGTCACCTCGACCGCGCTGACGATCACGCCAAGCCCGTCGGCAAGCGGCTGCGGATTGAAATGCAGCCGATACACGCGGGCCCCGTCCGGCTCGGGACGGTCGCGGTGCTCGGCGATCGTCGTCGAGCGGCCCTGCGCGCGGGCGGTTTCGAGCGCGCGCACGATCGCCGGCGTATCGCCGCCGGGCAGCACGGCCGTCAGCGGCTGGTCGACGATGTCGGTCCGGCCGCACAGTGCCGAGAAGCGGTGATTCGCGAGCACGATCCGGTGCGCGGCGCCCGACAG
The DNA here is from genome assembly GCF_001521935.1 of Burkholderia sp. RF7-non_BP4. Lineage (NCBI taxonomy): Bacteria > Pseudomonadati > Pseudomonadota > Betaproteobacteria > Burkholderiales > Burkholderiaceae > Burkholderia > Burkholderia sp. RF7-non_BP4. The sequence goes on along the minus strand of NZ_LOTA01000095.1, from coordinate 301,292 downwards.
CAGCGCGATCGGCAACGGCGCGTGCATCAGAACGCCGTTGCGTTGCTGTTCGGCGTCCTCGCGACGGCGGATTTCATCGCTCAGCGCGCGCGAGCGCTGTTGCGACAGCGCCAGCGTAAGGTGCAACTCGTTCTCGTCGTGGCGCAGCGATGCGGCGGGCAGGATGCGGCGATGCAGCGCGCAGACATGGCGGAACGTCTCCGACTGCTCGGTGCTGGGAAACACGTCGACCGGATAGCCGCAGTAAAGCGAGAAGCGGTGTTGCTCGACCAGTTCGTTCCATAGCGCTTCGAGCCGCAGCGCACCGGCGTACCGCTGCTGCGCGCACAGCAGCGCGACCATTTCGCCGAACGCATGCACGGGGCGGCCGGCGCGGACCGCTGCTTCGACGATCGTGCCGATCGAGCGGCGAAAGCGCGCGGGGTCGGGGAGGTTGCCGTCCATGAAGCTGTCGAGCAGCGTCTGCGCGCTCGACATGAAGATGCGCTCGCGGGCCGCGTCGCCGATCGACGCATCGAGCGTACGCAGGCGTTCGTGCACCGCCGCAAGGCAATCGGGTCGCGCGATCACGATCGCGCTGCCGCCCACGCGCAGCGCCTCGGCCGCGAACTCTGCGACTTCCGACACGAGCTGCGCGTCGGACTCGTAGAACTGGACGAAGTGATCGGCCCGCATCGGTGCCGATTCCAGCAGGGGAGGCGCAGTTTTCATAGCTCACGACCAGGCAATGCCGTTGGCGGCCGGCGATTCCGTGCCGCGGCCATATCCGGGCCGATGCGAGCAAGCCGCGTGCCGCGCGCGCCCCCAGGCCCGACGGCCGTGCGGCGTGAGCCCGGCACGCGTGGGCGGCGCCGGGTGACGCTGCGTTTGTAAATTCTGCCGCGGATTGCAGGACGGATGCGCGATCGGGGTGGCGCGGGGGAGGGGGCTCGACGGGACGCGTTACGCGCGAAAGCCTGTCGTCAGGAAAACGTCGTCGCGACCATGATGCCGAACACGAGGCCGAGCGCGATGCCGGTCAGCCGGCCGTAGATGGATGCGCGCACATTGTCGTCCAGTTCGAACGGCGAGCGCTTGTGCTTCCATACCGTGCTGAATGCCACCGGACGGGTCAGCAGCACGGTGCATGCGATCAGCACCGGTGTCGCGACGAGCATCGCGATACGCGGCCCGTTCCAGTCGACGCCATGCATCATCAGCGAAACGAGCACGGCGAGCGGCACCTCGACGCACAGGCCGAGCAGCGATCCGATGCGATCCTGTCGTTCGAAGTCTTCGAGCATCATCCGGATTCCCGAAGCCTGTTCGCCGACATCATCCGGTACAGGGGGCCTGCCGGCGCACTGCTGTTTCAGACGTCCCTGATCACGCCGGAAATCCTTGCGCGCGGGATCGAGCAATGGTGGTATTGCGTGCCGCGCAACGGGCATATTTCGTTCTACACGAGCCAGGCGCTGACGCTGCTGGCGACGCGGCATGGGCTCGAATTCGGCTCGTTCAGCCCGGAATTGCATGTGGTTTTCGATAGTGCGGCGGCGCCGGGGTGGCTTTCGAAGTTCTTTCAGTGAGGCAGGGGGCTCGGTCACCCGCGTCATCGACCGCCAGGATTCCGTGACGCCATTGTTCCGGTAGCGAACCCTCGTCGCGAGCCGGATACCCCGTTCGCGCGTCGGCCGCCGTTCTTGATGCAGGTCACGAGAGAGGCCGTGGTGTCGGGCCACGATGACCGTGTTCGGCCGACCGCGCCGGCCAATGCCGGACCGCGCCTGTCGCATGTCACTCGGCCGCGACCATCGGAGGGTTCGTCATGGATCACGGGAAAGCACACGTCGTCTGGTTCGACGACCTGCGGCGAGGCGACGTGTCACGCGTCGGCGGCAAGAACGCATCGCTGGGCGAATTGATCGGCAACCTGTCTGCACACGGCGTAAGCGTGCCACCCGGGTTCGCGTCGACCGCGGATGCGTACTGGCGATTCATCGATGCGAACGGATTGAGGCAAGTCATCGGCAGCACGCTCGAGGCGCTCGGCGCACGCAAGATGGCGCTCGCCGACGCCGGTGCGTCGATCCGGCAGGCGATCCTCCAAGGAGACTGGCCCGACGACATCGCCGACGCGATCCGGGATGCGTATCGGCAACTGTGCCGACAGGCCGGCGGAGACGACGTCGATGTCGCCGTGCGCTCGAGCGCGACCGCCGAGGATCTTCCCGACGCGAGCTTCGCGGGTCAGCAGGAAACCTACCTGAACGTGCGCGGCGAACATGCGCTGCTCGCGGCGTGCCGCCGGTGCTATGCGTCGCTGTTCACCGACCGCGCGATCGCCTACCGCGAAGAAAAGGGTTTCGATCACCTGCGCGTCGCGCTGTCGGTCGGCGTGCAGCGGATGGTGCGTTCGGACCTCGGTGCGGCCGGCGTGATGTTTTCGCTCGACACGGAAACCGGATTCGACAAGGTGGTGCTGATCAGCGCGGCGTGGGGGCTTGGCGAGAATGTCGTGCAGGGCACCGTCGACCCCGACGAATACGAGGTGTTCAAGCCATTGCTCGGCGATCCGGCGTGCACGCCCGTCATCGGCAAGACGCTCGGCGGCAAGGCATGCAAGCTGATCTATGCGCGCGACGAGCATGCACCGACCCGCAACGTGCCGACCTCGAAAGCCGAGCGTGCCACCTTCGTGCTGCCGGACCGCGACATCCTGGCGCTTGCGAAGTGGGCCTGCGCGATCGAGGCGCATTATGGCCAGCCGATGGATATCGAGTGGGCAAAGGACGGCATAAGCGGCGAACTGTTCGTCGTGCAGGCACGTCCCGAAACGGTGCAGTCCCGGCGCGAAGCCAGCGCCATCAAGACCTACCGACTTGGTCAGACCGGCCGCAAGCTGCTCACCGGCGTCAGTGTCGGCGAGGCGATCGCGGCCGGCAACGTGTGCGTGATCGACAGTCCGCACGACATGGGGCGATTCGTCGACGGCGCGGTACTCGTGACGCACACGACCGATCCCGACTGGCTGCCGGTGATGCGCCGCGCCGCCGCGATCATCACCGATCACGGCGGCCGCACCTCGCATGCCGCGATCGTGAGCCGCGAGCTGGGATTGCCGGCCATCGTCGGCACCGGCAACGCGACCCGCGTGCTGCACGATCAGCAGGAAGTGACGGTATCGTGCGCGGAGGGCGAGGCCGGGTTCGTGTACGAAGGCATCGCGCAATACCACGTGGAGGCGATCGACCTGACCGACCTGCCGGCCACCCGCACGCAGGTCATGCTGAATCTCGCGAATCCGGCCGCGGCGTTCAGATGGTGGCGACTGCCCGTCGACGGAATCGGGCTCGCGCGCATGGAGTTCGTGATCAGCAACCATATCAAGGTTCACCCGATGGCGCTTGCCCACTACGATGCGCTGACCGACGCGCATGCGAAGCGCGAGATCGCTGCGCTGACGTCGGGGTACGACGACCCGTCGAACTATTTCGTCGACCGGCTGGCGCATGGCCTCGCGCGTATCGCGGCGGTCTGTCATCCCGCGCCGGCGATCGTGCGCATGAGCGACTTCAAGACGAACGAGTACGCGCATCTGGTCGGCGGCGCGCAGTTCGAACCGAGGGAGGAAAATCCGATGCTCGGATTTCGCGGCGCGTCACGCTACTATTCGCCGCGCTACCGTGACGGATTCGCGCTCGAATGCCGGGCGATCGCGCGGCTGCGAAACGACATGGGATTCAGGAACGTGGTCGTGATGATCCCGTTCTGCCGGACGCTCGACGAGGCGGACCGCGTGCTCGAGGTCCTGGCCGCCAACGGCCTGAAGCGCGGCGAAGACGGATTGCAGATCTACGTGATGTGCGAAATCCCGTCGAACGTCATTCTGGCGAGCCAGTTTGCGCAGCGCTTCGACGGCTTCTCGATCGGAAGCAACGATCTGACCCAATTGACGCTCGGCGTCGATCGCGATTCGGCGGAACTGGCCGGGTTGTTCGACGAACAGAACGAAGCCGTGAAGTGGATGATCGCCCGCGTGATCGAATCCGCGCGCAACGCGGGGGCGAAAGTCGGCCTGTGCGGCCAGGCGCCGAGCGATCATCCGCCATTCGCCGATTTTCTCGTCGCGTGCGGCATCGACTCGATTTCCGTCAGCCCCGACAGCTTCATCGCGGTCAAGCGGCGCGTGGCCGCCGCGGAAAACGCTGCGCCGGGCGAGCGTGCGTCGCCGGAATGAACGGTGTCGGATGATTGCACGACGACCATACCGGGCCGGGCGGACGGCGCATCACGCCGCGCACGAGCGCGCCCGGCCGTGTTCGGCGCGGGCGAACGCCGCCTGCAGTACAGGATGCACGTCGGTGCGCCAGTGATCGCCGGTAAAGAGTCCGTAGTGGTCGCAATCGTCGATGTCGACGCGTTGCCGCGCATTCGCTGCGAGACCGCTGCACATCGCCAGCGCGGCATGGGTCTGGCCGGCACCGGTGACGGCATCGCATTTGCCTTCGACGGTCAGCAACCCGATCGAGCGCAATGCGGCGGGCTCGACCCGCTGGCCGTGGACGTGCCACGTTCGATTTGCCAGGCATGCGCGCTGGAAAACGATGTCGACCGTATCGAGGAAGTATTCGGCCGGCATGTCGAGAAGCGTCAGGTATTCGCGTAGCGCCCGGCGGGCGGTTGCGAGTGCGTCGGCGTCGCCGCTCGACACCGCTTGCCGATAGCCATTGACGAGCGCCATGTAGTGTTGCGGGTAGGTGAGCGCGATCTCGGCGCGCTGCAGATAGGCCGGAAAGACCTGTCGCCCGCATCCGGCGAAGCCATGCGGCACCGTATCGATCAGCGTGGCGCGACACCAGTCGAGCGAATGCGAGCGGGCCGCGGTTCCGAGCGCGCTCGGATTGATGCGGGCATCGAGCGGGCCGCCGATCAACGTCAGGCTTGCTGGCAATGCAGCGTCGCGTTGCGCGCGTAGCGCGATGGCGCCAAGCGACGGAAACGTCGCCTGGCAGACCGCGACGACGTGCACCGGACGCGCGTCCGCCAGCAGGGTATCGATGAAGCGGTCGAGCATCGACACATATTCGTCGAGGCCGAATCGGCCCGCGTCGCACGGCACATCGCGCGCATCGATCCAGTCGGTGATGCACACGTCGCCGTCGACAAGCAGTGTCTCGACCGTCTCCCGCATCATCACGGCCGCATGGCCGGCCAGCGGCACGCAAAGCAGGATCACGCGTCGCGCACCCGCGTGCGAGAAGCGGCGCAGCGTGCAAAACGGCGTGCGCGCGACGATCGTTTCGTCGACGTCGATGCGACGGCCGTCCACGTCGACCGAATCGATGGCGAACCGTGGCGCATCGGCATGCAGGTCGAGCAGGGGTTCGCACAGGTCGGCGTAGCACGACGACGCGGCATCGGGCCAGAGACCGCACGTGAAGCGCGCCGCCGCGTCCCACGTTCGCAACCATTGCCGTTGCTGTTCGATCAGGTCATACCACATGGCGCATGGGCGGAAAATCGCGGGAAATTCGAACAAGCCTACTGTCGCCCGATCGTGCCGCGACGGTTTGACCTGCATCAGCGTCGCCCCGATCGGCGGTGCATAAGCTGGTCTACGGATCCCGGACGGATGCACGGAGCGGAACATGGACACGTCTCGACGCATGCTCGTCGTTTTCTACTCGCGCAGTGAAACGACGGCGGCGATTGCGCGCCGGCTTGCCACGGAGCTCGACGCGGATTGCGAACGGCTACAGGAAGTCGACGATCGGCGGCGGGCGGGGGCCGTCGGCTTCCTGCGTTCGCTCGCCGACGTGATTCGCGATCGTGCCGCGGACCTCCGGCCGACGGCCTGTTCGCCGTCCGCATACGATGTGGTCGTGATAGGCACGCCGGTCTGGGCGGGTCGTGCATCGACGCCGGTTTCGACTTGGCTCGCGCGGCACGGGAGCGAACTGCGCGCGACCGCATTCTTCTGCACGATGGGCCAGCGCGGCGACCTGACAGCATTCCGGCAGATGCAGGCGCTGGCACGGCAGGCGCCGATCGCGACGTGCGCGATTTCCGGACGCGATATCGGTCGCGGCCTGGCCGCCGGGAAGCTCGCCCATTTCGCACGGTCGATCGCTCACAGGCTTGCCGACCGCGAACGGCGCATGAGCGGGGAGCGGGCAACGTGACGGCGCAGTCTGGGGGCAAGCGCGACTACGATCATGTGCTGGTCGGAGGCGGCATTGCCAGCGTGTCCGCGGCGCATGCGTTGCGGCGCGAAGATCCGTCCGCTCGCATCGCGATCCTGTGCGGCGAACACGTGCTGCCGTATCAGAGACAGCCGCTGACAAAGGAATTTCTCGCAGGAAACCTCGCTCCGGCGGCAATCGCGATACACCCGGCGGGGTTCTACGAGATGCGCAGGATCGACCTGCTTCTGGGAGCGAGGGTCGCGTCGGTAGACTGCGGCGCGCATGTCGTCAGGCTGGAGGATGGCTCCGCGGTACAGTACGGCAAGCTGCTGATCGCGACCGGTGCGTCGCCACGCGGTCTGGCGGTGCCGGGGGCAACGCTGGCGGGCATCGGTCACCTTCACGACCTCGACGACGCGCTCGTGCTTCGCGACAACGCCGCCCGGCGACGACGCCTGCTTGTCGTGGGCGGAGGCTTCACAGGTTTCGAGGCGGCGGCCACGCTGCGCGAGCGCGGTCTGGATGTCACGCTCGTCGAACGCTGCGAGCGGCTGTTGCCGCAGCTGAATTCCGTTCGGCTGTCCGTTCACTTTGCCGGGTTGTGTGCGACGCGTGGCGTCGACGTTCGAACCGGAACGACGGTGGAGCGCTTCATCGGAAAGCAATCGATCGAGGCGGCCGTGCTTGCCGACGGTTGCGTCATCGAATGCGACCTCGTCGTGATTGCCGTGGGCGTCGAGCCGAACTGCGGGTTTCTCGCGGGCAGTGGCATTGCGACAGTGGATGGCGTGCTTGTCGACGAATGCCTGCAATCGTCGGATCCGGACGTCCATGCGGCCGGCGACGTCGCGCGGTTTCGCGACCCGGTATTCGGCGTGCAGAGGCGTATCGAGCACTGGGACAATGCGGTGCGTCAGGGGCGCCTGGCCGCCAGGAACATGCGCGGTGCGCGCTTGCCTTATCGGGATGTATCGATTTTCTACGGAAATGTATTCGATGTACCGTACAACTTCCTCGGCAACGCTGCCGATGCGACCGAAGTCGTCGAACAGGGCCGATTCCCGCATGCTCCGTACTCGTTGCTCTATCTGAGACATCATGTCCTGCGTGCGATGTTCTCGATCGGTGTCCGCGCGGATGAAATGACCGCCGCCGAGGAGACGATCCGCCATCGGGTCAATCTCGGCGCGCAAGTCGGGGCTGCGACGCACGACGTATTGCGGCTGTGCGAACTGCCCGCACAAACGGTCCTGATCCTGCAGGGTGGCGGTGCGCTCGGCGCATTCGAAAGCGGCGCGATCACCGCGCTCGAGGCGCGGGGCGTCCGTCCGGATGTGATCGCGGCCGTGTCGATCGGCGCGTTCAACGGCGCGATCGCCGCGAGCCATCCGGGGCATGCGGCCGAAGCACTCGACGCATTCTGGCGCGAACTGTCGATCAGGAGTCCAGTGGGCGTGCCATCGTCCGCCTATGCGGGACATGCGTTGCTCGCGTGGCATATCGCGCTATTCGGCGTTCCGAATTTCCTTCGGCCGCACTGGTGGCCTGACGGGATTCCGCCGTCCGGCCTCCCTCCGTGGTGGACGAGCTGCTACGACACGCAACCAATGCTCGCGCTACTGCGCCGCCATGTCGATTTCGACGCCCTGGCGGGCAGCGCGACGCGCCTGCTGCTTGGAGCAGTGGACGTGGAAAGCGGGGAACGGCGCATCTTCGACAGCTATGTCGATCGCATCACGCCCGAGCACCTGCTCGCCAGCGGCAGCCTGCCGCCCGCGATGCCGTGGACGCGCATCGACGGCCGCGCTTACTGGGACGGCGGCATCATCAGCAACTCGCCGCTCGATCTCGTGATCGAACGGTGCGGGCGGATAGCAGGGCGCGTGTTTGTTGTCGATTTGTTTTCCGGGTCGCGCCCGTTGCCGTCGAACCTGATCGAGGTCATGCTGCGGCGCGACGAGATCGTCTATGCCGATCGGGTTCGTAACGACCTGCGGTTCGAGGAAAACGAGAACGACTTTCGCGATCTCGTCGAACGTATAACCAGCCAGCTTGATCCGGAAACGGCAGCACGCATGCGACAACTCCCGGAATACATCCGACTGATGGGGAGTCGTGCGCCCGTACGGGTCTTCAGGATCGCGCTGGATGGCCTCGCCGGAGCGAGGGACACTTTCGCGCGCGACTTCGATTTTTCCGATACATCGATTGCAGCGCTGTTTGAACTCGGCCGCAGCGCGGCGCTCGCAGCGCTCGAGTCCAATGCAACGGAACCGCTCGGGGGCGCAGCCGGCCGGCCTAGTCGAGCGAGGTCACCAACGCCTTGAACACTTTCCACTCCACGGCGGGGAAGATTTCGACGCTCGCGTGGCCCAGTGTGCGCATGCCGGCGGAAATTCTGAAGGCGGTGTCCAGATCGGGGGCGGTAAAAATGTCGAGATAATCATAGCGGCCCATCAATGCGAAATTGTGCAGCCATTCGATCTGACCGCACGTCTTCTGCAATCGGTGGACGGCGTGATGCTCGAGCTCGGCCAGTTTCTCCGGCGTCTTGACTGCGTCCGGCGACACGCGTGTAAGCATGACAAAGGTAGGCATGACGAATCCCCAGGGTGTCGCCCCGTGACGGAGCCAGGAATGGACGGTCGATCACACGATCGGCGATGTGCGAGTCGGTCGCCGGGCGGACGACGATGACGGTCCCAAGCCTTGCCCGAACCATGGAATCTCGGGACGGAGCGACGCGACATACCGAGCCCAGCCTCCCGGGTTGTCGGAGAACAGCCAAGCGCATACGGGCTCCGCGAGGGCATCGCGATCGAGCGGCTCGTCGAGCAACAGCTGCGGCCACAGGCAGTATGCGTGGAGGACGGTGCGCGTGAATTCACGCACGGTCGTGTGCGCGAACACATGATTCAGCAGTGGAATGTCCGTGAGCATCGGCTGTGCGGCCAGCAGCGAATCGAGCGTCATGTCATCCGGCTCGTATTCGAGCACGCAACTGAGCGTTCGCAGAATGCTGCCCAGATGCACGAGCAAGGCGCGGCGAGCTTCGGTTTCGTTTGGCATGGGTGGCGTCCGGAATGGCGGAACGGATTGCTCCGCGTGTTCCCTTGCAATCTATGAGCGATGTCGCGCGCGAACGTTGATGGAGGTCAACCGCAGCAGTCAGGACCGTTCGGCATATCAGCCGCGGTGGCCTCGGCAGCGCGCGCCTGCCTGCCATTCTGTCAGCGGGGCACCGTGTCCTCTCCGGTCCGCGACCGGCACGCCGCTGCCAGTATCGCGACGGCCTCGTCGTCGTCCACCTGAGAAAACGAGCGATAGAACGCGCCGACCGAGAAGGCTTCGTCGGACTGCTCGATGCACACCACCTCGTCGGCATAGGGGCGGACTTCATCGAGGCCGCGCGCGCAGGCCACCGGTACCGCGCAGACGAGCAGTCGCGGGCGACCCATGCGCGCTGCGTGTAGCGCGGCAATCATGGTCGCGCCGGTCGCGATGCCGTCGTCGACCACGATCGTGATGCGATCTTCCCGGACGACGGGCGGGCGGAAACGCGCATAGTGCGTCCTGCGTGCCGCAAGCACGGCAAGTTGCTCGTGCTGTTCCGCTTCCAGGTAGCGTGACGGAATCGCCATACGCACGGCGTCGCGCGACAAATAGCACCAGCCGGATTCGTCGATCGCGCCAATCGCGAGTTCCGGGTGCCATGGCGCGCGCAACTTTCGCACCAGCACGACGTCGAGGTCGCCATGGAGGCGCGTTGCGAGGATGCTCCCCAGTATCAATGCGCCGCGTGGTATCGCAAGAACCAGGGGGCGTTCGCCACGGTAGGCCTGAAGCACGGACGCAAGCTGATTGGCAGCGTCCCGGCGGTCGTCGAAGATCATTTCACCTCCTGTTGGCGCCGGGGGCGTGCGTTGCTGCGCGCTGGCGCGAAATTCCGTTGTCGAAGCCAGGGCACGGTCGGGCCCGCGGTCGCCCCGATCGCCGTCGAACTACACGTAGCGATCAAAGCCGTTCGAGCCGTGCGAGGATCTCATCGGTCCGCCGCAGCAGCGTCCTGTTCCGCTCGGCCGTCTGTCTGACGGTATTCAGTCTTGTGCGCCAGTACGCGGGGGCGGTGATGGATGTCTGCTTGTGAAAGCAGGATCGGGTCTGCTCCAGCAGACGAATGGATCCTTCGATATGTGACAGCTCGCGTTCGACGTCGCAGTACCAGTTCATGCGTGGTCTCCGTTGCATTGACATGACCCATGTTGGATTTCCGATATCGGGCGCGTCTTGATTTCACTCAATGCATCGAATTCATCCGATTTTTCGGTAACTGAAAAGTGATTGGCAGTACGAGGTGACGAGACGTTCAATGCGAAGGCCAGGGCAAGCAACCCCGCCCGGTTTTGCGAGGCGTGCGCATCGGCGCTTCGATGGTTGCATCAGACGAATCGGGGGGCGTTTCGATCGCTCGCGTCTACCGGATGACCTGCATCAATAACGCTTGCCCGGCAGGAGCGAATATTGACGCTCTCGCATGTCGCTCTCGACCGCTATCGACATGTTCCGTGCCGTCTGCGCCTTCACGTTCATGATACGGACACCATCATGCCCGCCTTGCTTACGAACACGCCGAATCGCCAGATCATTTCCCGTTGCGAAGCTTCGGCACTGAGCGTGTCGGCTGCCACGCGTCACAAACACCACCCGATCGGCGCCGATGGCGACCGGCTGCTGAGTCCCCACGAAATCGCGATCCTGATGGTGCTCGCCAGCGAGCCGCGGCGCCAGCAGGGCGACCCCGCCGATCTGCGCTGCCTCGTCGATCGCGGTCTCGTTCGACTGGATGCAGCGTCGCTTGCCGAGGCGCCCGCTCGCCTGTCGGCCGACGGGCGCCAGATGGTGTTGCGACTCGTCAGACGCGATCGCGCCAGGCAAGGGAGCAACGTCGACGTCACGACTGCGTTTCGCGCGATCGCGGCGGAAACATCGGTTGCGATCGCGCACCACGCCGCGCGCTGACCTGTATCAATTCCACGCGGGGCAGCGGGAATTACCGTTGTTTTCATCGATTGCGGACAGGAGTCGATGGCCATGAAAAGCGACAGCGAACTGAAGAAGGACGTCGAGCAGGAACTCGAGTGGGACCCGTCGATCGATGCGGTTCGCATTGGCGTGGAAGTGCACGAACGCATCGTGACGTTGACCGGGCACGTCGCCAGCTATCTGGAGAAGGTCGCGGTGCGCAAGGCCGTCGAGCGTATCGAAGGCGTGCGCGGCATCGTGCTGGAACTCGAGGTGCAAACGGACGACGGCAAGCGTCGCTCGGACGAGGACTTGGCCATCGCAGCGCGCTCGCTCCTGATGTGGGATGCGGGGCTTGGCGAGCAGGCCGTGCACGTGACAGTCGAGAACGGATGCGTGACGCTGTCGGGCGAGGTGATGTGGAGCTACCAGATGCAGGAGGCGGAGCGGGCTGTCGAGCGGCTGCGCGGCGTCACCCGGATCATCAACGAGATTCATGTCCGGCCGCATCCGACGCAATCCGACATCGCGGGCAAGATCCAGGCGGCCTTGATTCGGCATGCAACGGAAGAGGCCGCACACGTCGGCATTACCGTTCAGGACGGTTGCGTGACGTTGACCGGCCAGGTCGGCTCGCTGGGCGAACGGCGGCTTGCCTTCGATGCCGCATGGTCGGCGCCGGGCGTGCGCGACGTGGTCGATCAACTTACCGTTGCATGATGGTTCGGGCGGCGGCAGCCATCGATCGAGGGTCCGCCTCGCCCCGGCCGGGAGAACGAACATGAATGCCGCGATGCTCTGTACCCGCGATGTTGCCACGTGTTCGGCACAAGCAACCGTCGTCGAGGCGGCTGAAATGATGCGCGACGCGCACGCCGGCGATCTGATCGTCGTGCGCGAACAGGAGGGGCGATGCGTGCCGGTCGGTGTGGTGACCGATCGCGACATCGTGCTGACGGTGGTCAGCCCCGATGCGCAGGCCGGCTCGCTGTTCGTCGGTGACATCATGTCGGCGCCCGTCGCGACCGCGAACGTCGACGACGACATCTGGCTGCTCGCGAAGCGGATGCGCCAGCACGGCGTCCGTCGATTGCCGGTCGTCGGCGGCGACGGCGAACTGGTCGGCATCGTCTCGCTCGACGATCTGCTGCGCGCGGCCGCGGCGCTGCTCGACGAGTTGCGGCTCGTGGCGGCCCGCCAGCCGTATTTCGAGGAGAAGCAGCGTGGCTGATCCGGTCGGTTCCCGCTTCCGTCGCGCCGCGCATGGCGCAGCGGCGGTCTCGATGCCGGTGCGACGCGCCCTCCGGACGCGCGCGAATCCATGACACGCGGCCGGCATACCGACCCGCGCAACCGGATGCGCCGGTGGCTCGGCGCAATCGGTCTCTGCCTGCTGCTGGCGAGCGCGACGACGTGGCTCGGCGCGATCCACGACCATCCGGTAAGCACCGGTGTCGTGGCCGGCATGACCGCGCCGGAATGCGGGCGCGTGGGTGCCCGGCCGGCCGGATCGATGCTGACGACACCGATCCCCGAACAGGACGTGTGCCTGCCGCTGTTCGTTTATCGCGCGTCGTATCCGGATGCCGCGAGCGACGTCGCGTCGTACCGCACGTGGATCCTGCAGCAGCGGGTCGGCGAATTCTGGCAATTGTTCGGCTACGTGCTTCTGCTGTGGGCGGCGATCCTGGGCCTCGTCGCCGGCCCGATATGGCTCTTCAGGCGGCGGGCCGGATATCGCCATCGCGACTCGCGGCGTGGCGCGACTGATGATGGGAGCGCCATGCGCTCGCACGGCGAGGAAAGAGGTAATCATGACGATTTCCGGTGAATTGAACGAGGCGGACTGGACCGTGGCGATCGAAACGGTTGGCGTTGAGACCGGCGGGTACCGCTGCCGTGTCCACGTGACGGTCCGCTCGCCCGACTGCAAGTGCGAGCATGTGTTCCCGCATCACCGGGTATTCGCGACCGAGCGCGAGGCAGCGCTGGAGGGGCTGCGCAGCGGGATGACGTGGGTCGAGATGAAGAAATCGGACACGTTCACGTACTGACGGACGGCGTTGTTCACCGTCATCCACGCCGCATGCGAACCGGCGACCACGGCATGACCTGAAGCCTGCCAATACCGCGTCGCCGGCGTCCCGCCGGGCCGCGGGCATGCGTTGATCCCGGTCAAAGCTGCGCGGCGCGGCCTCAATACGATGGATCGCATCTCCGCGAAGAATGACGACCATGAACAGGCTCGAACGCACATGCCGCTTGCTCGTCGTGTGCGCGGCCGCGTGCTGCGTGCCGACGCAGCCCGCACATGCGCAGCATGCGCGCCATGTGCCCCGCCACGATTTCCGCGGTCGTGATTTCCACGGCCGGGACTTTCGCCATTTCGCGCCGAGGGAGCGTACGCTATGGCAGCGTGGTCGATGGGTCCAGGACTGGCACGGCGGGCGCTACGCGTGGTGGTGGGTCGTCGACGGCTACTGGTACATCTATCCTGAACCGATGTATCCGTATCCGACCTACATTCCGCCCGCGATCGTCGTTCAGCGGCCGCCGCCGACCCCGACCGGACTGCCGCCTGCGCGCGCGTGGTACTACTGCAACGACCCGCGCGGATACTATCCGTATGTCGCGTCGTGCAATGGCGTGTGGACCGCGGTTCCGTCGACCCCGGGCCCCGCGCCGCAATGACGGAAGCGACGCTTGTCCGCATCGCAGTGGCCGGCTACAGGCTGCACGAATGCGCGCGAGCGGCGCGGGAGGGCGCATGATGAACGGATCCTGGCCGGACGCTGACGTCGACGACGTGCTGCTGACGGATTGGTATGAACTGACGATGATGCAGGCCGCGTTCGATGCCGGAATGAACGACACGGCCAGCTTCGAGTTCTTCGTACGGGCGCTGCCCGAGCATCGGGCATTCCTGATGGCGGCGGGACTGGCGCCCGTCCTCGACTATCTGGCGGGCCTGCGCTTTACGGCCGCCGCCCTCGAGCGACTGGCCGCGACCGGGCGCTTGCGCGCCGATTTCCTCGCGTCGCTCGCCGGCTTCCGCTTTACGGGCACCGTCGACGCGATGCCGGAAGGCACGGTGTTTTTCGCTGACGAACCGATCCTGCGGATCACGGCGCCGTTTCGCGAGGCGCAGTTCATCGAGAGCCGCGTGATGAACCTGCTCCATTACGCGACGCTGGTTGCCAGCAAGGCCGCACGCGTCACGCTCGTCGCGCATGGCAGGTTGCTGGTCGACTTCGGCATGCGGCGCGCGCATGGCGCGGAGGCGGCGATGCTGTCCGCGCGGGCCAGCTACCTGGCGGGATTCTGCGGCACGGCGACGCTGCTCGCGGGGTTGCGCTACGACATTCCCGTGTACGGCACGATGGCACATTCATACGTCCAGGCGCACGACGACGAAGCGCTCGCGTTCGAGCATTTCGCGCGATCGCAACCGGACAACGCGTTGCTGCTGATCGACACGTACGATACGGAGCACGCGGCACACAAGGTCGTCGAACTGGCGCGGCGGCTTGCGCCCGACAACGTGCGCATCAAGGGCGTCCGGATCGACAGCGGCGATCTGGCGGCGCACGCTCGCAACGTGCGCGCGATTCTCGACCACGGCGGCCTGACGGACGCGACGATTTTCGCGAGCGGCAATCTCGACGAAATCCGGCTGCGGGAGCTCGTCCACCAGCATGCGCCGATCGACGGTTTCGGAATCGGCACGCAGATGAGCACGTCGGCGGACGCACCGTGCCTCGACTGCGCGTACAAGCTCGTCGAGTATGCGGGCCGGGCGCGCTGCAAACGCTCGGAGGGCAAGGCGACGCTGCCCGGCCGCAAGCAGGTGTTTCGGCAATACGGCCCGGACGGACGAATCGCCGCCGACAGCCTCGGACTCGACGGCGAGCATCTCGACGGCACCCCGCTGTTGCAGCCGGTCATGATCGCAGGGGCGCGACTCGCGGCCCCCACGCTCGGCGAGAGCCGCATTCACGCAATGCGCGAACTGTCCACGCTGCCCGATCCGATGCAGGCGCTGGCGCCCGTCATGCCGCTGCAGCCGGCGATTTCTCCGGCGCTGGCGGCACTCGTCGCGCAGGAGAATGCGAGGCTGGACGCGCACGCGGGGCAGCAAGCGGCATGAACGATGCACGAATCCCGGCCGGCCGCGCGATCACGCTGAGCGACAAGGTGGCGGCGTTGCGGGAGCGCGCAGCCTGGCCAGACGGCACGAGATCGGTCGAGGCCGTGGAGACGCACATGTCATGGGTATTCCTGACGGATCGGTACGCGTGGAAGCTCAAGAAGCCCGTGCGCGCGCCGCAACTCGATTTTCGAACGCTGGCCGCGCGCCATCGCTTCTGTTGCGAGGAGGTGCGTTTGAACCGTCGGCTTGCGGCCGACGTGTATCTCGATGTGGTGCCGCTCGTCGTCGACGCCCGCGGTTGCCTGCATGCGGACGGACCCGGCGAGATCGTCGACTGGCTGGTCAGAATGCGGCGCCTGCCGGCCGCACGCATGCTCGACCGCGTGTTGTCGCGCGGCATGGCTACGGCAGGCGATGCGTGTCGCATCGCGGCTCGCCTGAGCGCCTTCTACCATACCCTGGCACCCGCGCGAATCGACGGTGCGACGTATCGCGAAGCGCTGCGTTGCACGATCGACACCAATGAACGCGCGTTGTGCAAGCCGCTTGCGAGCCAGTCCACCGATGTCGTGTGGACGCTCTGTGCGCGGCAGCGCTCGTTGCTCGGGTGTGAAGCCGCGCGCTTCGACCTGCGTGTGCGGCAGGGGCATGTCGTCGAAGGGCACGGCGATCTGCGTCCCGAACACGTCTGCATCGACGATCCGGTTGCGATCATCGATTGCCTCGAATTCTGCAGACGACTGCGAGTCCAGGATGCGGCCGACGAGGTCGGCTTTCTCGCGCTCGAATGCGAGCGTCTCGGCGCACCGGGTTTCGCAGACGCGCTCGTCAATGCCTATCGCTCGGCGAGCGGCGACGATGTCGACGACGGATGCGTGCATTTCTACCAGAGCTGCCGGGCCATGACGCGCGCGCGGCTCGCCGTGTGGCACCTGCGCGAGCCCGCATTCAGGGCGACGCCGGTCTGGCGCGATCGCGCGAGCACGTACATCGGGCTCGCCCGGCGGCACGCCGACGACTGCGAGCGCACGTGGGTGGCAAGCCACGTCAGCGCCGCAGCAGGTCCGTGAGCGAGCCGCCGCGATGGATACGCGCAATCGCCTCGGCAAACAGCGGCGCACTGTCGAGTATCGCGAGCTTGTCCTTGAGCGGTCCGGCCGGCACGCGCCAGGGCGGCACCGTGTCGGTCACGGCGATGCCGGCGAGCGCGTCGCCGCCGAGCAGTTCGGCCGCGTCATCGAAGAACATCCCATGCGTCGCGACCGCGTAGACGGATTGCGCGCCGAGCGTGCGGCAATCCTCGGCCGTGCGGGCCAATGTCGTCCCGGTGCCGATCAGGTCGTCGACGATGACGGCACAACGGCCGGCGACCTCGCCCACGATCGGCTTGGGTGTCACGATGCCGCCGCTGCGCAGCTTGCCGGCGAACGCCGCGTCGACCGCGCGCCCGATGCGCGCTTCGAGCCGGACACGGAAATCCTCGGCTCGCCGCACGCCCCCCGCGTCGGGCGATACGACCACGACCGGCCGTTCGCCAGCTTGCGCGGCGAACCACTCGACCAGCATGCCGTTCGCCTCGAGATGCTCGGTCGGACAGCGAAACGCGTTCTGGAACGCCGCGATGTTGTGGATGTCGATCGTGACAACACGATCGACGCCCACCGCTTCGAGCAACGTGGCGACATAGCGCGTGGATACCGGATCGCGCGGCTGAGACCGGCGGTCCTTGCGCGAGTAGCACAGGTAGGGCGTCACCGCACAGACGCGTGCGGCCGACGCGTCCTTCAACGCGCCGATGAACAGCAGCAACCGGCACAGCTTGTCGTTGACGGAACTGCCTGGCTCGCCGTGCAGCGACTGCACGACGTAGACATCATGTCCGCGCACGCTGACAAGCGCACGCGTCTTGTGTTCGCCGTCCTCGAACGGACGTTCCTCGTGCGCGGCGAGCGTGACGCCGAGACGGGCCGCGATTCGTTCGCCGAAGGCGCGACACGAGTCGAACGCGAACAGGCTGAAAGGGAGTTGTTCCATGGCATGGCTACCTCGATTCATGCAGCTATCGGGCGTCGCGAATCATGACGCGCTTTGACGTGTTCAACGGCGATGCGGACGGCGTCTGTTCGCTTCAGCAGCTCCGGCTCGAGGCGCCGGCCGAGTCGGTGCTCGTGACGGGCCCCAAGCGCGACATCGCGCTGCTCGCGCGCGTGCCGGCCGTCGGAGGCGACATCGTCACCGTCCTGGACGTTTCGCTCGACGCGAACCGCGCGGCACTCGATGCGCTGCTGGCGCGCGGGGTCGACGTCGACTATTTCGATCACCACATGCCCGGCGCCGTGCCCGAACATCCGCACCTTCGAGCGCATATCGACACGGCGCCGGACACCTGTACGAGCGTCATCGTCGACCGGTATCTGGCGGGCCGGCAGCGCCTCTGGGCGGTGGTCGGCGCCTATGGCGACAATCTCGTCGGCGTGGCCGGCAGGCTCGCCGCCGCCTGCGGCCTGACGGATGCCGACGCCTACCGGCTGCAGGTGCTCGGCGAATCCGTCAACTACAACGGTTACGGCGATTACCCGGACGATCTCTTCATGGCGCCGCTGGCCGTGTATGCGGCGGTGCGGCACTATGCGAACCCGCTCGAGTTCGCGAGTTCGCCCCTCGCGCGGCGGCTCGACGCCAACCGACGACGCGATATCGCGCGTGCGGAGCGACAGCGCGCGAACATCGCGCTGCCGGGGGCGGACGTCTATATCCTCCCCGACGCGCGCTGGGCGCGTCGCGTGCGCGGCGTTTTCGCGAATCGGCTCGCGCGTGGTGACGCGGCGCGCGCTCACGCGGTGCTGACGTTGTCGCCCTTCGGTGGGTACACCGTCAGCGTTCGCGCGCCCGTCGCCGCACCGTACGGCGCCGATCGTCTTTGTCGCGCATTTCCGGAGGGCGGCGGCCGGGAAGGGGCGGCCGGCATCAACCGGCTCGCGCCGGAGCGCCTCGACGCGTTCGTCGAGGCGCTCGCGAACGCGTACCCCGCCGCGTGAGCCGACGCAGGCGCGCTCGTCGGTGCGGTACGGCGTGGCCGGAACGGGTGTCATCGGGATGCTCCTGAACGGTGGCCGTTGCGCGGCAGGACTCGCTGCAATCGTGGCGCCACGCATTGCAGGGCTGTTGACGCAGGTCAAGCGTGCCGGCCGTCCCGCCCGGGAAGATGAACCGCCATCATCGGCGGGAGAGGCGTCGTGGAGCACCATGCGGAGGTATTGCGGGGCGGGCGCTGGACGCTGCCCGTGCCGGGCTGGCGGGATCTCGCCGCGATGCTGATCGTGGTCGGTTTCCTGTTGCTGGCCGGCATCTCGGCGCATCAGATGGCCGGCCCGCTCGCGGTGGCGCATCCCCCGGCCATTTCGCTGTCGCCCGCGGCGCTGCCCGGCTACACGCTGCGCACCGTCGCGCGCATGTTCGCGGCACTGCTCGCGTCGATCGTCTTCACGTTCGTCTACGCGACCGCGGCGGCGCGCAGCCGTCGCGCCGAGCGCGTGCTGATCCCGCTGCTCGACGTGTTGCAGTCGGTGCCGATCCTCGGCTACCTGTCGTTTACGGTGCTGTTCTTCCTGTCGCTGTTTCCCGGGCGGATCCTCGGCGCCGAGTGCGCGGCGATCTTCGCGATCTTCACCAGCCAGGCCTGGAACATGACGTTCAGCTTCTATCAGGCGCTGCGCACGGTGCCGCTCGATCTCGACGAGGCCAGCCGCAGCTTCCGGCTGTCCGCGTGGCAGCGCTTCTGGCGCCTCGACGTGCCGTTCGCGATGCCGGGGCTCGTCTGGAACGCGATGATGTCGATGTCGGGCGGCTGGTTTTTCGTGGTCGCGTCCGAGGCGATCGCGGTCGGCAACCTGCACGTCGACCTGCCGGGCGTCGGCGCCTACGTCGCGCAGGCGATCGCGAATCGCGACCTCGCTGCCGTGGGCTGGGCGATCGTCGCGATGAGCGTCGCGATCGTCCTGTACGACCAGTTGCTGTTCAGGCCGCTGGTCGCATGGTCGGAACGGTTCCGCTATGGCGATGCCGCGCCCACGGTCGCGTCGCGCAGCTGGATGCTCGACCTGTTCCACCGGTCGCGATGGATCGGCCGTGCAGCCGGCCCGATCCGCGCGGTGCTGCGACGAGCGGCGCGCGCGCGGCTGCGCGGGTTCATGTCGGGATGGCGCGACCGGGTCGCGCTGCCGCGACACACGGGCGACGTGCTCTGGTTCGCACTGTGCGGCGCGGGATGCGCGTATGCGGCGTACGAACTGTTCCGGCTCGGACGCGCGACGCTCACCTGGACGGACCTGCGCGTCGTCGCAAGCGAAGGCGGGCTCACGTTCGTGCGCGTGACCGTGCTGGTCGCGCTCGCGTCGGCGATCTGGGTGCCGATCGGCATCGCGATCGGCCTCCGGCCGCGCGTGGCCGCCCGCATCCAGCCCGTCACGCAGTTCCTCGCCGCGTTTCCGGCCAACCTGCTGTTTCCGGTCGCGGTGTTCGCGATCGTGCGGCTGCGACTCGAACCCGACATCTGGCTGTGCCCGCTGATGATATTGGGCGCGCAATGGTATGTCCTGTTCAACGTGATCGCCGGTGCGAGCGCGTTCCCGGCCGACCTGCGCGAAGCGGCCGCATGCTTTCGCGTGCGGCCGGCGACCTGGTGGCGACACGTCATGTTGCCGGGCGTCCTGCCGTACTTCGTGACGGGCGCGATTACCGCGTCGGGCGGCGCATGGAACGCGAGCATCGTCGCCGAGGCCGTGAGCTGGGGCAGCACGCGCCTGGATGCCGGCGGACTCGGCGCCTACATCGCGCGGATGACCGACGCCGGCGACTATCCGCGCATCGCGCTCGGCGTCGCCGTGATGTCGCTGCTCGTGATCGCGACCAATCGGCTCGTGTGGCGCCCGATGTACGCGTTCGCCGAGCGCCGCACGCGGCTCGATTGAGCCCTCAACCGATCATTTACTCACGGGAGACCCGTGTGCCGAACCTCAGCGAATACACGGAAGGGCATGTCGCGAGCGCGGCCGCACCGCCTTCGGACCCGGCGGCGGTCGTGCTCGAAATGCGGGCCGTATGCAAATCGTTCACGAAGCCGTCCGGCGAGCCGCTGCACGTGCTGGCCGATATCGATCTCGCGCTGCACGAAGGCGAGATCCTCGGGCTGCTCGGCCGCTCCGGCTCGGGCAAGTCCACGCTGCTGAGGATCGCGGGCGGGCTCGTCAAGCCGTCGTCCGGCGCGGTGACGTATCGCGGTGCGCCGCTCGCCGGTCCGACCGACGGCATCGCGGTGGTGTTCCAGACCTTCGCGCTGTACCCGTGGCTGACCGTCATCGAGAACGTCGAGCTCGGCCTCGACGCGCTGGGTCTGGCGCCAAGCGATGCACGCGCCCGCGCGGCCGCCGCGATCGAGCTGATCGGGCTCGACGGGTTCGAATCGGCGTTTCCCCGCGAACTGTCGGGCGGCATGCGTCAGCGGGTCGGTTTCGCCCGCGCGCTCGTCAGCGAACCCGTGCTGATGTTGATGGACGAACCGTTCTCGGCGCTCGACGTGCTGACCGCGGAAACGCTGCGCACGGATTTTCTCGACCTGTGGGACGCGCACCAGCTGTCGATCCGGTCGGTGCTGATGGTGACGCACAACATCGAGGAAGCCGTGCTGATGTGCGATCGCATCCTGGTGCTCGGCGCCGGTCCGGCGCACATCGAGGCGACGCTGAGCGTGCCGCTGCCGCGTCCGCGCAGTCGGCACGATCCGGCCGTCCAGGCGATCGTCGGCCGGATCTATGCGACGCTGACCGCACGCATCACCGACGCGGCGGCAGGCCGGGAAGCGACCGGCAGTGCGCTGGCCATGAAACTGCCCGACGTGTCGAGCCACCATCTCGCCGGATTCGTCGACACGCTCGCGGCCGCGCCATACGACGGTCATGCGGAGCTCGGCACGATTGCATCGGCGCTCGCGCTCCGGACCGACGCGCTGTATTCGACGGCGGCCGCGCTTCATCTGCTCGCGTTTGCCGAATGGCACGACCGGAGCATCCGGCTGAGTGCCGCGGGCCACGTGTTCGCGCAAAGCGACGACGATGCCCGGCGGCGTCTGTTTCGCGAGCATGTCGTCCGGTTCGTGCCGCTCGCCGAACATATCGACGAAGTGCTGGGCGAACGCGAAGGGCATCGCGCGCCGCGCGCGCGTTTCGAGCTCGAACTCGAGGATCATCTCGATCCGCGCAGCGCGGAGCAGGCGCTGCGGGTCGTGACCGACTGGGGCCGCTACGCGGGACTGTTCGACTACGACGACCATACCCGCACGTTCGGCCGCTGACCATTCGCGGCGCATGTCGATCGCGTGCTTGATCGGCATCAAGCGTCGCGCGGCGGGGCGTGCGACGCTGGACGAACCGTCGACGCAACCGCGTCGATCCGGCAGATACGCTCCGCAACTCGACGTCAATGACCGTTCACGGGAGGACTGACCATGAACTGGCTTTCCGAATACTTCGCCCAGCGCACGAGCCCGCTGTCGCTTTCGCTCTGGGCTCATCCGCCGCTCGCGCTCGGGCCCGACGGCCCGATCTGTCGCGAGCCTTACCGTTTGCCGTACCCGGGGGTGGAACTCGTGTTCACGCCGGCGGAAGCGGTCGAGCGTGGCGGGAAGATCTACACGCTGCCGGCGCGCTATGACTCCAGGGGGCTGCTTGCCGCGCGCAGCACGGCGCACGACGAGGCCGCGTCGTTCTTCCACGAAGTGACGATTTTCGCGCCGTCGCAGTTCAATCGCGACTTCGTCGTGACGGTCAACGGCGAATTCTCCTTCGTGCCGTCGTTCTGGCAGGACGGATCGCCCGGTTTCTCGGGCGTCTGCGTGCCCGCCGCGAGCGGTCGCGCGACAGGCGAGCGAACCGGGCCGCCGTGGCTGTTCCAGGGATATCTCAGCATCTAGGGACCGTGCCCGCCATCGGCGGGACCGGGCGTCACGCGCGCTCGTCCGCGCGTTGTCGGCCACGACGGCGAGCAGCAGGTTGATGTGCGTCAACCCTGCCCGGGACGCCGCGCTTACCCTGAACTCGGGAAACATGCGTCGCCGCAGGGCGGTGCGCATGCGTATCGTCCACGCGAAGGGCAACGGGAGCTTCATCATGCACATCGGAAGAATCAGTACCCAGCCGGTCGAATCGTGCACGGCCGAATGCAGTGCGTTTGAACTCGCCGATCGCATGCGGCACGCGCATGTCGGCGACATCGTCGTGATCGAGTACCGCAACGGCGAAGCCATTCCGATCGGCCTGGTGACCGACCGCGACCTGGTGATCGAGGTGATGGCCCGCGGCGACGATCCGGGCGACGTGACGGCCGGCCAGATCATGTCGAGGGGCCTTGTCGTCGTGTCCGACACGGACGAGATCGGCGTCGCGCTCGAGGAAATGCGCCGCTCGGGCATCCGGAGACTGCCGGTCGTCGACGATGCAGGCCGCCTCGCCGGCATCGTGACGCTCGACGATATCGTCGAGCATCTCGCGGGGTTGCTGGGCGGCGTCGTGGAAGTCGGCAAGCTGCAGCAGGTCGAGGAGCAGCGTTTCCGCGCGTGACGTTGCGGGGCCGGCGCCCGGCGCGGCGGCCCGCTTGCCGGAGGCATGCGCCCCGCGCGCTTACGTGCGCAGCGTGGCGAGCAACGGCGCCCAGAACGCGCGGCTTTCGTACGCCGAGGCATCGCAATCGGTGTCGAAACGAATCGCGATCGCCATTTCGGCTTCGGTCAGCGGGTCGGCATGCTCGATCTGTCGGGCCAGGACGGCGGTGTCGGCATCGGAGGCATCGCGTCCGTGTGCCGCCCGGGCCGCGACACGCGCGGCGAGCGTTGCCGGACTCGCGGTGAAATCGAGCATCGCGACGCGTACGCCGAGCCGTGCGGCGAGGGCGATGAACGCCGTCCGGTTGTGCTGGCGCAGGAACGTCGCATCGACGATCGCCGTGTAGCCGCTGTCGAGAACCACGCGAGCCTCCGAAAGCAGCGTTGCGTAGATCTCGTCGATCGCGGTGTCCGAATAGGCGCCGGGGGACAGGCGGGTGTCGGTCGATGTGCCGGCCAGGCGCTTGCGCTCGACGTCGCTGGACAACCGGATCGCACCGAGTTGCGCGGCCAGCGCACGGCTGGCCACCGATTTGCCCGACCCGGACACCCCGTGACACAGGAGCAACGCCGGTGGCGCATCGCGTCGCGCATCGGCCATCGCCGACGCGACGCGCAGATAGCCGGCACGCGCCGCTTCGTCGCCGCGCAGCCGGGCGGTCAGCGCGCGCACCAGCGCACGGTAGACGAAGTAGCACGGCAGCACGCCCAGTGCCGCATGATCGCCCGTGCGTGCCAGCCAGCCGGAAAGGAGGCGGTGGGCGCAATCCGCGCGTCCGTGAGCGGAGAAATCCATCAGCGCGAACGCGAGATCGCTCACCACGTCGATCCAGCGCAGCGCGTCGTCGAATTCGATGCAGTCGAACATCAGGATCCGGTTCCGCCAGCGCACGACGTTCTCGAGATGCAGGTCGCCGTGACACGCGCGCACGAAACCGCGCGCATGCCGATCGGCGAACAGCGGTGCGATGCGGGTCAGTTCGGCGTCGTACCACGCGCGCAGCGCGGCTTCGTCCGGCACCGTGACGTCGAGCGTGTCGAGCAACGGCCGGCACTGGGCCGCGACGCTCGCCGCGCTGCCGGGATGGCCGCGCGGCGCCCGGCGCGGCGCGTGCAGATGATGGCGGGCCAGCGTATCGGCGAGGGCATCGGCATCCGCCAGACCGTCGTCGCGCGATGCGCTGCGCACCGACAACATCGCCCGCGCGTCGAATCGGCGCATGCGCACCACGTACTCGCCCGACGCGGTCTGCTGCCGGCGCCGGCGCCCGCCGGTCGGCACCGGTGCGGCGAACGCGCATCGCCGGCCGTGCGCGACGAGCGGCCAGACACCCAGGTACAACGGGCCGGCGAACGGCCGATTGAGCGTGCACTCCGCGAGCGCGCAGCGGCGCCGCTCTTCAGGCCGCATCAGATCGACGAAGGCGAAGTGCACCGGCTTGATGCGCTTGTACGCATAGCGCCCGGCCAGATAAACGACGGACAGATGGGTTTCGATCCGCTCGATCCGGCCCGCGGGGTGGGGATAGGTGGCGGGTCGGCGCATTGCGCGATCGAATTGCGTCGACTTTCGTCGTGCATTTCCGCGATTCAGCGCGAACGGGACATGCGGCGCTCGGGACATGATGAACGGATCGGTTATACGGGGCGCGCATACGAAAGCGTTGTCGCACCCGGCGGGTTGGATTCGAGACGAGCGTGCACGTTCTCGTCTGCCCGATGTTGCCTGATCCGGCTGGCAGGCCGGGAATGGCCGACTCGACGGATCTTATTGCAACCGACCAAGGCGTTTTCCGAGTTGATGCCAGTCAAGCGCGCCGCGCGAGAGGGCGCTTGATGCAGGTCAACCGCATTCGCCGGGGCGGCAATACAGTCGATTGCAGCGTCGGCGCGAAGCCGCGCGTAACCATGTGCGGCATTCACGGCCTGGCGAGGCATTGACGATGAAACAACGGGCGTTGGCGATGAGCGTGCTCCTCGCGCTGGGCGCATGTGCCGGGGCAGAGCGAACCGAGACCTTCAGGGCGATGGAAAC
Source organism: Burkholderia sp. RF7-non_BP4 (assembly GCF_001521935.1). Classification (NCBI taxonomy): domain Bacteria; kingdom Pseudomonadati; phylum Pseudomonadota; class Betaproteobacteria; order Burkholderiales; family Burkholderiaceae; genus Burkholderia; species Burkholderia sp. RF7-non_BP4. The sequence continues at coordinate 276,264 of NZ_LOTA01000095.1, read as the reverse complement.
GCGCCTGCTTGCGATGCGTCAGGCCGCAACGCTGCAGTGCTCGACGCCGTCCGACTGCGACCGGGCATGGAGCCGCACGCGGCGCTATGTCCAGGATCATTCGTCGACCCGAATCACGCGACTGGGCACGGACCGGATCGAAACGGCGCAGCCGTATCTGGCCGGAGAAGTCTATCTCTGGGCGTCACGCACGGAATCGGGCGGCGGCGGCTCGGTGATCCGGCTCAAGGCGATGTGCAAGGGCATGTATGACAGCAACGGCGGCCCGGGATGGCAATACGATGTGTGCGCCCGGAAGATCCTCGATATCGAGCAAGGTTTCCGGTCGGACGAGAAGTCGCCGGGCTAGCGGCGAATGCCGTCAGTTCTCGGCAATGCGGCGTCTCGTTTCGCGGTCGTCCGGATGCCGGCCAACGGCCGCCGGTTTCTTCTCGTGCCGGTTTCGTAGCGGCCCCGAACCGTTGACTTCCGTCAACGCCTGCTCGCGGCAAGCACCGATGATGGAAGCGAATCCGAACGCCGCCGGCGCGTCGGTTCATCAGCGAGGTTCGCATGTACACGAATATCATGGTTGCCACGGACGGGAGTCCTTCGGCGAATCGGGCGCTCGACGAAGGTCTCAGGATGGCCAGGTTATGCGGCGCCCGCCTGTTTGCCGTGTTCGTCGTCGACAAATCCACGCTGTTCGTCTACGGCGGCCGCATGGAGCCGGAAGCCTTGCTCGACGAGATCCGGCGCCATGGCGCCGCGATCCTGCGAGACGCCGACCGGACGATCTCGCGCGCCGCCGTCAACGGCGAGACGGAAGTCATCGAGACCGAATTCGGCCAGGACGTCGCGGAGCGCCTGCAGCGCTACGTCGTCGATCATGCGATCGATCTGGCCGTGATCGGCACGCACGGTCGGCGCGGTGTCCGGCGGCTGGTGCTCGGCAGCGTCGCCGAACGCTTCCTTCGCGCATCGAGTTGCCCGGTCCTGCTCGTGCGCGGCGAGGATACCTCACCCGCCACGGTCGCGGTGGCCTAGGGCCTGTTCATCATCCGCCCAGGTGATCATCATGCAGATATCGTTTCCTTCCGAACATCCGACGTATTGCGACCTCGATTCCGCGCTGAGCTTTCCGGCGCTCGTCGAAGGGCGCCGCGTGCGCTGCGCGATCACCTCGGCGGCGCTGGAAGATCACTTCCGCGCGGCGTCGCCTCGCGAGCAGGATCTCGTCGACGCCTTCGCGCGCCATCGTCCCGCCATCGAGCGCGCGGCCCGCTCCTTGCTCGAGGAAATCGGCGGACGGCCGATCCTGCTGCACAGCGGCCATTTCCGGTTCTGTACGTGATCGGCCGCCGCCCTTGACGCGCATCAAGCGCGTGCCGGGGCGTGCGGGTACGCTGGATTCCTAAAGATCATTCGTCCCATGCGCGGCATGTGGTGTCGCGCCATCCGATCTTCATTGCGGCCGATGCTGTCGGGACGAAAGCGCCGGTCGTCTGTCACCGTATGAGGAGTACGAACCATGAGCAACATGACGCGTTACGATCCGTTTTCGATCGAACCCGTATCCGACCTGTTCCAGGGGCTGTTCAGGCCGCTGCGCGGCATGGCGCTGGCAGACGAGCCCGATCTTGCGTCGATGAAGATCGACGTCACCGAAAACGACAAGGCGTACACCGTCAACGCGGAACTGCCGGGCGTCGCAAAGGACGACATCGACGTCCAGGTGACGGGGAATACCGTATCGATCAACGCGAAGATCGAGCGCAAAAGCGAACAGAAGGACGGCGAGCGCGTGATCCGGCGCGAGCGCTACAGCGGTGCGATCAGCCGCTCGTTCTCGCTGTCCGGCGACATCGACGATGCCAACGCGACGGCGACGTATCAGGATGGCGTGTTGTCGCTGACGCTGCCCAAGAAGGCGCCGGTCGGGCAGAAGAAACTCACGATCAGCTGATCGGACGGCGGGCAACGGGCGATGCAGGCACGCATCGCCCATCGGGAGGATCCGGCGCGCGGAGCGATCCGCGCGCCATGTCGTTGGCGCGATCGAATCTGCGCGTCACGCATGCAATGGCGTACTGCCGGGCCGATAGCCGACCGTCTGCGCGAGGATCGGCAACTCGTCCTCGTTCAGTCGCAACGCGTCGGCGAGCGTGCGGTGATTGATCCAGCCGCGCACGACCGTTCCGAGGCCGGCCGCCGCGCAATACAGCGAAACGTTCTGCGCGATGGCGCCCGCCGCGATCGCCGAGAACACGTCGCGCTGCTGCGGCGGCATGTCGAGTATCGCGGCCGTCCGGACGACGTAGACGAGATCCAGCGGCGCGCGGCCGACGAAATCCTGATAGCCCGTGAGGTTGCGCGCATCGACCGCGTGTTTCAGCACGAGCCGGTGCGCGGGCGCATCGTAGCGATAGACGCCGTAGGGCAGCGCGACGTAGATGTCGATTTCATTGAATGCGTGCGCGGACGGCGCCGTCCGGCCGCCGCTCGCCGGGCGGTTGATGCCGTCGGCCGCCCACAGCATCGTGCCGAGCGTCATCGGCGGGAGCGGTGTGGCGGCGAATTCGCGGGAGCTCATTCGGGTCGCGAGCGCCGCCATCAGCGGCACGTCGTTGTCGAGCATCGGGCGCGGCAGGTCGACGATCGCCGGCGACTCGCCCTCGGGCGACGCCGGCTGCATCACGGGCGCCGGCGAATAGGTCAACAGCTGCTGTTCGGTCATTCGAGTCTCCTTGAAGCGTGATTGCGCGTGCCGGGAGCGTCGCGCATCGGCGATTTCACGATAAGACGGCCGGTCCGTCGCGGCTTGACTTCCGTCAAGCGGCGCACCGGACGGCCACGACGTGCGGCGCGCGGCATCCGTTGACCTGCATCAGCGCCCGGACGCCGCGCGTGTGCAAATCTGGCTATGTGCGGCGGACAGGCACGCCGCGGCTCACAGGAGAGCAGACGATGAAAACCGACAAGCAGTTGAAGCAGGATGTCCAGGACGAACTGGAGTCCGACCCGTCGATCGATTCGACGCGCATCGGCGTCGAGGTGACCGACCGGATCGTGACGCTTTCGGGGCACCCGCCGAGCTACGCGGAGAAGCTGGCGATCGAGCGCGCGGCGAACCGCGTGGCCGGTGTCAAGGCGCTCGTCGTGGACATGACCGTGCATCTGCCGGACGACGACGTGCGCACCGACGAAGACATCGCCAAAGCGGTGCGCTCGGTGCTGCACTGGACGGTCGGGCTGCATGACGACGCGGTCAAGGTGCAGGTCGAACGCGGCTGGATCACGTTGTCCGGCAAGGTCGACTGGGCGTACCAGAGCCACCTGGCCGTGCGCGCGATCTCGCAGATGCGCAGCGTGACGGGCGTGACCGACCACATCGCGGTGCAGGGGACGGTCGGTGCGGACGACATCGGCGGGAACATCAAGCGCGCGATCATGCGTCACGCGGAGCGCGAGGCGAAGCACATCGCGATCGACGTGCACGACGGCACCGTGCGGCTGTCCGGCAAGGTCGGCTCGTTCTCCGAGCGCAAGGCCGTGCGCGGTGCCGCGTGGTCCGCGCGCGGCGTGCGTGCCGTCGTCGACGACCTGGTGGTCGAGTAAGTCCGGCAGCCGGATGGGCGGTCCAAGGAGACCCAGGAGGGCAGTCGGATGACACTTTCGGGCGAACTTCACGAAGCGGACTGGTCGGTCGCGATCGAGACGATCGCGGCCGAATCCGGCGGCTTCCACTGCCGGATCCACGTCACGCTCAAATCGCCGGACGGCATTTGCGAGCGGACGTTTTCGCACTGCAGGACACATGCAACCGAGCGCGAAGCCGCGATCGACGCGCTGCGCGCCGGGATGACGTGGATCGAGATGAAGAAGTCGAATACCTTCACGGTCTGAACCGGTTGACGGGGCAGACCGGCGAAGGCACCGGTTCCGTCGCGCGATGCGCGGTACGGCGATCGCCGCGCCGATGCGTGCCGCGGTCGTCTACCGCGTCTTGTGCGAGACGCGCCAACGCCGCGCACGCTTTTTCTTGCACGCACGCGCATGTTGTTCCGGCCGCCGAACGTGACGGGCAACCGCGTCGGTCACGGTCGGAAAGAAGCTGGCCGCGCCGAACACGTCGAACAAACCGTAGGCGCGCAGGCGATCCTTCACCGGCCCCTTCATCTCCGCGAAATTCATCGCGATGCCGCGTTCCCCGAGTTCCTCGTGCAGCGCCACGAGCCGATCCGCGGCGCTGACGTCGATGTCGGTGACGGGCTCGGCGGCGACCACGACGCGCGTGACCGGGCCCGCCGCGCGTGCGATCGCGGCGTCCAGATGCTCGCAGAAGATCTCGACGTTCGCGTAGAAGAGCGGCGCGTCCCAGCGAAACAGCACGAGCCCCGGTGTTTGCTCGGCTTCAGGATGCCGCGCGACGTCGTGATAGCCGCGCACGCCCGTCAGCCGGCCCAGCACCGCGTCGTACGGATGCCAGGCCCGCCAGACGAACGACAGCAGCGACAGCGCGCTGGCCAGCAGGATGCCGGGCACGACGCCCATGGCGATCACGCCGGCGAAACACAGCATCGAAATCAGGCATTCGCCGCGGCGCATCCGGTATAGCCGCACGACGCCGCGCACGTCGGCGATGCCGAACGCCGCATAGATCACGACAGCGGCCAGTGCCGTGCGCGGGACGAACGTGAGCAGCATCGGCGCCGCAACGAGCAGAATCGCGATGCACGCGGCCGCGACGACATTCGTGACCTGGCTTTGCGCGCCCGCGGCGATCGCGACCGGCGTGCGGGACGCGCTGCTGCTGACCGCGCAGCCCTGCGTCACGCCGGCGAGCAGATTGGCCGCGCCCAGTGCGATCAGTTCCTGGTTGCGGTCCGGCGCGTCGCCCGCCCGTGCGGAAAGCGCGCGCGACAGCATGCTGATGTCGGCGAACGACACCAGCGCCACCGCGATCGCGCCGGATGCGAGTGCGCCCACGTCGGCCAGCGAGACGGCCGGCAGGCGCGGGACAGGCAAGCCGGCCGGCAACGCGCCGACCGTCGCGACGCCGTGCAACGGCGACAGGCGAGCGACGAGCGTGGCCGCCAGCACGGCGATCAATATCGCGGGCCAGCGCGGCGTCACGCGTTTGATCAGGAATATGGACGCCAGCACCGCGACGCCGAGCAGACCGGCCGAGAGGGAAAAACGGCCGTCGACGAAGGCATGCGCGATGCGCGTCACGCTGGAAAACACGTCGTTGCCCGACACCGGCATGCCGAACAGTTCGGGCAGCCGACCGACCACGAGCGCGATGGCGATGCCGTTCAGGTAACCGTACTGGATCGGGCGCGACAGCAAATCGGTGACGAAGCCGAGGCCAAGCGCGCCGAGCAGGATGCAGATCGCGCCGGCGGACAGCGCCAGCGCGCCGGAAAGCGCGATTGCGCGCTGCGGATCATGGGCGGCGAGCGGGGCGATGGCGCCCGCGATCAGGGCTGCCAGCGCGGAATCCGGGCCGAGAACGAGGATCCGGCTCGGGCCGAGCAGCGCATAGGCGAGCAATGCCGCGATCGACGCATAGAGGCCCGTGATGGCGGGCAGCCCGGCCGCCTGCGCATAACTCATGCCGACCGGCACCAGGACGGCGGAAAGCGCGAGCCCCGCGTAGAGGTCGCGAGAAAGCCACGCGTGCCGATAGTGCGTGAGCAGCGCGACGCCCGGGAGCATGCGGACGATCCGTCCGGATAGCGGGCGGTTCATCGCGGCTTCATCGCTGAAAGGTCGGGGCGAAAGGGTTGCCGTGCCCCGACAGGCAGGCGCTCATCGGAATGTGGCCACCCCCGCATGGATGCGCGAAACCGCGCAGCGACAGGGGCCGTCGCGCCGGCGACGGCTACCGAGGCTCGACGCCACCACGCCAGGCATCACGCGACCTTGACCGTGGAAAGCTGCAACGCCTGGGCGAAGCGGGCCAGCGTGGCGATCGATCCGGTCACGCTTTCGTACCGCTCGCGCCCGATCTGCCCGTCGAGTATCACCAGCATGCCGGCGTCTCGGGCGAGCGCGACGAGTGCCACCGTGTCGAGCGCGGCGGGGTCGGACGTGTCGGATGTGGCGGCCCGCATCCCCGAATCGGAACGATAGTCGGCGTGTGACATGACGTCTCTCCTGGTTGTTGTGCGATCGGTGTGCCGGTGGGCCGGTATCCGTGATTCCAGTATCGTTGCCGCGCGCCCCCGATTCAATCAGCCGGCCCCGAAGTCGCGGTAGGAATCGCGCCCGCTTCGTCGGCGGATTCCTACACCGTGCGTGGCTTTGCCGGCGCCTTGCAGCGCGCCGGCGCGCGTTCCCGGCGCCGCGCATACCAGCTTCCGATCGCGTGCCAGATCGCCGCGGCCGATTCGCAATACGTGAACAGTTCCAGATCGCGGCGGTCGATCATCCCTTCGTCCGCGAGAAACGCCAGGTCGACCGCGCGGCGCCAGTACGCCTCGCCGACGAGGATGACCGGCAGCGGCGCGATCTTGCGCGTCTGCAGCAGGGTCAGCACCTCGAACAACTCGTCGAACGTGCCGTAGCCGCCGGGGAAGAAGACGGCCGCTTTCGCGCGTTCGAGCAGATGCAGCTTGCGGATCGCGAAATAGTGGAACCGGAAGTGGAGATCCGGCGTGATGTACGGATTCGGCGCCTGTTCGCGCGGCAGTTCGATATTGAAGCCGATGCTCGGGGCGCCGCGCTCGTAGGCGCCGCGGTTGGCGGCTTCCATGATGCCGGGGCCGCCGCCGGTGACGATAGCGAGCCGCGCGGTGCGTGTGCACCGGTCGGCATGGGCGACGATGCGGCCGAACTCGCGCGCGACGCGGTAATACACGCTGTATTCGACGAGCCGGCTGGCGATCGTGACGGCGCGCCGCCGGCTCGGGTCGTACGGACGCTCCGCGAGCAGGCGATTGGCCTCATCCAGCCGCGCGTTGGCGACCGATGGCGCGACGATGCGCGTGCTGCCGTAAATCACGACCGCATGGCCGATCCGTTCGTTCTGCAGGCGCTCCTCGGCTTTCCAGTAATCGAATTGCAGCCGGATGCCGCGCATGCCGGAACCCCGCAGAAGGGCCGCGTCGTCGTCGGCCGGGGGGCGGTTCGGGCTTTGGGTGACGCGCCGCGCACGGCGCGGGATGGCCTTGACGCCGTCCTTGCGGACGATGGCATCGGGCCGCGTGCGCAGCCGTTTGCCGCGCGCCTTCGCGATCGTCGCGACGGGGGCGGGACGGCGGCGTGCGGTGCCTTTTGCCGTGCCCGCGGAAGCGCGTTTGATGGGTGTCGACATCAAAGGAAGCGCCGCGCGACGGTCACTGGCTCAACACCCATTGCACGAGCAGATGCGCGTCGTCGCGAGACAGCGGCCCGCCGCGATCGATGGCCGACGGCATCGGCGTGTCGCCCCAGTGCACGCGGCCGCCGACGCGCAGCTTGCGTTCCAGCTCCGCGGCGGCATGCGGATCGCCGCGATAGCGCTCGGCGATCTCGTGAAACGACGGCCCGAGGAACGTCATGTCCGGCGTATGACAGAACATGCAGTGCTGCGCGTTGACGAGTTCGGTCGGCTCGGGCACGGTCGTCTGCGCGGCGGCCGTGCCGGCTGTCAGCGCAATCGCGCAGAGGGCGGCGCAACGCATGATGCTCATGTTCGTTTCCTTGTCGAGATCAGGAGAAGGAGACCACTTCGTCGAGCGGGCGACGCGGCGAATGCGGCGTATGCGGACCGCGCCCGACGCGCAGCAGCAACTGCGGCTCGCCGCGCAGCCCGAGCATGTGGCGCAAATGCGCGCGCAACCCGGCCGTCTCGATCGGCTGGTTCAGGTACGACGCGGTGTAGCCCGCGCGCGTCGCGACGAGCAGGATGCGCTCCAGCGCCTGGCCGGCGGCGAGCCACGCTTCGCGATCGTCGCGCACGGTCCCGATGCACACGATCAACGGCGATGCGCCGACGAGCTGGTGATGCAGCGCGGCCAGCCCGTTGCCGAGATCGAAGGTCCGTACCGCCATCGTCACGACGGGCGCGGCGAAGTCCAGCAAGGTCGGCACGCCGGCCGCGAAGGCGGGCATGCCGTCGACATGCCGGCGCGGATCGATCCAGCTCGCCAGCTCGCGCCGGAAGCGCGGGTCCGAGAACTGCTGGCGGTCGGCCTCGGCGACCAGCTCCGCGACACGTGCGCGATGCGCGATCGAGTCGACGCACGCGACGTCGGCGCCTTCCGCGACGCCGGCCGCGATCAGTTCATGCTGGATTTCCTCGGGCACGGCCGTCGATTCGAACGGGGCGCGCGTCGTGACGCGGTCCGGAATCGCATCGAACAGCGCGCCGAGCGACGCATCGGAATAGCCGTCGTCGCAGACCCGGACCGTCGCAAGGAGATCGGGGTCGACTTCGGAAGGAAACGTGCTGATCGTATGCGCGAGCCCGGCGTGATCGAGCGCGACGCGCAGGTTGAGCAACGCCGCGCCGCAGCTGATGATCAGCTCGCGATCGAACGGATCGACGACGGGCAATGCGCGAACGCGGTCCGCGCACACGGAAATCGTTGCGCCGTTGACCAGGAAGCGCCACGGCTGGGAATTGTGGCTGGACGGAGCCAGCACCGCGTAGCCCAGCAACTCCCTCAACTGCTGGTCGGGATGGGCGCTTGCGGCAAGCGGGGGAACGGATATCATCGATCATCTCCAGGTTGCCGCGCGGGCGGCGTCTCGCCACTTCATCGTGTCAGCAACCGTTCGGCGGCCGTTGACGCACGTCAAGCGCCCGTCATCGGGCCAACCGCGGGCGGGGCCGGGCGACTAGCCTTGGAAGCGAAGCGCGCGACACCCGTCGCGCAGGGAGACGAGCATGCTTGCGATGATGTTTGACGGCACGACACCGCAATTGCGCGAAGCCCGCGTGCCGGATCCGTCGCCCGCGGCGGGCCAGCTGCTGATCGACGTACACGCATGCGGCGTATGCCGGACCGATCTGCACGTCGTCGACGGCGAGCTCGCGCACCCGAAGCTGCCGCTGATTCCAGGGCACGAAATCGTCGGAACGGTGCGCCGGCTGGGCGAAGGCGTGACGGGCTTCGCCGTGGGCGACCGGGTGGGCGTGCCCTGGCTGGGCTCGACGTGCGGGCATTGCGCGTACTGCGCGTCCGGTCGCGAGAACCTGTGCGACAGCCCCGGATTCACCGGCTATACGATCGACGGCGGCTACGCCGAGTGCGCGGTCGCCGATCACCGCTATTGCGTGCATCTGCCGCAACGCTATTCCGACCTGGAAGCCGCGCCGCTCCTGTGCGCCGGCCTGATCGGCTATCGAACCTTGCGCATGGCGGGCGACGCGCGTCGCATCGGCATCTACGGTTTCGGCGCGGCGGCCCATCTCGTCGCGCAGGTCGCGCATTTCGAAGGACGCAAGGTGTTCGCGCTGACGAAGCCCGGCGACACGGCGGCGCAGCAGCTCGCGCTGTCGCTGGGCGCCGCGTGGGCAGGGGGCAGCGACGAAGCACCGCCGGAGCCGCTCGATGCCGCGCTGATTTTCGCGCCGGTGGGCGCACTGGTGCCGGCCGCCCTGCGCGCGGTCGACAAAGGCGGGATCGTCGTGTGCGGCGGCATTCACATGAGCGACATCCCGGGCTTTCCGTACGCGTGGCTGTGGGGCGAGCGCCGCATCGCGTCGGTGGCCAACCTGACGCGTGCGGACGCGGTCGAATTCATGCGGATCGCTGCCGCGACGCCGCTGCGGGTCGAGGCGGTGCGCTACGCGCTGACCGATGCGAACCGCGCACTCGACGACCTGCGCGGCGGGCGCATATCGGGCGCCGCCGTGCTGGGCATGCGCGGTTGATCCGCTCGACGGCTTCGCGGCGCGCTCAGATCTGTCGCAGGCCGTCCGAATCGACGATCCGGATCTGCTTGCCTTGCGCCGCGACGAGCCCCTTGTGCTGGAACTTCGACAGCATGCGACTGACCGTTTCGAGCTTCATGCCGAGATATTCGCCGATCTCGTCGCGCGTCATCCGCAGCACGAATTCCGCGGCCGAGTAGCCGCGCGCCTTGAAGCGCGCGGAAAGATTCAGCAGGAACGCGGCCACGCGCTGCTCGGCGCTCATCGTGCCGAGCAGCAGCATCTGGGACGATTCGCGCACGATCTCGCCGCTCATCATCTGATACACGTGATGCTGCATCGGCCGCACTTCGCGGCACATCTGCTCGAGCTGGCCGAACGGGATGATGCAGACCGTGCTGTCCTCGAGCGCGATCGCGTCGCCGTTGTGGTGCCCGGTGTGCACGCCATCGAGCCCGAGCGATTCGCCGACGATCTGGAAGCCGGTGATCTGCTCGTCGCCGTCGCGATGCATCACGATGGTCTTGAACGATCCGGTTCTCACTGCATAGATGCTGTTGAATGCGTCGCCCGCCCGAAACAGCGTTTCGCCGCGCCGGACGTGACGCGTCGTGCAGATCATCGCGTCGACGCGTGCGAAATCGTCGGGCGAAAGATCGGGCGGCAGGCAGACGGTACGCAATGCACACGTCGAACAGCGGGACGCGGCGCGCTTGGGCTGATCCGTCGGTTCGACGGGATGCAGCGGGATGAACGTGCGCAACGGCATGGTCGTCGAGACTTCGGCACTGCTGTGCATGATCGGCTCCAGTTCGGGGGCAGCTGCGGTTCGCCGTCGGGCGGGGTCGCGCTGACCGTTGTACCGGCGGCCTTGGTGTCTGCCGCCTTCCTGTCGGGAAAGCCCCATCGGACGCGCCGGGAGACCGATACACCGGTCTCGTCGATGATGCTGCCTTGGCTCCGGGAGGCGCGTTTGTTCGTTTTTCTTGATGTGCAGTATGGATGTTGCGCAACGTCAAGAAAATCAGCCGGAATTGAAGTTGGAGTAGGTGAGAGGGAAGTCTTGTAGGAGGTTTCCTACAGAGGCGCGGCACCTTGTCGCGAGCGTCGCCGGCTTACGCCTGCCGCCGAGGGCGGGCGCCGCGTCGCCGCGCCCGCCTGGCCGTCGTCAGCGATACTGTCGGGACATCAAGTCCGGGACGCGACGCTGCCCGATGCCGCCGTCAAAGCTCGTCCGGGTCCTCGAACAGCTTGTGGCGCATCGCGTAGCGCACGAGTGCCGTGTCGTTCGGCAACTGCATCTTCTCGAGGATCCGCGTCTTGTACGTGCTGACGGTCTTGACGCTGACGCAGAGCGCCTGCGCGATTTCGGAGATCGACTCGCCGGTGGTGACGCGCCGGAAGACGTCGAATTCGCGGTCGGACAGGCGCTGGTGCGGGAGAAGATCGGTCGGCTCGTTCAGACTCTGCGCGAACTGCTCGGCCATGGTCAGGCTGACGTAGACGCCGCCGGCCGCGATCTTGGTCAATGCGGCGACCAGTTCGGCGCTGGCACTTTCCTTGGTCATGTAGCCCGACGCGCCCGCGCGGAATGCGCGCACCGCATACTGCTGCTCGGCATGCATCGTCAGCACGAGGATATGCAATCCCGGCTTCTCGTCCTTGATCTGCTTGATGAGTTCGACACCGTTGCGGCCGGGCATCGACAGATCGAGCACCAGCAGGTTGGCGTCGGTGTCGCGTATGAGCGCGATCGTCGAGGCGCTGTCCTGCGCTTCCCCGACGACCTCGAAACCGCTCGCGCTCTTCAGGATGTGTCGAAGACCGTCCCTGACGAGTGCGTGATCGTCGGCGATGAGTACCTTGATCATGAAAGCACATCTCCTTGCTGGATGGCGTGAAGCGGCAGCGCCACGGTGATCGTGAATCCCGCGCCCGGCCGGTTGTCGATCGTCACCGTACCTTCGAGCATGTGCGCGCGCTCGCGGATGCCGATCAGGCCGAACGACGGGCGGTCCTGCACATTGCCGGCGTGCTCGGGCGCGCCGTGACCGTTGTCCGCGATGCGCAGCATGCAATATCCGTCTTCCACTTTCAATGCCAGCGTCACGTTCGTCGCGTCCGAGTGTCGCGCGACGTTGGTCAGCGCCTCTTGCACGATGCGGAACAGCGTGGTCGCGCCGGTGCCGGTGAACGCGGTGTCGACGGGCGCGATGTCCCGGTCGACCGTGATCCGGTAGCGGCGCGTGAAATCGTTTGCAAGCCATTCGATCGCCGGGACGAGGCCCAGGTCGTCGAGCATCACCGGCCGCAGATCGGCCGCGATGCGCCGGACGGACGCAACGATCGAATCGATCAGGCGATGCATGCCACCCAGCTGCTCGCGCACGCCGGTGTTGGGGGCGACGACACCACGGAGCCCCAGCTCGACGGCGGAGAGATCCATCTTGAGCGCGGTGAGTTGCTGGCCGAGGTCGTCGTGCAACTCGCGGGCGATGCGCGTCTTCTCTTCCTCGCGCACGTTCTGCAGGTTGGCGGACAGGTCGCGCAGTTCCTCGCGCGACTGCTTGAGGGCGTTTTCCGCGCGCATCCGCTCGGTCACGTCGCGCAGCATGACCGTGTACAGCTTGCCGGTGCCGTCGCGAATCTGCGAGATCGACGCCTCGATCGGAAATTCGGTGCCGTCGCCGCGCAAGCCGAACAGCACGCGTTGCCGCCCCATCTGGCGCTCCGACACGCCCGTCACGCCGAATTGCTCGACGTGTCGCGCATGCGCGGCGCGGAAGCGCTCGGGGATGAAGCGGGACAGCGGCGCGCCGACCGCCTCCATCGCGGAGACGCCGAACACGTGCTCGGCGGCCGGGTTGAAGATCACGATCGTCTGGCTTTCGTCGACGGTGATGATGGCCTCCATCGACGACCGGATGATGCCCATCATCCGCGCCTCGGTGGGCTGGCTGTCGCCGGCGGGCGTATCGGCGAGCCCGCGTTTCGCGACGGCCTGCCGCACGAGCGCGGCCAGCATCAGCGAAAGCACGGTGCCGGCCAGCAGGACGGCCAGCATGACGCCGGAGGTGTCGGCGCGCGGTGCGCTGTAGCGCAGCGAGAGCGGCGTGCCGCCGAACGTCAGCGAATCGGTGCGCTGGAGCATGTCGCCGGCTGCGGTCGAGTCGCCGGCGCGCAAGCCGCCGGAATACACCGGCGCGGCCGGATTGTCGGCCGTGATTTCCAGGTGCAACCGATCGAGAACGGACGCATCGACGAGGCGGTCCGGATTCAGCGTGGCATAAACGTACCCGGTGGCCGTCGCGTGCCGCGACCCGGACGAAGCAATGTCTTCAGCGTTCGCATAAATCGGCAGGTACAGCGTCAGCTCCGTCCGGGCAATTGCGGCATCGGTGCTGTCCTGGAACGCGTTCGCGGCGAGCGTGACCTTGCCGGTTTCCGCCGCGCGCTGAAGTGCCTGCCGGGTCGATTGATTGTCCTCCGCCGCGCTCGGCTCGATTCTCCCGATACTGCGGACCGGCGATTGCAATCCGTCCAGATTGAGACTGGCGAGATAGCGGCGCCACGCAGCCCCGGATTGCGGCGCGGGCAGCGTCGACGCGAAGCCGTGCGCGCCGCGCAAAACGGCAGCCGCGCCGAGGAGCGTGCGCCGAAGGTCGGCCGTCGCGAGCGTCGCGGTTTGCTCGAACCTCGCCTGCGCGGCGTGCTGTGCCCCGTTCTGCAGTGCCCGGGACGCCGCAACCGTTGCAGTCAGGCCAAGCGCCAGCGTCAGCAGCGCGGCCATGGCTGCATATCGCGCGGGCCGGATCCGGTGCGATGCCGGCCCGGCCCTGGAGGGGGGCGAATTCGTTGTCATTGCCGTTCATCCTGACGGACTTCGTCGGTGGCTGGCTGGCGGCGGGCCGGACGCGAGGCACGAACAGCGGGGCGGGCCGCAACTGCAATATCGCCCTGATTGTGCGCGGTTTACCGACGTTCGCCAATCGGGACCGACGCGCACGGGCGGCGCCGTGCGTGTTTGACCCGTGTCAACGGAAAGGCGCCCGCCGGGATCAGACTGGTTTCACGAACCGATCGAACCGGGACGACGGCAGGGAGGCGCCATGTACCAAAGGATTTTTGCGGCACTCGACGGCAGCCGCGGTGCGCGGCTCGCGCTCGACGAGGCGATTTCGCTCGCCCGCGAGTCGGGCAGCCTGGTCATCGCCATGTGCGTGGTATCGGATGCGCCGCGGCTGGCCGACGTCGACAGCGGCTATATCGACCAGCGCGACCCGGCAGGCCTGGACGCGGACAAGGCCGCGATCGCGGTCTCGGACGCGGAAACCGCGTTCCAGCTGTCCGGCGTATGCGGCGTTGCGCAAACGATCGACGCGTGCGGAGAGGACATCTCGGACGTGCTCGCGCGAGCCGCCGCCGAATGCGATGCGGACCTGATCGTGATGGGCACGCACGGCCGGCGCGGCGTGCGCCGTGCGTTGCTCGGCAGCGTCGCCGAATCGCTGGTGCGCATCGCGGACCGGCCGGTGCTGGTCGTACGCGAAGGGCCGGGCGCGTGTGCCGGCGTGCTGTGAGAGGGTGACCAGAGGCGGGCAGCCGCAAGCGGCTGCCCGTTTTCGCTCGCTCAGTGAGACAGCAGGACCGGCACCGTCATCGTTTCGAGGATCGTGCGGGTGGCACCGCCGAGCACGCGTTCGTGCATGCGCGCATGGCTGTACAGGCCCATCACCAGCAGATCCGCGTGCAGGTCGGTCACCCGGTTCAGCAGCGTCGCACCCACGCTCACCGACCGTTGGCGCGGCGTGGTCGAGAACGACGCGCGAATGCCGTGCCGTTCGAGATACGCGGCGACGTCAACGCCCGCCGGCGTCTTGTCCGGATCGGGTTGCCCGCGGCTGACCGTCTCGACGTTGACGAAGCGCGCGCGGGCGAGCAGCGGCAGGGCGTCGGCCATCACGCGGGCGGCTTCGCGACCGCCGTCCCAGCCGATCAGCACGTTCTCGCCGAGCGTTCGCACGTCGCCCGCGTAGGGCACGACGAGCGCCGGGCGTCCGCTGCCCATCACGACGTCCTCGACGAAATGACGTGCGACGTAGGTCAGGCGGTCGTCGGGATTTTCCTGGCCGAGCACCAGCAGATCGGCGTGGCGTGCATGCAGGACCGCGGCCTCGGTGGCGTTGCCGGTCGGCGCCTGCCATTCGACGCTGCGCCCGGCGCGCTCGGCGGCGATCAGGAATTTTTCTTCCGCTTCCTTGCGCCGCTGGTCGCACAGGCGTTCGTAGACGGCCAGCTTCAGCGGTTCGTCGGGCCGACGCAACGGCTCGAAGAGGTCCTGGCAAACCACGTAGAGGCCGATCAGATGGGCGTTCCAGCGTCCCGCGAGTTCGAGCGCGAGGTCGACGCGCGTCGCACAGCGCTCGCTGTCGTCGAGATGGACGAGCAGGGTCTTGTAGCTCATGACGGCTCCTTTTCGGTTGATGCCGCGGTGGTCTCGGCGGCCGCCTTCGCGGCGCAGCTCGCCGGAATCATCAGGACCGGGCACGTGGCCTGACGCAGCACGCGCTCGGCCACGCTGCCGAGGAAGAGGCGCTGGAAGCCGCGCCGGCCGTGCGTGCCCATTACGATCAGGTCGGCGTTGATCTCGCCAGCGAGACCGACGATGCGCTGGGGGACGTCTTCGCGCGACGGCGCGACATTGGAGATCTGCGGCGTGCCGGACACGCCCCGCGCCTTCATGCGTTTCGCCGCGTCCTCCGTGACGCGCAGCCCTTCCTCGCGGAACGCGTCGATCAGGATCGACGGGTCGTATCCGTACGTGTCGTAGGCCGGCACCAGGAAATCGACGACATAGACGGGGGTCAGCCGTGCACCCGTCTCCGACGCGAGATTCAGCGCGGCGTCGAGTGCGCGGGACGACGTATCGCTGCCGTCGAGCGCAACCAGAATGTTCGAGTACATGACGATTCCCTTGAACGGATGTTGATGCAATCATCATCGGCGCGCGCACGCCGAGTGCGCTGATCTGGATCAACCGTCGCGGTTGCCGCGCAGCACGCGCACCGCGGCGCGCGCCGCGACCCACGCTTCGTTGGTCGGCTCGACGACCACCGTGACCGCGCTCGACGCGCACGACACCACATGCGCATGGGCCGCATTCGCGCGCGCGTCGAGCGCGACGCCGAGCCAGCCGAGCGCCGCGCAGATCCGCGCGCGCAATTCCGCCGAGTGTTCGCCGATGCCGGCGGTGAAGACGAGCATGTCGAGGCCGCCGAGCAGCGCGGTCAGCGCGCCGGTCTCGCGCACGATGCGATGGACGTACAGCGCCAGCGCGTCGCGGGCCGGCGCGTCGCCGGCCGCTTCGCGCGCGAGCAGCACGCGCGGATCGCCGGATGCCCCCGACACGCCCTTGAGACCGGACTCGTGATACAGCATGTGTCCCAGTGCGTCGCCGGACAGCTTGTCGACGTCGAGCAGGTGCAGGACGACGCCGGGGTCGAGCGTTCCGCAGCGGGTGCTCATCATCAATCCGTCGAGCGCGGAGAAGCCCATGGTCGTCGCGACGCTGCGGCAGTCGCGCAGCGCGCACAGGCTCGCGCCGCTGCCGAGATGGGCGGCGATCACGCGGCCATGCGCACGCTCGCCGAACGATTCGGCGAGCGCGACGGACAGGTATTCGTACGACAGGCCATGGAACCCGTAGCGGCGCACGCCCTGGTCGAACCACGTGTGCGGCAACGGCAGCAGCTGCTCGACGCGCGGCAGCGTGCGATGAAACGCCGTGTCGAACACGGCGATCTGCGGGACGTCCGGAAACGCGTCGCGCAGCGCGTCGATCGCATCCAGGCTGTGCGGCTGATGCAACGGCGCCAGCGGCGTCAGCGTGCGCAGCGCGTCCAGCACGTCGTCGTCGACGACCACCGGCTCCACGTATCGCGCGCCGCCGTGCACGACGCGGTGCGCGATCGCGCCCAGCGCGACATGCGGCAACTTCACGCGGATCCATGTCGCGATCTGCGCGAGCACGGCGCGGTAGGGATCGTCGTCCGTGCCGAGCGGCAGCGAAGCGTCCGGCTCGGCGTCGAAGCGGATCGACACGCTGTTGCCGGCCGCGACCGCTTCGCCGTCGTGCAACGGCCGCCGCACGGGATCGCCGTGCGGCGGATACGCGAAGATCGAGAACTTGACGCTCGATGAACCGGCATTGACGACGAGCAGCGCGAGCGTACGCATCGGCCGGCTCAGTGCGACATCAGCACGGGCAGCGTCATCGACGCCAGCACCGTGCGCGTGGCGCCGCCCATCACCAGCTCGCGCCAGCGCGGATGGCCGTAGGCGCCCATCACGAGCAGATCGGAACCCGTTTCATAAGCGCGCGACAGCAACGTGTCGCCGATCGCCGAGCCGGCGCCGGCATCGATGTCGAGCACGTTCACGTCGCGTGCATGGCGCGCCAGCATCAGCGCGGCATCGGCGGCCGGAATGCGCGTGGTTGCCGCTTCCGAATCGCCGTCGATCACGGCGGCGACCGTCGTGCGCTTCGCGTGTTCGAGGAAGGGGATCGCGTCGTGCGCGGCGCGCGCCGCTTCCCGGCTGCCGTCCCACGCGACGAACACCCGTTCGCCGATCGACGGGAATTCGCCGGTGTACGGCATGAACAGCACCGGGCGACCGGCGGACAGCACGAGGTTTTCCGGAAACTGGTCGTCGATGAAGGTCTCGGGATCGTTCGGGTCGCTCTGGCCCGCGATCACGAGGTCCGCCAGGCGGGCGGCGCGCGGCACGGCCAGGTTCGCGCGGTCGTCGGCACACACCCATGCGGCCTGCACTTTCGCGCGGGCCGTCTCCGCATGGAACAGGCGCTCCAGGGCCGCGAGCCGTTCGTCGCGCTGTTCGCGGTGCTCACGGAAGTAATCGGCGGATCCGGCCATCACGTAGAACGAATGCGGTTCCGGCGTGTAGACCGCGTACAGGCCGGTCAGATGCGCACCGAAGCGCCGGGCGAGACGCAACGCGAATTCGAGCCGCGAATGCGCGCGGGCGCTCGAATCGAGGTGCACGACTATGCTCTTGTAGCTCATCGGAATCGCTCCATCGACGGGGGAACCGCCAGTGCAATCCAGTCTACGGAGCAGGGTTTCCGCGTACTTGACTCAGATCAACGGCCCCCTTGCGCGATGCCCGCACAGTGAAGCGGTCGCGATGCCGATCCCGGGCAGGCGGCATGAGGCGGAATGCCAACCCATTGACCGGATCGAAAGAGGAAAGCCGATGAGTACGTACGCTTTGACGACACCGAATGACGTTTGCCGCGCGGGCTGCGATCTCGCGTTGCGCATGGCCGCGCTGAACCGCGACTGGCAGCACGAATGGCATGCGCTGGCGGGGCGGCGCATCGAGCGCGACCGCGACGCGGTCCGTCACCTGCAGCAGGCGCTCGCGGATACGAAGGAGTGGACGGCCTTCGGCGAGGCGACCCGGCAGGTGATGCGCGACTACGCGATGGCGAGCGTCGCGATCTGGCAGGATGCGACCGAGCTGTGCATGCGTGCGCAATACGAGAGTGCCGGCGCATGGCGCACCTGGGCGCGCGAATACGGCGCAGGCGCGCTGTCGCGTTATCAGACCGACTGGCTGCCCGATCTGGAGCGACTGGCCGTGGTCAACGAAGCCAGCATGCCGTGGGCGGAATGGATGACGGCACTGGAGCACGGGATCGAGGACGCGAGCGAAGGGGCGCCGGTTTCCCCCCGCCGCCTGAATGGCACGACCGGCGCACGGGAGAACGACCATGTGCGCTGACCGCGTCGCGTTCGTCACGGGCGGAATGGGCGGCCTGGGCGTCGCGATCAGCCGGCGCCTGCACGATGCAGGCATGACGGTGGCGGTGTCGCACACGGAAGGCAACGACCACGTCGCGACGTGGCTGACGCACGAACGCGAGGCGGGCAGGACGTTCCACGCGTTCGAGGTCGACGTCGCCGACTACGATTCGTGCCAGCACTGCGCGGCGCGCGTGCTGGCCGAATTCGGGCATGTCGACGTGCTCGTCAACAACGCCGGGATCACGCACGACGCCACCTTCGTGAAGATGACCAAGAGCATGTGGGATGCGGTGCTGCGCACCAACCTCGACGGCATGTTCAACATGACGAAGCCGTTCGTGCCCGGCATGATCGCGGCCGGCTTCGGGCGGATCGTAAACGTCGGCTCGGTGAACGGTACGCGCGGCGCCTACGGGCAGGCGAATTACGCGGCCGCGAAGGCCGGCATCCATGGCTTCACGAAGACACTGGCGCTCGAGCTCGCGCGCCACGGCATCACGGTCAACACCGTTGCGCCCGGCTACTTGGCGACCGCGATGCTCGAGACGGTGCCGAAGGAAGTGCTCGACACGAAGATCCTGCCGCAGATTCCGGTCGGCCGCCTCGGCAATCCCGGCGAAATCGCCGAACTCGTCGCGTTCCTGTGTTCCGACGCGGGGGCGTTCGCGACCGGCGCGGAATTCGACGTCAACGGCGGCATGCACATGCGATGAAAGCATCCGTCATGCGCTTGCCGATCGGGCACGAAACGATGCGGCCAACGAGTACGAGCGAACCGGCGTCGCGCTCGGCCGAATGCACGCCGGCCCGTACGTCGCCCGCCGAACAATGGAACCGCGCCGCGCATGCGAACGTGGCCGCGATGACCTTCGGGCTGTCGCCCGTGTCGATGGCGCTGGCCGTGCTCGACTGGGGCGCGCATCTCGCCGTGTCGCCGGGAAAATGCTTCGAGCTCGCGACGCAGGCGTGGCTGGCTGCCGCCGCACCGGCCGCCAGCCAGGGCGAGAGCGAGGGCGAGCCCAACGCGGCCGACACGAGCGGCCTGGCCGTGCACGCGGGGCAGGCCGATCCGCGCTTCGCCGCGCCCGCGTGGTCCGGCTGGCCGTTTCGCGCGTATCGCGACGGCTTCCTGTCGATCCAGCGCTGGTGGCGCGACGCGACGCGCGACGTGCCGGGCGTCGAACGGCACCACGAGGAGCTGGTCGGATTCATCGCGCGACAGTGGCTCGACGCGTGCTCGCCGGGCAATTTCCTGGCGACCAACCCGGTCGTGCTCGACGCGACGATGCGGAGCGGCGGCGCGAATCTCGCGGCAGGCTTCCGGAACTGGCTGGACGACGCGAGCGCGTTGCTCGATCGCACGAGCGGCACGCGCGCCCGCGAGACGCACGGCTATCTGCCGGGACGCGACGTGGCGATCACGCCGGGCCGCGTCGTATGGCGCAACGCGTTGTGCGAGCTGCTGCAATACGACCCGGCGACGCCCGCCGTGGCACGCGAGCCGATCCTGATCGTGCCGTCGTGGATCATGAAGTACTACATCCTCGACCTGCAGCCGCACGATTCGCTGATCCGCTTCCTGGTCGATGCCGGCTACACGGTGTTTGCCGTGTCGTGGCGCAATCCGGGCGCGGAGGCGCGCGAGCTCGGGCTCGACGATTACCTGCGCGACGGGTGCATGGCGGCGCTCGACGCCGTCCGGTCGATCTGCGGCGAAGCCGTCCACGCGGTCGGCTACTGCCTCGGCGGCACGCTGCTGGCGATCGGCGCGGCGGCGCTCGCGCGCGACGGGCGGCAGCACGACGCGTTGCGGTCCGTCACGTTGCTGGCGGCCCAGACCGATTTCAGCGAACCCGGCGAACTCGGCCTCTTCATCGACGCGAGCGAACTGTCCGCGCTCGATGCGCTGATGTGGCGGCAGGGCTACCTGGACGGCGCGCAGATGTCCGCCGCGTTCCAGCTGCTGAACGCGCGCGACCTGATCTGGTCGCGCATGATGAGCGAATACCTGCTCGGCACGCGCACCAAGCCGAACGACCTGATGTCGTGGAACGAGGACACCACGCGCATGCCGTACCGGATGCATACGGAATACCTGACGCGGCTTTTCCTCGACAACGATCTCGCGGCCGGCCGCTACTGCGTCGACGGGCGACCGGTCGCGCTGTCGGATATCGACGTGCCGACGTTCGTGGTCGGAACCGAACGCGATCACGTGTCGCCCTGGCGTTCCGTCTACAAGCTGCATCTGCTCACGCACCACGCGCTGACGTTCGTGCTGACTTCCGGCGGCCACAATGCCGGCATCGTGTCCGAGCCCGGGCATCCGGGGCGCCACTATCGCTGCGCGACGCGCGAGCACGGCGCGCCTTACCGGAGCCGGCACGACTTCGTGAGCGAAACGCCCGCGGTCGACGGATCGTGGTGGACGTGCTGGCGCGACTGGTTGCGCGCGCATTCGTCGGGCGACGTGCCGGCACGCGTGCCGGCCGCCGGCTTCGGCGCGGCACCCGGCACCTACGTGCTCGAGACATGAACATGAACCTGCATCCGGATGTGTCCGTCGGCGCGCGCCTGCCCGGCCTGTTGCCGCGCGCGGACGGCGAACTGCCTGAGCTGATCGCGCGTGCGCGTCATGCGCCACCGCTGACGATGGCCGTCGTGCATCCGTGCGACGCGGCCAGTCTCGTCGCGCTTGCCGCGCTGGATGCGTCGCCGCTGGGCGCGTCGATCGAGCCGCTGATCGTCGCGCCGCGCGCGAAGGTGTCGCGCGTGGCGGACGAGGCGGGCGTTGATCTGGCGAAATGGACGATCGAGGACGTGCCGCACAGCCACGCGGCGGCGGCCCGGGCGGTGGAGCTCGCGGCGTCGGGCCGCGCCGGCGCGCTGATGAAGGGCAGCCTGCATACCGACGAGCTGATGGGGGCGGTCGTCGCCGCGGAATCGGGCCTGCGCACGGACAAGCGCATGTCTCACTGTTTCCTGATCGAGGCGCCCGCCTATCCGCGCCCGTTCCTGCTGACCGACGCGGCCGTCAATATCGCGCCGGATCTCGCGCAGAAGGCGGCCATCACGCAGAACGCGATCGACGTCGCGCATGCGCTGGGCGTTGCGTGCCCGCGCGTGGCCGTGCTGTGCGCGGTCGAGACCGTCAATCCGGCGATGCGTTCGACGCTCGACGCGGCGGCCCTGGCGAAGATGGCCGAGCGCGGGCAGATCACGGGAGCGGTCGTCGACGGCCCGCTCGCGTTCGACAACGCGATATCGCAGCGCGCCGCGCGCGAGAAGGGGATCGATTCGCCGGTCGCCGGCCGTGCCGACATCCTGGTCGTGCCCGATATCGAAGCGGGCAACATGCTCGCGAAGCAACTCGAATACCTGGGCGGCGCCGCGAACGCGGGCGTCGTCGTGGGCGCGCGCGTGCCGATCGTGCTGACGAGCCGCGCCGACGGCGTCGCCGTCCGCGTCGCCTCCTGTGCGCTCGCGGTGTTGCTGGCGCAGGTCCGGCATGACACCGCCCCGATGCCTGAACAGGCCCCCCTTTCGATGGAGGAATCGCGATGAAAGCACTCGTTTACCACGGCCCCGGGCGCAAGGCGCTCGAACGGCGACCCAAACCGGAATTGCAGTCGCCCACCGACGCGATCGTCCGCGTGACGCGCACGACGATCTGCGGCACCGATCTGCACATCCTCAAGGGCGACGTGCCGACGTGCGAACCGGGCCGCATTCTCGGCCATGAAGGCGTGGGGATCGTCGAGCAGGTCGGCGCCGCGGTCGATTCGCTGAAGCCGGGCGATCACGTGTTGATTTCGTGCATCTCGTCGTGCGGCCGCTGCGAATACTGCCGCCGCGGAATCTATTCGCATTGCACGACGGGCGGCTGGATCCTCGGCAACCGGATCGACGGCACGCAGGCCGAGTTCGTGCGCGTCCCGCATGCGCCGACCAGCCTGTACCGGATTCCGGCCGGCGCGGACGAGGACGCGCTCGTGATGCTGTCCGACATCCTGCCGACCGGATTCGAATGCGGCGTGCTGAACGGCAAGGTGCAGCCGGGCTGCTCGGTCGCGATCGTCGGCGCCGGCCCGATCGGGCTGGCCGCGTTGCTGACCGCGCAGTTCTATTCGCCCGCGCGGATCATCATGATCGATCCGGACAGCAACCGGCTCGAGGTCGCGCGGCGCTTCGGCGCGACCGACTGCTTCGACGGTCGCGATGGCGACCCGGTGGCGGAAGTCATGAAGCTGACCGACGGCGTGGGTGTGGATTGCGCGATCGAAGCGGTCGGCATTCCGGCGACGTTCGAGATGTGCACGTCGCTCGTGGCGCCCGGCGGGGTCGTCGCGAACGTCGGCGTGCACGGCGTCAAGGCCGACCTGCACCTCGAGAAGCTGTGGGATCGCAACATCTCGATCACGACGCGGCTCGTCGACACGGTCAGCACGCCGATGCTGCTGAAAACCGTCGGCGCCGGGCGCCTCGATCCGGCGCGCCTGATCACGCACCGGTTCTCGCTCGACGACGTGGAACGCGCGTACGACACGTTCGGGCGCGCCGCGCAAACCAACGCGTTGAAGGTCATCATCGAAGTCGGCTGATCGCCGGGCCGCGCGTGACGGGAATCGGGAGCCGCCGCCTCCCGTCACGCGCGGCGGGCGTTTCGCCCGCAGTCAGGACGACAGCGCGGCAGGTTCCTGCGTGTTGTTCGATTCAACCTCGTCCAGATCGACGCACTGCTCGTAGGTCGGCACCTCGCACCGCCAGTGCAGACGCTCGGCGATGCGCCGGCGCATCGCATCCGCGGCAGCGGGTTCGCCATGCGTGACGAACGTCCGCGCGGGCGGGCACTGCATCGTGCCGAGCCACTTCAGAATCTCTTCGTAGTCGCCATGGGCCGACAGCGTCGTGATCATCTCGACCTGAGCGCGCACGCGGACGTACTCGCCGTGAATCTTCACCGTCGGCTCGTGCGCGGCCAGTGCCGCCCCGCGCGTGCCGGCGGCCTGGTAGCCGACCAGCGCGATCGTGTTGCGCGCATCGGGCGCATAGCGGGTCAGGTGATGCAGCACGCGCCCGCCCGTCGCCATGCCGCTGCCGGCGATGATGACCATCGGGCCGTGGTGGTCGGCGATCGCCTTCGACTGGTCCACCGACCGGATCATCGTCGCCGCGTGGCCGAGCGCGTTCGCCTCCGAGACGGTCAGGCGGTGCTCGAGGATATGGTGACGATAGATCTCGGTCACGTCGGTTGCCATCGGGCTGTCGAGGAACACCGGGACGCGCGCCATGCGGCCGGACGCCTTCAGCCGCGCGATGTAATGCAGGATTTCTTGCGCGCGGCCGACGGTGAAGCAGGGCATCACGACGACACCGCCACGCGCGAAGGTCTTGTCGAACATCGCGGCCAGTTCGGCTTCGGGATCCGACGCCGGATGCAGCCGGTCGCCGTATGTCGATTCCACGACCAGATAGTCCGCATGCGCGGGCGGGCGCGGCGGCTGCATGATCGGGTCGTGATACCGGCCGAGGTCGCCCGAGAACGCGAGCACCTTGTGATCCCAGTGCATCACGACGCTCGCCGCGCCGAGGATGTGCCCGGCCGGCAGCAGGCGGAACGACAGGTTGCCGCCCAGCGCCGTGCATTCGTCGAAGGCGACCGGCTTCAGCAGGCGCAGCGCGCGCTGGGCGTCGTCCAGCGTGTAGAGCGGTTGCGCCGGATGATGCTTCGAGTAACCGTGCCGGTTCGCGAAATCGGCTTCCTCCTCCTGCAGCCGCGCGCTGTCGCGCAGCATGATGTCGCAGAGTTCGGCCGTGGCCGCCGTGCAGTACACCGGCCCGCGATAGCCTTCGCGCACCAGCACCGGAAGATAGCCGGTGTGATCGACATGCGCGTGCGTGAGCACGACCGCGTCCAGCGTGTCGGGCGCGAACGGCAGCGCTCGCCAGTTGCGCAGCCGCAGGTTCTTGGTCCCCTGGAACAGGCCGCAATCGACCAGGACGCGCCGGCTGCCGTGCTCGATCAGATACTTCGAGCCGGTCACCGTTTCGGTCGCGCCGAGAAATGTCAGTTTCATGAATTGCCTCATCGGGAGTCGACGGAACAGTAGGTCGATTACATCCCGAACGCGCAAGCGGCGGTTGACCGAAATCAGGGATTGCAGGATCGCCATGCCGGCCGGGCGAGATTCCCGGACGGCGTGCGGTTTGACGACGATCAACCTCGGGCCCCGGCGGCGGCGGGATAGTGATTTCGTGCGCGCTTGCGGCGTCGTGATCCCGTTATCCGCGCATGCCGTGCGCGCCGCGCGTAGCGGCATCAGTCTTTCGGGATAAACCCATCATGACGTTGATCGCCAATCTGGATGGTGCCGGGCACCTTTACCGGCTGTGCTTCGTCCGCTCGCCCTGGGCGTGGTTTACCTGCTTGCCGCTCGACGAGCAATGCGGCGAGCGCTGGGCGGACGTGCCGTACCAGAATGCCGCGAAACCGCCGTACAGCGATTCGCGCGCGCAATTGCTGCGGGTCGCGTTCGACGCGCCGGGTCTGTTGCCGCCCGAGGCCGGGCGGCACGGGCACGCGTGGAGCGTCCAGCAGATCAACCACGGCGCGGCGCCATGGCTGCGCAGCGAGGATTTCGTCGACGCGCTGACGCTGACCGTGCCGGCCGGGGCGACGCTCGCCACGTTCGTCGAACGGATCGAGGCCGCCGGCGGCACCGTCTACGGGCCGCTCGGCTGGGCTGAATTGCCGCCGTGGCAGCGGCCCGACGTTGCGGCGCAGACGGGCTGAACGGGGCTAAACGGCGCTGAATGCCCGTGCGGTGCGGTTTGTCAGCCCGCGTCGCCCCAGCCGCCGCCGAGCGCGACGTAGAACGCGACCGTGTCCTGCAGCCGCTGCGCGACCGTCTGCAGCCATGCAATCCGCGCCTGATGGTATTGCACGTCGGCGACCAGCAACTGGACGTAGCCGGCGATCCCCGCGTCGTAGCCGGCCTGCGTGAGCGTCAGCGCGTCACGCGCCGCGGCCATCGCGCGCGCCTGCGCATCGAGCGCCGCCGCGTCGTTGGCGAGCGCGCGCAACGTGTCGGCCACCTGCGAGAACGCCGACAGGACGACCTGGCGATAGGTCGCATCGGCTTCGTCGTACGCATCCTGCGCGGCGCGCCGCTGGTTCAGCAGCGTGCCGCCGTGAAAGATCGGCGCGGCGAGCCCGGCGCCGACACTCCATGCGCGGCCGGCCGGCGCGAACAGCTTGCCGGCGACGACGCTTTCGAACCCGCCCGACGCGGACAGCGTGAGGTTCGGATAGAGCGCGGCCGTCGCGACGCCGACCTGCGCGCTGGCCACGTGCAGCTGGGCTTCGGCCTGCAGGATGTCGGGGCGGCGGCGCACCAGCGACGACGGCGCCGTGTCGGGCAGGCTGGCGGGCAATTCGATCCCGTCGAGCGACAGGTCCGGCGTGCGCCAGTCGACCGGGTAGCGGCCGGCCAGCAGCGCGAGCAGATCGTCGGCCTGCGCGCGTTTCTGGTCGAGCGCGGGCAGCGTCGCCTCGAACGACGCCCGCTGCGCTTCCAGCGTCAGCACCGCGACGTAGGCCGCCGCGCCGGCCGTCACCTGCGCGCGCGTCAGGCGAATCTGCTCGTCGAGCAGGCCGATCATTTCGCGGGTCGCCGCGGCTTCGTCGCGATAAGCCGCGCGCGCGACCATCGTATTGACGACGTTCGCGGTCAGCATCAGATAGGCGCCCGCCAGCGCTTGCCGTTGCGCATCGACGTCGGCCGCGAGCGCTTCGACCTGGCGCCGTTCGCCGCCCCACAGGTCGAGCGTGTAGCTGACCGTCGCCGACAGCGTGAACAGGTTGAAGATCGACGCCGGCAACGCCTGGCCGGTGCGCAGCGGCGTGGCGCGCTGGCGCGACGCACCGGCCTGGGCATCCACCTGCGGAAAGAAGATGCCCTGGCCGGCCCGCAGCGCGTGCTCGCTGCGCCGCAGCGTCGCTTCGGCGAGATCGAGCGTCGGGCTGCCGGTCAGCGCTTCGGCGACGGTCGAGTCGATCGCGCGGCTGCCGAAGCGCGTCCACCAGTCGCGCGTGAGCGCCGCCTCCGCCGACAACGCCTGTGTCCTGCCACCGCCGCGCCAGGAGCCGGACGCCGCGCCCGGATCGTCGGGCGGCACGAAGTGCGCGACGCGCGGCGCGGGCGGCGGGACGAAATTCGGCCCGACCGTGCATCCGGTGAGCAGCCCGGCGACGGCCAGCGCGCCGGTTCCGCGGCGCAGCGCGTGCGCGCAACGGGCGCCGTTATTTGCCTGCGACGTAGACATCGACGATCTGCCCGGGAAACAGCCGCACATTCCTGTTCGGCACGATACGGAAAATGACCGGCAGCACGCGCACGTCGACGCGCTCGGTGCGCTGGTCGGACAGCTCGATCTTCGGCGTGACGTACGGCTGCACGCGCACGAACTGAAGATCGGCCTCGACCGACGTGCCGCGCACGAACATGTGCGCCTTCAACGCATGCAGATCGGGGAGCTGGTGGATCAGGATTTCGTCGATGTAGCAGCGCACCTGCAACCGGTCGACCGGTGTGCCGAGCACCACGACCGGCGTGCTGCCGCGCGTATAGGTGTCGTACAGCCCCTGCGAGGTCAGGTAGGCCCCGACGGCCGCGTTCATCGCCAGAACGGTGCCGTCGGCCGGCGCGCGCAGCGTGTAGCGGGCGAGCAGGGCGGCCGCCGCATCGGCCGCGCGCCGCAGCGCGATGGCCTGTGCTTGCTGGTTGCGTATGTCGTAGCTCCACGCGCCGGCCTTGGTCAGACGATACTGCCGCGTCACGACCTCCAGATTGGCCGCCGCGACGCGCACTGCGTTCGCGGCGGTGTCGAGCGCGTCGCGGCTGACGGCTTTCGGATCGATGTCGTATGCGTGCCGCTGCTTGTCGTACTGATCCTGCGCGAGCTTCAGGCTCGCCTGTGCGGCCGTGGTCTGCGCACTGGCCACGTCAAGCACCTCGCGGCGCGGCTGCGCCTTCAGCTCGTCGAGGAGCGCGGCTGCCGCGTCGGCCTGCGCCGCGAGCTGGGCGGCGGTCGCGCGTTGCACCGAGTCGTCGATCGTCAGCAGCGCGTCGCCGGCCTTCACCGGATCGCCGTCGTGCACGAGGATGCGCGTCACGGCGCCGGAGACGTCCGGATAGACGTTCACGTTCGCGCCGGCCGGCTGCTCGCTCTCGACGATGCCGTTTGCATAGACGCCGCGTGCGTATGGATTGGCGGCCGGCTTGAATACCGGCGGCTGCGGCGGCTCCTGGCGGCTGTAGACCCACGCAGCGACGACGCTTGCCAGGAAGCCGAGCAGGGCCGCCACGAACACGAGCCGGTGTTTCATCGCGCACCTCCGCGCTCGATGCCGTTCAGCTTGCCGTCTTCCATTCGCAGGACGCGATCCGCGTACTCGAAGATCCGCGCGTCGTGCGTGACGATCACGATGCAGCGCGTGTCGTTGAGCACCTCGTGCTTGACGAAGTCGATGATCATGCGGCCCGTGTCGCCGTCGAGCGACGCGGTCGGTTCGTCGAGGATCAGCAGGTCGGGCTGGCTGACGATCGCGCGCGCGATCGCGACGCGCTGCTGTTCGCCGCCGGACAGCTTCACGGGCGGCAATTGCGCGCGGTTCGCGAGGCCGACCACGTCCAGATACGCGTGCGCTTCCTTGATCGCGTCATCCCATGGGCGGCGCCTCAGGATCAGCGGGATCGCGACGTTCTCGGCGGTCGTGAGCCGCGGGAACAGGTGATAGTCCTGGAACACGAAGCCGATCCGGTTCAGCCGGAAATCGGCGATCGCGTCGTTCGGCTGCGCCCACAGGTCGACGCCGTCGATCGACACCGAACCGCCGTCCGGCCGGAGGATGCCCGAGATCACGCTGAGCAGCGTCGTCTTGCCGCTGCCGGAAGGCCCGACGATCAGCAGCATCTCGCCGAAGTTCGCCTGCATCGACACGTC
The DNA here is from genome assembly GCF_001521935.1 of Burkholderia sp. RF7-non_BP4. Classification (NCBI taxonomy): domain Bacteria; kingdom Pseudomonadati; phylum Pseudomonadota; class Betaproteobacteria; order Burkholderiales; family Burkholderiaceae; genus Burkholderia; species Burkholderia sp. RF7-non_BP4. The sequence goes on along the minus strand of NZ_LOTA01000095.1, from coordinate 247,584 downwards.
GCGCAATGCCTGCGTGCGCGCGTCGCCTTCGCCGAACCACTTGCTGACGCCGCGCGCGTCGATCGCGATGCCGGCCATCGTCAGCCCCGGAAGATGTCAAACGGCTCGATGCGCAGTACGCGCCGCACGCCGAGATAGCTCGAGATCGTCGCGATCACGACCACCATCCCGAACGCGAGCAACAGGTTGCCGTACGTAACGAGCGCCGCATAGTCTGGAATCCGTAGTTTCGCGAGGCTGATCAACAGCACGCACAGCCCGACGCCGATGCCGTAGCCGGTCAGCGCGGTGAACGTGGCTTGGAACAAAATCATCGCGACCAGCTCGCGGCTTTTCGCGCCGATCGCCTTCAGCGCGCCGAATTTGTCGAGGTTCTCGAGGATGAACGCATAGAACGTCTGCCCTGAAATCGACAGGCCGATGATGAAGCTGATGATCGTCATCAGCATGATGTTGGTGCCGAGCCCTGTCTCGTACTTGTAAAAACGCGAGATCTGCGCGATGAATTCGTCGCGCGTGTACGCGCGATAGCCGAGCGATTGCACGACGGCCTTGATGTGGGCGATGTCCGCATCCGACTTCGGCTCGACGAGGATGTACGAGGTCGTGAAGCGCGGCGACGGAATGTAGCGGATCGCGCGGGCGTACGTGGTGTAAAGCGTCGGCGTGCCGAACAGGCCGCTCGCGGCGACCTTCGCGATGCCGACGATCACGCCGCGATGATCGTTCAACTCGAAATCGGTGCCGACGGACGGATTCTCGAGCTTCCGGAACTCGGGGTCCTGAATCGCGATGAAGCCGTTTTCCGCGTAAATGTCCTCGATGCGGCCCTGCAGCATCGTCGGGCGGCCGAGCAGGCTGGCGTCGTCGAGGCCGACGACCGTCACGGCCTGGTAGGTGCCGGAGCGCAGCTTGACGAGCGCGCCGCCGGAATAGAGCGGCACCGCATACTTGACGCCGTCGATGCTGCGCACGGCGTCGAGCACGTAGTCGGGCATGCCGATGCTGTTCGCGATCGTCTTCACGGCCGGGTCCATCACCCAGACCTTCGCGCCGATGTTGATGACCGACGCCGACGACTTGTTCAGGATGCCGGCGAACAGCGACGTCATCTCGATCATCAGCAGCACCGAGAACGTGATGCCGACGGTCAGCGCGGTGAATTTCGCGCTGTCGTTGACGAGCAGCTTGAACGCGAGACGCAGAATGCCGTTCATGATCGCGAAGCCAGCGCGTCCGGTCCGTGCCGCTATCGCCGGGAGGCCGCCGGATCCAGTTGCGCGACGAACGCGACGATGCCCGACACCAGCGCGATGATCGCGTACGGAACGACCGGCGCGTCGATCAGCATCGCGTGCACGACGCCCAGCAGCGAGGCGAGCGCGATGAACACGCAGAGCGTCGCGAGCGCGCTTCGGTATGGCAGACCCATCATGACGTTCTCCCGGGAAGCGGCCGCCGTGGACGGCGTTGCCGTCGACGTCGCTGCCGCTGGTTGCGCAAGACATGGCGTCATGATCGCGTGCCGCGCTCCGGCACGATTGATCTGTATCAACGGACAAATCCCGGCGTCACGGGCGCGACGCGCCGGTCAAGTCATCTGACCAATCGTCTTGCGGAATCGCGTCAGCGACAGCAGGAACAGCACGCAGCCGATCGCGAACAGCGCGGCGAACTGGGCCCACACCGCGTCGAGCCCGGCGCCGCGATACAGGATGCGCTGCGCGAGTTCGACGAAATGGGTGGTCGGCGCGGCCAGCATGATGTCCTGCACGACGGGCGGCATGCTTTCGCGCGGCGTCAGCCCGCCCGACAGCAGTTGCAGCGGCAGCAGCACGAGGACGAGCAGCATGCCGAACTGCGGCATGCTGCGCACGAGCGTCGCGAGAAAGATCCCCATCGACGTCGTCGCGAACAGGTGCAACGCCATGCCGGCCACGAACAGCGGCACGGACCCCGGAATCGGCACGTGCAGCGCGCCGCCCACGACGAACGTCAGCGACGCGACGGCCGCCGCCGCGACGACGAGCCCCATCGACCAGACCTTCGCGAGCATGATTTCCGCGGCGGTCACCGGCATGACGAGCAGATGCTCGATCGTGCCGTGCTCGCGCTCGCGAATCAGCGCGGCCCCGGTGAGGATCATCGACAGCATCGTCACGTTGTTGATCAGCTCCATCAGCGCGCCGAACCAGACTTCGTCGAGATTCGGGTTGAAGCGCATCCGCATCGCGAGATCGACGGGCGGCAACGACGTGCCGCGATGGCGCCGCACGAAGGCGTCGATCTCGCCCGCCACGATCTGCTGGATGTAACCGCCGCCGGTGAACGCCTGCGTCATGCGGGTCGCGTCGACGTTGAGCTGGACCGTCGCGTGGCGGCCGGCGAGCACGTCGCGCTGGAAATCGGGCGGAATGTCGAGCGAGAACGTGTAGTCGCCGTCGTCGAGCCCGCGATCGGCCGCGCCGGCGTCGACGATCGGCGGCGGCGCGAACTGCGGCGGGAAGAACGCCGCCGCGATGCGCGCCGACAGCGGCGACGCATCCTCGTCGACGATCGCGATCGGCACCTTGTGCAGCGTTTCCGGGCGGGCGGTGGCGGCGACGTAGATCGACGCGCTGAACGTATAGACGATGAGCGCGAGCAGGATCGGGTCGCGAGCGAGGCTCCACAGTTCCTTGACCCCGAGCCGGAAAATGACGAGCAGGCGCGACATGGTCAGCGCTCCTGCTTGCGCAGCAGCACGCCGGTCATGACCAGGATGACCGGCACGGCCGCGAGCATCGGCCAGAACTGCGACGACAGGTCGGCCAACCCGAGCGCCTTGTTGTAGACGCCGCGGCTGATCGCGAGCATGTAGGTGGCCGGATAGACGGTGCCGACCCACTTGCCGCTGCCCTCGAGCGACGACAGCGGCGTGAGCAGGCCCGAGAACTGCACGACGGGAATCAGCGTGCCGACGATCGTCATGAAGATCGCGGCGATCTGGCTGCGGGTAAACGTCGACGCGAACAGCCCGATGCCGGTGGCCACGACGTTGAATATCAGCACCGCGGCCGCCAGCGTCGCGAAACTGCCCTTGATCCGCACGCCGAACACGACGTCGGCCAGCACGACCATCAGCAGGAAGTTCAGCATCGCCAGCATGACGTATGGCGCCTGCTTGCCGAGCAGGAATTCGGCCCGCGTGACGGGCGTCACGTACAGGTTGACGATCGACCCGAGCTCGCGTTCCCGCACGACGGCGAGCGCCGTCAGCATCGCGGGCAGCATCAGCAGCAGCATCGGCATGATCGCCGGAATCATCGCCGGCAGGCTCTTGACGTCGGGGTTGTAGCGATAGCGGATCGCGATGTCCACGGCCGGGACGAGCGACACGCCGAGCCGGCGCTTCGCCTGGTCGCGCAGCCAGTTTTCGTGCATGCCGGCCACGTAGCCGCGGATCGTCTCCGCGCGCATCGGCATCGCGCCGTCGACCCATGCACCGATCTCCACGCGCCGGCCGCGCGCCACGTCGCGCGCGAAGCCGGGCGGGATCTCGAGCGCGAGCGACAGCTGGCCGTTGCGCATGCGGCGCTCGATGTCGCGGTCATCCGCGAGCGGCGCGCGCGGCACGAAATAGCGGGAACCGGCGAGATTCTGCGCATAGTCCTGGCTCAGGATCGACTGATCGCGATCGAGCACCGCGAACGTCAGGTTGTCGACGTCGAGGCTGATGCCGATGCTGATCACGCACATCAGCACGAGCGAGCCGAACAGCGCCAGCGTCGCGCGCAACGGGTCGCGTCGCAGTTCCAGCACCTCGCGCCACAGATAGCTGCCGGCGCGCGCCGGGCTGAACCATGCGGCCGCATGGCCGGCGCCGGCCGCGGCGGGCGGCGCGGCGAGCCAGCCGGCGTCGGACGGCGCATCGGCCGTCGCGCCGTCCGTGCCGCCCGCGTCGTCCGCTTTCTGCGCGTCGGTCAGGTAGCCGATGAACGCGTCCTCGAGCGTGGCCGCGCCGCGCAGGCGCATCAGTTCCTCGGGCGCGGCGCTCGCGAGCACGCGGCCCGCATGCATCAGCGAGATGCGGTCGCACCGCGCGGCCTCGTTCATGAAGTGCGTCGAAATGAAGATGGTGACGCGATCGTTGCGCGCAAGCTCGATCATCAGCCGCCAGAAGTCGTCGCGCGCGACCGGATCCACGCCCGAGGTCGGCTCGTCCAGGATCAGCAGCTCGGGCTTGTGCACCATCGCCACCGCGAGCGACAGCCGTTGCCGCATCCCGAGCGGCAGGCGCTCGGGCAGCGCGTCGAGGGCGTCCGCGAGCCCGAAGCGCGCGACCATTTCGGTCACTCGGGCGGGCACATCCGGTTCCGGTACGCCGAACAGGCGCGCGTGCAGCACGAGGTTCTGCCGGACGGTCAATTCGCCGTAGAGCGAAAACCCCTGCGACATGTAGCCGACGCGCCTGCGCGTGTCGATGTCGTTCGCGGCGATCGGCCGGCCGAACAGCGTCGCCGTGCCTTCCGACGCGGGCAGCAGGCCGGTGAGCATCTTCATGGTCGTCGACTTGCCGCAGCCGTTCGAGCCGAGAAAGCCGAAGATTTCGCCGCGGCGGATCTGCAGGCTCACATGGTCGACCGCGACGAAATCGCCGAACCGCATCGTCAGCCCGTCGGCCTCGATCGCGTAGCCGGCCACCTGGTCGGGCTGAAACGGCGCGATCGCGACCGGCTGGTGCCCGCGCCGGCGGGCCTCCGGCAGCAACGCGATGAACGCGGCTTCCAGCGTGTCGCAGCCGGTGCGTTCGAGCAGCTCGTCGGGGCTGCCGGTTGCCAGCACGCGGCCCGCGTCCATCGCGATCAGGCGGTCGAATCGGCGGGCCTCGTCCATGTACGCGGTGGCGACCAGCACGCTCATCGCCGGGCGGGCGGTGCGAATGCGTCCGATCAGCTCCCAGAACTGCGCGCGCGACAGCGGATCGACGCCGGTCGTCGGTTCGTCCAGGATCAGCAGGTCGGGGTCGTGGATCAGCGCACAGCACAGGCCGAGCTTCTGCTTCATGCCGCCGGACAGCTTGCCGGCCGGGCGATCCAGGAACGGCTGCAGGCCGGTGCTGCGCGTCAGCGCGTCGATCCGGCGGCGGCGCTCCGCGGCATCGTGGCCGAACAGTCTCGCGAAGAACTGCAGGTTTTCCTCGACCGACAGCGTCGCGTAGAGGTTCCGGCCGAGGCCTTGCGGCATGTAGGCGATGCGCCGGCATACGCGCGCGCGATGGCGGCGCGACGACAGGTCGCCGTCGAGCGTCCATACGCGGCCCTGCTGGATCGCGCGCGCGCCGGACACGAGCGCGAGCAGGCTCGACTTGCCGACGCCGTCCGGCCCGATCAGCCCGATCATGCGGCCGGCGGGGATGTCGAGGGTCACGTCGTCGAGCGCGTACTTGTCGCCGTAGCGCAGCGAGACGCCCGACAGCCGGGCGACCATGCGCGGATCGCCCGACACCGGCGAACCGTCGATCGATCCGGCGTCGGTCTCGACGGGCGTCGTCGCATTCATTGCGGCACCCTGATCGCGAGGCGATCCGGCCAGCCCGCGTGCGGGTCGGTCTTCAGCCACGCGACGCCCGGCAACCCGGTCTTCACGAGTTTCAGGTGGCGCTGCAGCAGATCGCGATCGATGCGCGCCTTGACCCGGAACATCAGTTTCTGCCGCTCGGTGGCCGTCTCGACCGTCTTCGGCGTGAACTGCGCGGTGCTCGACACATAGGACACGCGCGCCGGAATCACGAATTCCGGCGCCGCATCGAGCACGATCCGCACGTCGGCGCCGAGCGGGACCCGGCCGACGACCGCTTCGGGCAGGAAGAACGTCATGTAGACATCGGACAGGTCGACGACGTTGAGCACCTTGCCGCCCGCCGGCAGGACTTCGCCCGACTCGGCAATCCGGTACTGGACGCGCCCGTCGCGCGGCGACGTCAGTTCGCTGTCCGAGATGTCGGCCCGCACGCGCGCCACGGTCGCCTGCGCGGCCGTCACGGCCGAGCGCGCCGCGACGAGCTGGGCCCGCGTTGCGTCGACGGCGGCCTGGGCCGCTTCCACCTGGGCGCGCGCGGCGTTCACGGTCGCGCGCAGGCTGCCGGCGCGCGCGCGATCGTCGTCCAGCTCCTGCATCGACGACGCACCGTCGCGCGACAGCGTTTCGGACCGCGCGAGCCGCCGCGTGGCCGCGTCCAGCTCGCTTTCCCGTTGCACGACGACGGCCGCGGCCGCGGCCTTGTCGCTGCGGCGCTGCGCGACCTGCGCGTCGATGCTCGCCGCGGTGTTCACCGCCTGTTGCTCCCGCGCCTGTGCTTCGTCGAGCTGCGCCTGCAGGACGACGACGTCCATGCGTGCGAGCGGCTGGCCGGCCGTCACGAAGTCGCCTTCGTCGACGAGCATGGCGGTCACGCGCCCCGGCAGCTTGGTCGCGACGTCGATTTCGGTCGCCTCGATGCGGCCGTTGCCGCTGACGAGCCCCGCATCCGTCTGGCCGTCGCGCCAGCGCGTCCACCCGTAGTACGCGAGGCCGATCGCGAGCACGGCCGCACCGGCACCGATCAGAAGAGGGCGCGGGATGGTTTTCATGGTGTGTTGTCCGAGTCTGTCGAAAGGGGAGCCGTTGCGGCGGCAGTCTTGCCGGTGTCGATCACGCCGCCGCCGAGCGCGCCGTACAGCGCGACGCGGCTCGACAGCAGCGCACGGCGCGTCATGACCCATTGCTGCTCGGCGTTCATCAGGTCCCGTTGCGCATCGAGCACTTCGAGGAAGCGGGTCGCCCCGCTGTCGTAGCGCAGCTTCGCGAGGCGTGCCCGCTCGGCCTGCGACGCCAGCGTGGCGCGCTCGATGGCGACCTGGTCGGCGAGCCAGTGGCGCGCCGCGAGCGCATCGGACACGTCGCGGAACGCGCGCTGCAGCGTCTTCTCGTACTGCGCGAGCGCTTCGTCGCGTTGCGCGTGCGAGAGCGCGAGATTCGACCGGTTGCGGCCGCCGTCGACGAGCGGCAGCGTGACGTTGGGAATCACCGACCACACGCCCGTGCCGGACGACAGCAGGTCATGCAGCGCGGTGCTGCCCGAGCCGATCGCGCTCGTCAATGCGATGCGCGGAAAGAATGCCGCGCGCGCCGCGCCGATGTTCGCGCGGGTCGCCTGCAGTTCATGCTCGGCCGCGATCACGTCCGGACGCCGGGTCAGCAGCGACGACGGCAGGCCGGGGGCGAGCGACGGCAGCACCGCGCCGTCGTCGAGCGCGAGCGGCGTGGCGGCCAGCGCCGGCGGCGCGCCGACGAGCAACGCCAGCGCATCGGCCGCCGTCGCGCGGGCCTGCTGCAACTGGACGCCGAGCGATTCCGCCTGCTGCAGCAGGATTTCCGATTGCGTCAGGTCGAGGCGCGAGATCGCGCCGGCCGCGTGACGAAGCCGGAAAATCCGCAGCGATTCGCGGCGTGTGTCGATCGTCGCGCGGGTGAGCGCGATGCGTTCGTCGATCTCGCACAGGGTCAGATAGGCATCGGCTACGCCGGTGACGACACTCAACGTCACCGCCTGCCGGGCCGCGTCGCTCGCGAGGTAGCGCTGGAGCGCCGCCGCTTTCAGGTTGCGCACGCGGCCCCAGAAATCGATCTCCCATTGCGTCTCGGCCAGCTGCACTTCGTAAATCTGGCCGATGACGGGCGTCGGAGTGAGGAAGCCGCCCGGCGTGCGAAACCGTGCATAGGCCGCGCCCGCACCGATCGTCGGCCATTGATCCGCGCTGCGGATGCCGTAGACCGCGCGCGCCTGCTCGACGCGTGCCACCGCCGCGCGCAGATCCCGGTTGTTGGCGAGCGCCTGCCCGATCAACGCGCGCAGGCGTGCGTCGACGAAGTAGGCCTGCCACTCGGGCACGGGCGCCGCCGGTGTCGCGTCGGCGGAAGGATCCGGAAAGGATGCGGGAATCGGTGCGGCGGGACGCTCGTCCGGCGGCGCAAGCGACAGGCAGCCCGACAGCAGCACCATGCCCGCCGCGAGCGCGACGGCACGCATGCGCCGCACGACGGCAGGATGAAAGCGAACGGGAGGCGCGGCAGCGCGCATGGGATGCCTCGTCGAATACGGGAATGCGGGAATACGGGATGGCGCCGCCCGCCAGGCGTCGCCGCTTCGGATTCACTTATATCCGACGATTACAGGGTTTCCCCTTGATCTGTATCACTCGGGCGGGAATGCGTTTCGAGCGGCCCCTCGCTTGACGCGCGTGTCGCAGCGTGCCTCGGCCGGCCTCGTGACGGCTTCGTGACGGCTTCGTGACGGCGTGCCGGACCGAACCGCGCGGGGCCCGTCACGGCCGGTCGCCCGGCCCGGGATTGAGCAGCACGACGAACGCGAGGATGCTGGAGATCAGCGTGACGATCGAGTACCTGAACACCTCCTCGTCGAACAGCATCCCGTGAACGATGCCGACCAGCGACGCAATCGCGATGAACACGCTGAGCGTCGCGAGCACGATGCGGTACTGCTTGTGGATCATGACGGTCTCCCGGAAAGCGGTGGACGTCGACGGTCGTACGAATGCGAAACGTCCCGGTTGCCGCGGTTTTCACGACGTCTGCCGATTCATGATCGCGTCGCGCCTGGTCGCGCGGTTGATCTGCGTCAACGGACAAAATCGGCCGTCGCCGGCCCGTCGGCCGCCGCCATCGGCCCGCCTTTGATTGATCCTCGTCAAGCCGCCGGCGCGGCCGTGCGCGATGCTGAACAGGGTGCCGCACGCATCGCTCGCCAGCTTTGCGGCCGGCACGGGCCGACGGGAGACCGACATGAAGTCCGATGCAGTACTCAAGCAGGATGTCGAGCAGGCGTTGTTCTGGAATCCGGCGATCGATGCGCGCCGGATCGACGTCGAGGTGCGCGACCGGATCGTGACATTGCGCGGCACGGTCGACAGCTGGGCCCAGAAGCTCGAGGCGCAGAAAACGGCGCTGCACGTCGCCGATGCGCGCGCGCTGGTGCTCGAACTGAATGTCGCGCCGCCGGAGAACGCGTGCGCGGACCAGGAACTGGCGATCGCGATCACGTTCGCGCTCGGATGGCAGGAGGCGTTGCGCGATCACAAGATCGGCGTCGAGGTCGATCACGGCTGCGTGACGCTCGACGGCGAAGTCGATCATGCGTATCAGAGCCGCGCGGCGGAAGCGATGGTGAGCCGGATGATCGGCGTCGTGGGCGTGGCGAACCGCATCCGGGTGCGCGCCGACCATACGGTGCCGGACGTCGGCGCCCGGATCGCCGAGGCGCTCGCGCGCCGCGCGCAGCGCGAAACCGCGGGAATCTCGATCGACGCCACCGACGGCATCGTCACGCTGACGGGCACGGTCGCGTCGCTGGCCGAACGGCGCGCCGCATGCGGCGCGGCGGGGTCGGTGAGGGGCGTCAGGCAGGTCGTCGACCGGCTGACCGTTGCCTGACCGGCTTGCACGTGCTGTCTACTATCAGGAGAAACAGCGATGAACCGTCCGCATACCGGCTCCGGCCGAAACCATCTGCGCCGCGACAAGCGCATGCAGCCGCATACGAAAGACAGTTACCGTGATCCGAAGCGGCCGACGGGCGACCGCATCTGCGAAGGCTGCGGCGCGGTCTGCGAAGCGGGCCGCTGGACCTGGTCCGCGACCGCGCTCGACCGGCGCCAGCTCGAATGCCCGGCCTGCAAGCGCATGCGGGAAAACGTGCCGGCGGGCGAACTGGTGTTGCGCGGCGAGTATCTGCGCGCGCACCGCTCGACGATTCTCGAGCTGCTCGAGCGTCAGGCCGATCTCGAAACCAGCGAGCACGCGCTCGAACGCATCATGGACATCGAGAAATCCGCCGATTCGCTGATCGTTCGAACGACGGGCGTGCATATGGTCCGCCGCCTCGGCGAAGCGTTGCTGCATGCGCACCACGGCGATCTCGCGATCAACTATCGCGACGGCGAGGACGTGCTGCGAGCGCACTGGAAGCGCGACGACGCGTGAGCGGCGGCGGTCCGCCGGGCAGGTTCGATCCCATGAAAAAATCATTCGACTACTCCGGGTTGCTGATCCCGATCGCGTTCGCCGTGCTGGTCGCGGTTCAACTGCTGGCGCGCCAGCCGGCGGCGACGTCGATTTCCTACAGCGATTTCCACCATCTGGTGGACGCACGGCTCGTCGACGATCTCGAGATCGGCCAAACGTCGATCTCGGGCACGCTGCGCATGCCGCAGGCCGGCGCCGCGCTGCCCGCGTCCGACGCGGCCGAGGTGAAGGAGATCGGCCCGCCGTGGCGCTTCACGACGAACCGGGTGAGCGACGAAGGTTTGGTCGCCGCGCTGACGGCCGCCGGAATTCGCTACCGCGGCGCGACGGATACGGGCTGGATCGGGACGCTCGCGTCATGGATCTTCCCGTTGATCGGCTTCGTCGTGATCTGGAGTTTCATGATGCGACGGCCGGGCGGGATGCGGGACCTGAGCGGCATGGGCAAAAGCCGCGCCCGCGTGTACATGCAGAAGGAAACCGGCATCACGTTCGACGATATCGCGGGCATCGACGAGGCAAAGGCCGAGTTGCAGCAGATCGTCGCGTTCCTGCGCAACCCCGAACGCTACCAGCGGCTCGGCGGCAAGATCCCGAAGGGCGTGCTGATCGTCGGTGCGCCCGGCACCGGCAAGACGCTGCTGGCCCGTGCGGTCGCCGGCGAGGCCGCGGTGCCGTTCTTCACGATCAGCGGCTCGGCGTTTGTCGAGATGTTCGTCGGCGTCGGCGCGGCGCGTGTGCGCGATCTCTTCGAGCAGGCGCAGCAGAGCGCGCCGTGCATCGTGTTCATCGACGAGCTCGACGCGCTCGGCAAGGCGCGCGGCGTCGGCCTGATGTCGGGCAACGACGAGCGCGAGCAGACGCTCAACCAGTTGCTCGTCGAGATGGACGGCTTTCAGGCCAATTCGGGGGTCATCATCATGGCCGCGACCAACCGGCCGGAGATCCTGGATCCCGCGCTGCTGCGCCCCGGGCGTTTCGACCGTCACATCGCGATCGACCGGCCGGACCTGACCGGACGCAAGCAGATCCTGGCCGTGCATACGAAGCGCGTGAAGCTCGCGCCGGAAGTCGACCTGGCCGAGCTGGCGCAGCGCACGCCGGGCTTCGTCGGCGCCGATCTCGCGAATGTCGTCAACGAAGCCGCGTTGCATGCGGCCGAACTCGGCAAGCCCGCGATCGGGATGGCCGATTTCGACGAAGCCATCGATCGCGCGATGACCGGCATGGAGCGCAAGAGCCGCGTGATGAACGAACAGGAAAAGCGGACCATCGCGTATCACGAGTCGGGGCATGCGCTCGTCGCGCAAAGCCGCGCGCACTGCGACCCCGTGAAGAAGGTGTCGATCATCCCGCGCGGAATCGCGGCGCTCGGTTACACGCAGCAGGTGCCGACCGAGGATCGCTACGTGCTGCGCAGGAGCGAATTGCTCGACCGGCTCGACGTGTTGCTCGGCGGGCGGGTGGCCGAGGAAATCGCGTTCGGCGACGTGTCGACGGGCGCGCAGAACGATCTCGAACGCGCGACCGCGCTGGCGCGCCACATGGTGATGCAGTACGGGATGAGCGAGAAGATCGGCCTCGCGACGCTCGACGACGGCGCACGCCAGGGCGGGGCGCCGGGCGTATGGACGCCGGGCGACGGTCACTGCAGCGAGCACACGGCGCAACTGATCGACGAAGAGGTGCGCGCGCTGCTCGAGGATGCGCATGCGCGGGTCGCGGCGACGCTCGGCGCGCACCGCGATGCGCTTGAACGGATCGCGAGCAGCTTGCTGCAACACGAATCGATCGATCACGACATGCTGGTGGCGCTCATCGCGCCGCCGGACGATGCCGGCGACACGCCCCGGCCGGCGGAAGCCGACTCGGAAACGACCACGGGCGTCTCCGCCTGAAGCAACGACCGCCGCGATCGCGCCGGACGCCTGCCGCCGGCCATCGCATCGTTCAACAGCCGATGCAGACCGGGCCGTCGCGCCGCGCGCGCGCCGCGTCGTCGGTCACGACCGACGCGAGCCGCGGATCGGGCCGGAAAACCGTGATGCCCTTGAGCCCGTCGCGCCACGCCTGGAAGAACAACGCGTCGACCTCCGCGAGCGAACACTGGCCGGGCATCGTCACGGTCTTCGAGATGCCGGCGTCGACGCACGGCTGCAGCGCCGCGAGCATCGCGACATGATCCGCCGGCGCGATTTCCGCGGCCGTGACGAAATAGCCCGGCAGCTTGACGGTCTCGCCATGCAGCGCGCGGAACAGCCGGTAAGCGTGATTCTCCGCACGAAACGGCCGGACCTGCCCGTCGGCGGTGCGGACCATGCGACGCTGCGTCCAGCCGACGGCCGGCTCGATCCCGTTCGAACAGTTGTCGCAGAACGCGAGGCTCACGCTGCCGGCCGGCGCGAACGACAGCAGATGGCTGTTGCGCAGCCCGTGCCGCGCGATCGCGTGATGCACCTTCAGCGGCAACAGCGTGCGAGACGCGGGGCCGGTCAGATAGGCGTCCGGGTCGTAGGCCGGAAACGCGCCGCGCTCGGCGGCAAGCGCGGCCGATGCGGCAAACGCATGCTCGCGCATCGTCAGCACGATCCCGCGTGCGAGCGTGCGTGCTTCCGCGCTGTCGTAGCGCAGCCGCAGCATCGTCAGCGCGTCGGCCAGCCCGGTCACGCCGACCCCGATGCGCCGTGTCCGCCGCGCCTCATATTCGTGCGCGGCGAGCGGCCACGCGGTCAGGTCGAGCACGTTGTCGAGCATGCGGACCTGGATGCGCACCGCGTCGGCGAGCGTCGCGACATCGAAGCGCGGCTTCCCGTCGACGCCGAACGGGTAAAGAACGAACCGCGACAGGTCGATCGGCCCGAGCACGCAACTGCCGTACGGCGGCAGCGGTTGTTCGCCGCACGGGTTCGTCGCGTCGATTCGCTCGTGCTCGCGCAGCGGATTCGCATCGCGGATCGTGTCGAGGAACAGCAGGCCGGGTTCGGCGCTGTCGCGCGCGGCGTTGACGATCTCGTGCCAGAGCGTGCGGGCCGGCACCGTCGCGTAAAGGTAACGTCCGTCCGGCCGCCGGGGCGTTGCGGCGGAAGCGGAGGCGGGCGGCGCATGATGAACGAGCGCCCACGGCAGGTCGTGCCGGACCGCCTCCATGAACGCGTCCGTGACGCCGACCGACAGGTTGAACGTCGGCCAGCGCGAGCGTCCGCGCTTGGCCGCGACGAATGCGACGAGGTCCGGATGATCGCAGCGCAGCACACCCATTTGCGCGCCCCGGCGCGGGCCGGTGAACGGCAGCGCCCGGCACATCGCATCGAAGCGGTCGATCGCCGCGCAGGCGCCGCGCCCGGATGACAGGCGCCGTTCGTAAGCGTCGGCGGGTGGCACCGGCGAGAAGTCGTAGCCGATTCCACCGCCCATCAGCAGCGTGACCCGTGCGTCGTCGAGCGCCTGCGCGAGCGCCGTGTCGACGGCCTGCACGGGGGTGTCGCCAGGAATCGCGAGCGGATGGACGAAGCAGTTGACCATCGTTCCGCCGTTGTCCGCGCCGGCATTCGCGAGGATGCGGCCCGCGCCGATCGCGCCACGCTGCAGGTTCACGAAGAACGCGCGCTCCACCTGCGCGCGGCGCTCGGCCGGCTCGGCGAGCGACAGCGCACGGGCGACGCGATGGAAGACGGCCGCGCGAGACGTTTCGCCGGGTTGCGCATAGCGCTCGGCGAACACGGTGGTGCAAAGCGGCTGCTCATCCATGGCGGGGCTCGGCAACGATGAATGATTCACTGTAAGAGCCTGCCCGAACGTGTCGTTGATCGAGCGCAACCGTGCACCTTCGCGACATCGCTTGACGGCGGTCAACGCCGCGACCGGCGTCGAACGTAAGGTGGAGCCACGGCCGGCACGCAGCGGTTGCCGCGAATCGCCGCGCCGGCGTCCGTCGCGCCAGCCATCGACTGCGAACCACGCACCATGACCGATATCGTTACCGTTACCTTGAATCCGGCCGTCGATGTCGCGACGTCCGTCGAGCACATCGTCGATACGCACAAGCTGCGCTGCGCACGGCCGCGGCGCGACCCCGGCGGCGGCGGGATCAACGTCGCCCGAACCATTCACCGCCTCGGCGGCGACTGCGTCGCGCTGTACCTGGCCGGCGGGCCGACCGGCGACGTGCTGACGCTGCTGCTCGAAGCCGAGCGCCTGCCGGCGGTGCGCATCCGGATCGCCGGCGAGACGCGCGAGAACGTGTGCGTGACCGAGACCGCGACCGGGCGCGAATACCGGTTCCTGATGCCGGGGCCGATGGTCACCGAGGCCGAGTGGCGCGACTGCGCAGCCCGTATCGACGCCATGCAACCGGCGCCGCGCTACCTCGTGCTGAGCGGCAGCCTGCCGCCCGGCGCGCCCGACGACCTGTATGCGACGCTCGCGCGGACCGCCCGGGCACGGGGCAGCCGGGTGGTCGTCGATGCGGCGGGCAGGGCGCTGCAAGCGGCCCTCGAGGCCGGCGTTCATCTCGTGAAGCCCAGTCTCGGCGAACTGAGCGCGCTGGCCGGCGAACCGCTCGACGACACGTCGGCATGCCGGAAGGCCAGCGAACTCGTCGCGCGAGGGCAAGCCGACATCGTCGCGTTGACGCTCGGCGCGCGCGGCGCATGGGTCGTCACGCGCGACGGCGCGCTGCGCCTGCCCGGCAGGCCGGCAGCGGTATGCAGCACGGTCGGCGCCGGCGACAGTTTCGTCGGCGGCATGGTCTGGGCGCTGGCACGCGGCGTGCCGTTCGACGAAGCGTGCCGCTATGCGCTGGCGGCATCGGCCGCGTCGGTCGAGCACCCGGGGACCGCGCTGTGCACGCGCGACGACGTCGAACGGATTCATGCCGAACTGGTTGCGCAGGCAAGCTGACGACCACGCGGCGTGACGCGTGCACGATCGCGTCGACGCACGATCGATCGTTGATCTGGCTCAGCGGTTTTCGCGCTGCGATCGAGAAAAATGGGGCAGCCATTCCACGAGACCCGCCATGGCCTTTCGCCTGATCGCCTGCCTGCTCCTGTTGTCGTGTATGCCGCCGGCTTCGTCCGCCGACGTCGCGACCGTCGATTCGCCATCGCAGCGTGTGCTGATCCTGGCCTACCACCGGTTCGCCAGCGCGCAACTGGATTCGATGACGGTCCGTACCGAGACGTTCCGCCACCAGCTGCAGGCAATCGAGGCGAACGGCTACCGCATCGTGCCGCTCGCCGACGTCGTGCGCTGGCATGACGGTCAGGCCGATGCCGTGCCGGCGCGCGCGGTCGCGATCACCGTCGACGACGGTCATCGCTCCGTCTACGACGTGCTGCGCCCGTTGCTGGCCGCCCATCCGATGCCGGTCACGCTGTTCATCTATCCGTCGGCCATCTCCAACGCCAGCTATGCGATGACATGGGACCAGTTGCGCACGCTCGGGCAGTCCGGCGGCGTCGACATCGAGTCCCACACGTACTGGCATCCGAATTTCCGCACCGAACGCGCCCGACTCACGCCGGACGACTACCTGCGCTTCGTGTCGTTCCAGTTGAGCCGGTCCCGCGAACGGCTCGAGTCCGAAACCGGCCAGCCGGTCCGGATGCTGGCCTGGCCGTTCGGCGTCCATGATGCGCAGACCGATCAGCTGGCCGCTCGCGAGGGCTACGTGGCGGCCTTCACGCTCGATGCGCGCCCCGTTCGTGTCACCGACCCGGCCATGGCGCTGCCGCGCTATCTGATGACGGACGCCTGCGACACACGATGCATGAATGGATTGTTGAGAACCGCCGGGGGGAAGCCGTGATTGCACGTCTGATCGTCTGTCTGCTCGTGTCGCTCGGCGGATTCGCCGCCCGGGCGGCGCCCGTCACGATCACCGTCGTCGATGCGACGAACGGGCACCCGCTTGCCGGCGCGATCGGCCACGCGTCGGGCGCGAACCGCACCGCGGATCGCGACGGCGCGTTTTCACTCGAGATCGACGCGGCGGGGGCACGCCTCAGCGTGCGTGCGCCCGGCTATGCGCGAACCGAAGTCACGCTGGCACCCGCCGGCGGCGCACAGACGATCCGCATGACGCCGGTGCGGCCGAAAGCCGTCTATCTGTCCGCTTACGGCGTCGCGGACCGCACGCTGCGCGAGGCGGCGCTGTCCCTCCAGGACAAGACGGCGATCAACGCGCTCGTCATCGACGTGAAGGGCGACAGCGGCGTGACGCCGTATCGCAGCCTGGCGCGTGAGATCTCCGGCGCCGCGAACAATGTCGCCGGCGCCATCGTTCGTGCGCCCGATCTGCCGGAGCTGTTGCGGACGTTCCACGCGCGCGGTCTTTACCTGATCGCCCGCATCGTCGTGTTCAAGGACGACCCGCTGGCGCGCGCTCATCCCGAGTGGGCCGTGCGCGATGCAACCGGCGAGATCTGGCAGGACCGCGAGCATCAGCGCTGGATCGACCCGACCTCGCGCGCGGCCTGGCAACACAATTACGACGTCGCCGAAGAGGCGGCCCGCATGGGTTTCGACGAAATCCAGTTCGACTACCTGCGTTTTCCCGACGCCAACGGCCTCCGGTTCGCCGAGGCCAATACCGAGGCGAACCGGGTCGCGGCAATCTCGGGATTCCTGACCGGCGCGCGGGAACGGCTGCGGCCGTACAACCTCTACATGTCGGCCGACATCTTCGGGTACGTCTGCTGGAACACCGACGACACCGCGATCGGACAGCGGCTCGACGCGCTCGGGCCGGTCGTCGACTACGTGTCGCCGATGCTGTATCCGTCCAGCTTCACGTGGGGCCTGCCCGGTTGCCGGAAGCCGACCGAGCATCCGGGCGAGATCGTTTCGCGGTCGCTGGCCGAGGCGAAGCGCCGGACCGGAATGGACGGGGTCCGGTTTCGGCCGTGGCTCCAGGCGTTTCGCGACTATGCGTTCGACCACCGGCCGTTCGATGCCGACGAGATCCGCGCACAGGTCGACGCGGCCGAGGCGGCGGGCACGGACGGCTGGATGCTGTGGAACCCGCGCAATCGCTACGATCCTGCCGATTTGCCGCGCTGAGCGGCAGGTGCGGACCGGCGAGAACATGTAGGCGTCCGATCGATCATGCCGTGGAATGACGCGCGTTATCCGCCTTCGATGCGGAATCTGCCGCCGCCGGTTCGCGCCAAGGCGATCGAGATTGCCAACGCGCTGCTGCGTCAGGGGCGCACCGAGGGCAGCGCGATCCGCATCGCGATTGCGCAGGCGAAACGGTGGGGGCGTGCGCATGCCGTTTTTCGTGGCCGCGGGTGACGGTTAGGTTGACGAATGACCGAACGAAGGCGCCGCCGTAGAAGCTAGGCCACCCACCGCGCCGGACATTCGTGCACGGCCATCGCCGGATGCAGTCGCGCGGCCAGAACGCACGCCATCAGCATGACGGCGACCGCGATGCCGTGCACCGGGTTGCGCAGACACGACGCGACCTGCTCGCTCCTCGCCACACCGAACAGGCACCACAGACAGAAATGCTCGCAGTTGTTCGTGAGCAGCCGGTATTGGCATTCGCCAAGGCGCGATGCCGCGCGGCGCGCTGCTTCCGTTCCATCGTACAGCGTGCGCGCGTGACGAATGACCGCGAGCCCGAACCCGGCACGGAAGCCGTCCAGCGTGACGACCTCGACCGGACCGCCGCTCGCATGGCGCGACCATCCCGCGTAGTGAATCACGTTGCCGTCGCCGATGTAGATCCCGTGATGCAGATAGCCGCGGCGGCGGGTCACGAGGTGGGCACCGACCGGCGGTTCGCCATCCAGCATGGCGTCGTCGGCGTGCGCTGCGGTCGGATCAATCATCGCCAGCTCCTCGATCCTGCGGCGGCGGGGCGGAAGGGCCGTGCGCCGGCCGCGAAACACGTTGCGTCCTGTCACGTCTCCAGTATTGGCAGTGGAGACGCGCGGAACAATCAGCGTGGCCTGAGCTTGCTGTCCGATGTCGGGCCGCCGTGTCGGAATTTTCCGACGGGCCGTGCAATATCGGCTGACAGCCGTCACGGACGATTGCGCCGCCCGTATCCCGCTCCCCCGTGTTTTCAGGCGTGCCGTGGCATTCGGGCAGATGGGGCGCGATGACTGTCTCGCAGGGCCCGTCCGGCGTCGCTCGGCTTCGACAGGCGTGCACTTGACTTGAGTCAACGGGAAATCGACGTTCCGCGCGACGCTGACGTCGTCGTCGACGCGAATGCGCGACGCCGCCGCACGCAGCCCGTTCCGCGAACGGACGAGCGGCATCGCAGCCGTGCGGGCTCAATCAGGAGAGTGAAGATGTGGACCGGAACCGTGAAGATGCTGCTGGCGGCAGCCTGCCTGCTGAACATCGCTGCGAACGCACTGGCTGACCCGTCGACCGAGCCGGTCGTGCACAACGGTGTCACTTACATCACCGGCGGAATCGGCCAGGACGAGATCACGGCATTTCGCGATGTCGCGCCTCGCTACAACCTGCGGATCACGTTCGCATCGAAGCGGGGCCAGTATCTGTCCGATGTCGATGTCACGCTGTCGTCCGGCAAGTCGACGATTCTCGACGCGCACACGAACGGCCCGTTCCTGTTTGCCCGCGTGCCGCCGGGGCGATATACCGTGTCCGCGCACGACAGGGCCATTCAGGAAGTCAGGCACGTCGTCGTACCGGCGCGCGGCGCGGTCGATGTGCGCTTCTACTGGCACGACCCGGACCGGCACGGCGCGATACGTCTGTGCGCCGATTGTTCCGCATCGCCGCAGTAACCGGGCCGCTAGCCGCGCGTTCGTTCAGGGCCGGCGTGGCGCGAGAAGCGACGATGCGTCGGCCGGTCCCGGATCCTCCCCACGCAGCTCGACTCCGCCGATGTGACCGGCACGAAGAAATGAACGCAGTGAAACAGGCTCGTTCGCGACGATACCGCTGCGCTGCTGCGCTGACCGGCGCGCTGCTGTTCACGCTTGCGTCAGCCGGTGCGCGCGCGGAACCCGATACGGCCGCAGCGCAGCAGCAGACCACCGCGATCGACGAAGCGATCGCCGCCGAGATCGCCGACGGCCATCTTGCCGGCGCCGTGGTCGTGACGGGCGACGCGGACGGCGTGCGGGTGCGCGTCGCGCGCGGCCTGCGCGTGACGGGCGAGCACGTCGAGGCGATGACGGCCGATACCGTCTTCGATCTTGCGTCGCTGACCAAGCCGGTCGCGACGGCGGTCGCGATCATGCAGCTCGCGGAGCGCGGCATGCTGCGCCTCGACGCGCCGGCCGCGCGCTACTGGCCCGCGTTCGGCGCGCACGGCAAGGCCGGCATCACGATCCGCCAGTTGCTCGCGCATGTGTCGGGGCTGCCGGCCGGCGTGTCGTCGTCCCGCGCACTGCGCAGCCGCGCCGCCGTGCTGGCCGACATCGTCGCGATGACCCCCGGCACACCGGCCGGCACGCAGGTGCGCTACAGCGACGTCAACTACGTGGTGCTTGGCGAGATCGTCGAGCGCGTGTCGCACCGGCCGCTCGACGCGTGGTGCGCCGCACATGTGTTCGCGCCGCTCGGGATGGCGAGCACCGCGTTCCGGCCATCGGCGTCGCTGTTCGCGCGCGTGGCGCCCACCACCGTTCGCGATGGCCGTTTGCTGCGCGGGCGCGTCCACGATCCCGTCGCGGCCGCGATGGGCGGCGTCGCCGGCAATGCGGGCCTGTTCGCGAGTGCGGACGATCTGGCGCGCTTCGCGCGCATGCTGCTGAACGGCGGCGCGCTCGGCCCGGTGCGCGTGCTGGCGCGCCGCAGCGTCGCCGCGCTCGAAACGCCTGCCACGCTCGACGCGGCAGGCGACCTGCACACGCCCGGCTGGGCGGTCGGGCCGCCGCTCGTCGCGAACCGCTACCGGCTGCCGCCGCTCGGCGCGCTGCAACACCTCGGCTACACGGGCACGGCGCTGTGGATCGATCCGGTGACGCGCCGCTTCGCGATCGTGCTCACCAGCCGGCTGTATCCCGACGAAACCGGCACGGCGATGCCACTGCGCTCGCTCGTGCTCGGCATCGTGTCGAGCGAGGCCGCGGCCGTGACGTCGTCGCGGATTGCGACGCGCGTGCCCGCGATGGCGGCGGCCGTCGCGCAAGCCGCCCGGTTGCCGGTATCGCGCGGGCCGGTGCTGGCCGGCATCGACGTGCTCGCGGCGAGCGGCTTCGCGGCCGTCGCGGGCAAGCGCATTGCGCTCGTCACGAACCGCAGCGGCTTCGACCGGTTCGGCCGGCGCACGGTCGACCTGCTCGCGCAGGCGCCGGGCGCGCGGCTCGTCGCGCTGTTCGCGCCCGAGCACGGGCTCGGCACCGACGTCGACGAGACATTCGGCGACACGCTCGACACTGCGACCGGTGTGGTCGTTCACAGCCTCTACGGCGACCGCCGCAGGATCGCGCCCGCGCTGCTCGCCGATGTCGACGTGCTGGTGTTCGACCTGCAGGACGCGGGCGTACGCTTCTTCACGTATCTGGCCACCCTCGGCTACGCGCTCGAGGCCGCCGCCGCCGCGCATCGCCCGGTGCTCGTGCTCGACCGCCCGGACCCGCTGGGCGGCGATGTGTCCGGCGGCCCCGTGGCCGATGCCGGGCCGGCCACGTTCACCGGTTATTACCCGTTGCCGCTCCAGCCCGGCATGACGCTTGGCGAACTGGCGCGACTGTTCAACGACCGTCTGCATATCGGCGCGGCGCTGACCGTGGTGCCGATGGCGAACTACGTGCGCGCGATGCGCTTCGACGATACCGGGCTCGGCCGGGTGCCGCCATCGCCGAACCTGCGCGATGGCGCCGCGTTGTCGCTGTACCCGGAGACGGGGCTCATCGAGGGCGCGGCGATCAGTGTCGGGCGCGGTACCGCGACACCGTTCGGCGTGGTCGGCGCGCCGTGGATCGACGCGCGCGTCCTTGCGGACGATCTTCGCGCGATGCGGCTGGACGCGACGTTCTCGCCGGTTCGCTTCGTGCCCACGGAGGGGCCGTATCGCGGCAGGGTGTGCGAAGGGGTGCGCATCGACCGGCCGCCCGGCGCGGCACGGCCGGGCGAGATCGGGCTGGCACTCGCACTGGCGCTGCACCGGCGTTATCCGGCGCGGTTCCGGATCGATGCGATCCGTGCATCGGTCGGTTCGCGCGAGGTGGCGGACATGCTGGAGGCGGGGCGGTCGCTCGACGAGATCGAGCGCGTGGTCGTTGCGCAGGAGGCGGCGTTCGCGCCCGAGAGAGCAGCATTTCTGCTGTACTGAGCGGATGCAAAGGCGTCGGCAAGCGTGACGCCGATACGAGATCAGCCGCGACTTCGCCGACACGGCTCGGTCGATCCGTCTCGACGATTCGATGGGCGATCGCATATCGGATCGACGCGGCATCGCTTCGCAACTCGCGCTGGTCGAGCGCGCACGTTGCCCGACTGCCGACGGGCGCACGCACGCGCAAAAGCGCGCTATTCGTGCGCCTCCGATCGCGTGGCAGGAGCGGCCGAACGTTCATCGTGCCGTTTGCCGCGGCCTCGCTGCTTCCGTCCCGTGTCTTCGAGCATTCTCGTGACGTTGCTGAAGGCATTGCGCAGCGCGACGTAGACATCCTCGTCGCGCTCCTTGCTGGATACCAGTTGATGTCCGGGAATCGTGACTTCGATCCGGATATTGAACGGTTTCCCCTGATGATCGTGCTTCTCGTCCAGCACGACGTTGATCCGGCAATGCGAGATGTCCTGCCGGAATCGATCGAGTCTGGATGCATGCCGGGCGGCTGCCGCCTCGAGCGCGTCCGAGCGCGGCATGCCTTGAAATACCAGTTCGTAAGGTGGCTTCATTGCTTGATCCGTTGATGGCTGATGAATGCCGGTCGTGCCCCGTCGTGCCGGCGCCCCTGAGACTCCGGTTCAGAACGTGGCGATCTGAAGGACGACATCGAACGCGATGACCAGTGCCGAGCACAGAACGCCGAGCGCCAGGTTCGCGAGCCGATGCTCGACGTCCGGATGCTTGCCTACCCATGCCGTCATGAAGAACAACCCGTCGAGAATCACCTGCAGTGCAAATACGAACAACATCAGCGTGAACTCGTAGCCAGCCTGCGGCAGTTGCGCGAAATTCCAGCCATGCCGGCTTACCCAATAGCCGATCCGGTAGACCTCGTAGCCGGCCAGCAGCAGAGGAAACACGTAGGAAACGAAATACGTCGGCACGGTCGCATGCCGAAACTCAGGTAGGAAATGATGTCCGGTCTGCATGGTTGCCTCCCAGCCTGGACGCGTGCGTCAGGACGACTGTCGTTCACGTTTCCAGCCTAGGCTGTCGGGGCAGCCGCCACTTGACACGCATCAACGGCGGCTTTTATGGAACGCGCCGGCCCGTGGAAACGAGACGATTCCATCGAGAGCGTGTCCGGCCACGCGGACGACAAGGTGTGACCAGCATCAACGGCTGATCGGCTGGAAGGGTGAAATTCCGATCGTGCCATCGACGCGAATCGCAAACACGATATCGAACGGGAACCGCCCCGGGATCCGGCATCCGGGGCGAGAATGGCTGCCCTGGGGCAACTGTGGCACCGGCCGCTCCGTGGCCGACATGAATTCCGCGTATCCCCGCTGGCAAGTCGTACAAGAGCCACCGGCGGCACACTGATGGATCAGCCGAGTTCGTCGCCCCAGTTTCCCGATTCCGCGACGCCCGGTGATGCGGCCGTGCGTGGGCGATGCGCGATCATGCAATCGGTCGTGAGCAGCAGCGACGCGACCGAGATCGCGTTCTGTAGCGCCGAACGCGCGACCTTGACCGGGTCGACGATTCCGGCAGCAATCATGTCCCCATATGTCGCCGTTGCCGCGTCATAGCCGAACGGTCCGGTCGCGGCATCGACTGCGTGTACGACGGCCTGCGCGTCCGCTCCGGCGTTTTCGGCGATCTGACGCAGCGGGGATGCCAGCGCGTCGTGCACGATTCGCGCGCCGGTGCGCTGCGCGTCCGTCAAGTCCGTGCGATTGCCTTCGAGCGCGCGCCGTGCACGCAGCAGTGCGACGCCACCGCCCGGCACAATGCCTTCCTCCATCGCGGCGCGCGTCGCATGCAAGGCGTCCTCGAAGCGATTCTTGCGCTCGCGCAGCGCGGTTTCCGTCGCGGCGCCGACGCGAATCACCGCGACGCCGCCCGCGAGTTTCGTCAACCGGCGCGTGAGTGCGTCGCGCTCGTATCCGGCCGGTGTCGCCGCGATACGCGTACGCAGCGCCTGGACGCGGTCGTCGATGTGCTGGCGTTCGCCTCGCCCGGCGATGACGGTCGTCGTCTCGCGCGTGATCTCCACGCGCCGCGCGGCACCGAGATCGTCCAGCGTCGTGCGCTCGAGTGTTCGTCCGGCCTGAACGGAAATGACCGTTGCGCCAGTCAGCGCGGCGAGGTCGGCGAGCTGCTCGGTACGCGCCTCGCCGAATCCGGGCGAGCGGATCGCGCACGATTTCAGCGTGCCGCGCAGGTGGTTGACGACAAGGGTCGCCAGCGCTTCGCCTTCCACTTCGTTCGCGACGACGAGAAGCGGCTTGCCGGTGCTGCTGAGCGCCTCGAGTACCGGCAGCAGCTGTGCGATCGCGCTGATGTTCATGTCGCAGAGCAGGATGCGCGGCTCGTCAAGGACGATGCGATGATTGTCCGAATCGACGAACAGTGGCGACAGATAGCCGCGATCGATCAGCGAGCCGTCCACCGTCTCGAGTTCGTCGTCGAGCTTCGTGCCGTCCTCGATGCTGATCGCGCCGTCCCTGCCCACACGCTCGACGGCCTGTGCGACGAGCGCGCCGATCGTGCTGTCGCCGCTGGCGGAAATCGTCGCGATCTGGCGCATTTCGTCCGCGCTGGCGCACGGTTTCGACACGCGGTGCAGTTCGGCGACCACGTCGCGGCCGGCCGCTTCGATCGCGCGCTTGAGCGCCATCGGATCGTGCCCGGCAGTGACGCACTTGATGCCTTCCGCAACGATGGCCTGTGCCAGGGTGGTGGCAGTGGTCGTGCCGTCGCCGGCGACTTCGCTGGTGCGGGTCGCCACTTCGCGCAACAACCGTGCGCCCATTTCCTCGAACGGGTCGGGCAAGTCCACAGCGCTGGCGACGACGACGCCAGAGTTCGCGACCAGCGGCGCCGTGCCGGCCCGCTCGACGATCACGTTGCGCCCGCCCGGGCCGAGCGTGAGCTTGACTGCCTCGGCCATCGCGTTGACGCCTTTGAGCAGTCGTTGGCGAGCATCCTGATGAAAGACAAGCGATTTTGCGGGCACGATACACCTCCTGTGCGACGAAGCCGGGCACGATGCGCCTCGGGGCCGGCGACCGATACGCATATTCCACCTGCCGGCGCGTCGTGCCGATTGACCTGGGTCAACGAGCGCCACGCGTTTCGCACCGCCATGTGCTCGCCCAGGAGCCTTCGGTGTCCCCATCCTGAGCGTTGATCTCCGTCAATTGCCGCGGTCATCGCCAATCGAGAATAAACGCATCACTGACGAGAAGGAGGCACGACATGAAAGAATCGTCCACGAAACTGCCGGTCAACAAGCCGCAGGAGAGTGCGGAGCATGCGCCGATGGGGGCGCCGTACTGGCATCCGATCGAAACGCTGCGCCATGAGATGGACCGTCTCTTCGACGATTTCAATCGCAGCGCGGGCATGCCGTCGGTGCGGCGACCGATTTTCAACCTCCAGCCATTCTGGCGCCGCGATCACGAATGGAGCGCAGAGCCCGCGGTCGACTTCGCGGAAACCGACAAGTCATACGAAATCACAGCTGAATTGCCCGGGCTGGACGAGAAGGACATCGAAGTCAAGCTCGCGAACGGCGGCTTGTCGATCCGCGGCGAAAAGCAGGAAGAAAAGGAGGAGCAGCACAAGGACTATTACGTCCACGAGCGCCGCTTCGGCTCGTTCGAGCGCTACTTTCGCATGCCCGACGGGGTCGACAGAAACAAGATCGAGGCGTCGTTCCAGAAAGGCGTTCTGACGGTCACGCTGCCGAAGACGCAGGAAGCTCGCAAGGCCGAGAAGAAGATCGAGGTCAAGGCAGGCTGAAACTGGTGGGGGCATCCGCCGACGCATGCCGGCGGATGCCGGTGCACATGCTTTCCGTTTGCTTCTCGATCGCTGGATCATGTCGTGACACACCGACATTCGGGCGGTCGACGAAAGGCGGTCCTGCATGCGCCATGCATGGAGAGCCGATAACCGGGATATCGGCGACGCCGCACTTGAGCCAGTCGTTGCACCGTCGCGTGCAATCGGCACACACCCGGACCGATTTTCTCCGGATCGCCCGCGCTTCGTGGCGAATGAATTCAACGGACGCACGCGCCGCCCGACCAGCGTGCATGAGGGAGGTCGTCATGTATGCCGGCAAGGTTCTCGTCGTGTTCTATTCGCGCACCGGCACGACCCGCCGGGCCGCATCGGCGCTGGCCGAGATGCTCGACGCCGACGTCGAGGAAATCGTCGTCACGCGCGATCGTGCCGGCCCGTTCGGCTATCTGCGTTCGCTCGTCGAAGCAATCAACCAGAAGCCGGCGGAGATCGTCGCGGCGAAGCGCGACCCGTCCACGTACGATCTCGTGGTGATCGGCTCCCCGGTCTGGGCAGGCTGCGTATCGTCGCCGGTGCGGGCGTATCTCGTCGCGAATCAGCGACGCCTGCCGCGTGTCGCATTCTTTTGCAGCTTCGCGCAACGTGGTGCGGACTCCGCACTCACGCAAATGCGGACGCTGGCACGCAAGTCGCCGCTCGCCGAATGTCGCGTGACGCCGCGCGAAACGTTGCATGGCGATGCCAGCCCGATTTTGACGGCATTTGCCGAACAGGCCGCGCGCAGGCTGGCGGAAGCGGTCGCGACGACTGCGGCGCGTTGAAGCAAGCGCGGGCGAGCGAGCGGGGCAATGGACGGCACTGCTCTCGGGCACCGGCGCGCGAGACCGCGCGCCGTCGCGCGACGGAGTGGCACACGCTCCGACGCCGGCGCAATCGCTCGCTTGCGCGATGGACCGGCGTCAAGACACCGGTCGATGAGCGTCTGCGGCCGCGAGATAGCCGACGATATCGTCGAGCGTAACCAGACGACCGTAGTCGCGCTCCGGGATCTCCACCTTCAGCCGCGCATGAAGGCCAGTCAGAACATTGAGCCAGTCCATCGAATCGAGATCGACTTGACTGCGCAACGGACGATCCGCGCGCAGCGTCGACGGATCGAGTTCCGGCGCGACGGATGCAAGGGTTTCCAGTACGACCGAAAGGATGTCTGCATTGTTCATCGGTTCAACTCCTCGGGGTGCTGCAGCAATTCACCCAGTTCAACCAGGAACAGCGCGCCGCGATGGCCGTCGGATACGCGGTGGTCTGCCGAGAGGCTGGCGGTCGTCACCGGCATGATCTTCAGCCCGCCGTCTTCGGCCCACGGCCGCTCAATGATTCGCCCGAACCCGACGAGCGCGACCTGGGGAGGATAGATGATGCCGAACACCTCGGCGGCACCGCGATCGCCGAGATTCGTCACGGTAATCGTCGATTCCGACAACTCCGAACTCCGCAGCGAGCCCGCGCGACATCGCTGCGTCAGGTCGAGCAGTTCGCGCATCAGTTGGTTCAGGGGCTTGGCATCCGCATCGAGCAACGCGGGCGCCACCAGCCCGCCCTGGCGCAGCGAGATTGCCACGCCGAGATGCACGGCGCCGGCCGGCTGGAAGACGCCCTCCCGATGGAACCCGTTCAGCTCCGGAAATCGACGCAGCGTGAGCGCGACCGCCTTGAGCAGGAGCGCTGCCGGAAGCAGCCTGTCGGTCACGGAACGCATCGCGTTCTCGGCCGCGAGCCATGCCAGCGCCTTTCCCAGCGGAATCGTCTCGGACACGTAGTAGTGCGGAATCTCGCGCTTCGAACGCTCCATCGCGGCCGCGATCACCCGTCTCATTTCCGGAAAGCGCTCGCCGGGCGTGCCGGGCGCGGGCGAACCCGCCGCCGCGATCGTCCGTTCGACGTCGGCAAGCGTCACCGAGCCCGCCGGGCCGGTGCCCGTGACACTGTCGGGATCGACCCGGTGCTGCTGCGCCAGCTTGCGCGCGGCCGGCGAGATCTTGCGGCGAGGTGCCGCGCCGGTGGCCGCGGCGGGTGCCGCCGGTTGGCGCGTATGCCGCGCCGCCGGCGGTGCTTCTCCGGGCTCGAGCAGCGTGGCCATCGGTGTGCCGACGGGGATCCGTTCGCCCGGGTTCACGAACAATTCGTCGACCGTTCCCTCGTGCCAGCTCTCGACATCCACGGCCGCCTTGCTCGTGTCGACGATCGCGACAACCTGGCCTTTCTTGACCACGTCGCCAGGCTTGACCTTCCATTCGAGGAGCGTCCCCTCGTCCATGTCCGCTCCCATGGAAGGCAACGTGAATTCGATCATGCGTCCCCCTTCGGAGTTTGTCAGCAATCACGAAAACAATTGTTTCACCGCGGTGACGATCTTGTCGACTTGGGGTAATGCCGCGTCTTCCATGTGCCGGGCGTAAGGAATCGGCACATCTTCGGCGCACACGCGTGCCGGCGGTGCATCGAGCTCATAGAACGCCTGCTCGACGATGCGCGCGATGATCTCCGCGGCGACGCTGGCGCTGCGCCAGCATTCGTCGACGACGACCACGCGCCGGCACTTCGCTACCGACGCGATGATCGTCGCGTCGTCGAGCGGCCGCAGTACGCGCAGGTCGATCACTTCGGCGGAGATGCCGGCGGCGGCGAGCGTCTCGGCAGCATCGAGCGCCTTCGGCAGCGAGCCGCCGTACGCGAGGATGGCGACGTCCTTGCCCGCGCGGCGCACTTTCGCGGTGCGAATGTCGACACCGTCGAGGTCCGGCAGGTCTCCTTCCATGTTGTAGAGGCCCGCGTGTTCGAAGATCAGCACCGGGTCCGGATCGGCCAATGCCGGCGCCAGCATGTGGCGCGCATCCTCGACGGTCGCCGGCGCGAGCACCTTGATGCCCGGGATGCCCGCGTACCAGCCTTCGAAACTGTGCGAGTGCTGCGCGGCGACCTGGCGGCCGGCGCCCGTCGCCATTCGGACGACCAGCGGCACCGAGAATTGCCCGCCGGACATGTGGTGGTAGAGCGCTGCGGTATTGACGATCTGGTCGAGCGCAAGCAGGCTGAAGTTCACCGTCATGATCTCGACGATCGGCCGCATGCCGCCCAGCGCAGCGCCGATGCCGGCCCCCGTGAACGCGAGTTCCGACAGTGGCGTGTCGCGGATGCGCTCGGGCCCGAACGCGTCGAGCAACCCGGCCGACACTGCATAGGTGCCGCCGTAGCATCCGACGTCCTCGCCCATCAGGAACACGCGTGAATCGTTCGACAGCGCCTCGCGCAGTGCCTCGCGCAGCGCTTCGCGATAAGTGAGACGGCGGCTCATCGCGGGCCTCCCGCCGTCGTGTAGACGTCCTCTGCGAGCGCTTCGACGGGCTCCCATGCGGCGGCATCGGCAAACGCGACCGCGCGGGCGACTTCGGCTTCGACATCGGCATCGAGCGCGACGAACGCGTCCTCCGTGAGTTTGCCTTCGGCCTTGAGGCGCGCGGTGAACGTGTGGATCGGGCCGCGGGTTTTCCATGCGTCGACCTCTGCCTTCTGCCGGTAGAGTTCGGCGTCGTACATCGAATGCGCGCGGAAACGATACGTCCGCAGTTCCAGGAACATCGGGCCGGCGCCGCTTCGCACATAGGCGACCGCATCCTTCGCCGCGTCGTGTACGGCCACGATATCCATACCGTCGGTCGAGTTCGCCCGCATGTCATAGGCGGCAGCTTTCGTGCACAGGTCCGTCTGGGATTCGTGGCGCTCGACGGCAGTGCCCATCGCATACAGGTTGTTTTCGCAGCAGAACAGCACCGGAAGCCGCCAGAGCGCCGCGAGATTCATCGACTCGTGAAATGCCCCTTCGGCAACCGCGCCGTCACCGAAGAAACATGCGGTGACGCGCGTGCTCGACTGCATCTTTTCGGCGAGCGCGAGACCGACCGCCAGCGGCAGACCGCCACCAACGATCGCGTTTCCGCCGAACAGCCGGCTGCTTCGGTCGAACAGGTGCATCGAGCCGCCGCGCCCGCGAGCGCAGCCTTCGCGCTTGCCATACATTTCGGCCATCAGCACGCCCATGTCCATGCCGCGAACCAGCGCATGCGCATGCTCGCGGTAGGTCGCGACGACGTTGTCGTCGGGTGTCAGCGCATGCAGGGCGCCGATGCCGGAGGCTTCCTCGCCGATATACAGATGAAGAAAGCCGCGTATCTTTCCCGCGCCGTAGAGTTCGGCACATTTCTCTTCGAGGCGGCGCACGCGCAACATGTCGCGCAACAGCGCGAGCGCCAGATCCGCTGGATACGGCACGGGCCCTGACGGCGGAGGCGGAGGCGGGTGGTCGACGGGAGTCATGCGCCGCTCTCGAGTGTCGATGTGTCGCCTTCCACCATCCCCAACTCGCGGGCCTTGAGCAGGCGCCGCATGATCTTGCCGCTGCGAGTGTGCGGAAGCTGGCCGACGAACACGATTTCCTTGGGCGCGACCGCCGCACCCAGGCGCTTTCGCGCGTGGGCGAGCAGCGCCATCCTGAGTGCATCGTCGGGGCATTGGCCCTGGTTCAGCGCCACAAATGCCTTGATCGATTCGCCGACGACCGGGTCAGGCTTGCCGATCACCGCCGCCTCCGCGACCGCCGGATGCGCCATCAACACGCTTTCGACCTCGAACGGCCCGATCAGGTGGCCGGCCGACTTGATGACGTCGTCGGCGCGCCCGACGAACCAGTAGTAGCCATCGGCGTCCCGCCTCGCGAGATCACCGGTCAGATACCAGTCGCCGGCGAAGCATTTGCGATAGCGTGCGTCTTCGTTCAGGTAGCCGCGAAACATGGACGGCCAGCCGCGCCGGAGCGCGAGTTCGCCCTCGATGCCCGGCTCGTCGACGAGTTGCACGCCGCCACCGGCGTCGCGCTGCACGATCGCCGCATCCACGCCCGGCAGTGGCCTTCCCATCGAGCCGGGCTTGATGTCGAACGCGGGTGTATTCGCGATCATGATCCCGCCGGTCTCCGTTTGCCACCAGTTGTCGTGAATCGGTAGCCCCAGCACTGCCTTTCCCCACCAGACGGCTTCCGGGTTCAACGGCTCACCGACGCTGGCGATGAAACGCAGGTGCGGGAACGCGTGCTGCGAAGCGATCCCGGAGCCGGCTCGCATCAGCATGCGCACGGCGGTCGGCGCCGTGTACCACACGGATACGTGCTCGTCCTCGAGGAGGCCGTACCAGCGCTCCGCATCGAATTCCTCGCGGTCGACGATGGAGGTCACGCCATGGAGCAGCGGCGCGATGATCCCGTACGAGGTACCCGTGACCCAGCCGGGGTCGGCGGTGCACCAGTAGATGTCGTCCGCATGCAGGTCCAGCGCATACCGTCCGGTGACCCAGTGCGTGAGCGCCGCCGCATGCACGTGGACGGCGCCCTTCGGCGTGCCCGTGGTGCCGCTCGTGAAGTGCAGCAGCGCCATGTCTTCCGGGGACGTCGGTTCGTAGCGGCATGTGTCCGCCGCACTGGCCATCAGCGATGCGAGGTCATGGGTGCCGGGAACGGCCGTCGCCGTGCCGGGTGCGTCCGCGACGAGCAGAACGTGCTTCAGCCCCGGCATGCGTTCGCGCCACGGGGCGATCTTGCGTTCGAAGATCGTATCGGTCGTGAGCAGCACCGTTCCCGCGCCGAGATTCACGCGTGTGGCAATCGGCTCCGGCCCGAATGCGGAGAAGAGGGGGGAGACGACCGTGCCGTTCTTGAGTGCGCCGAGCACGCCGACATACATTTCGGGGATGCGTCCGGCGACGATGAACAGGCGGTCGCCCTTGCCGATACCCAGGCCACGCAGCACATTGCAGAAGCGGTCAGTCAGCGTCGCGAGTTCGGCGTAGCTGATTGCGCGGGATGGCGCATTCCGTGCGAGGAAGCGCAGGGCAATCCTGTCGCGTCCGGGGCCGGCACAATGACGGTCGACTGCCTGCCATCCGATGTTGATGCCGCCGCCCGGTTCGATGGCGAGTTCCCGCGCCGCAGCCTCCCACGAGAAACGGTGCCGTTCGCCGTCGTAGTCGACGAGATTCGGCACGACGCGCAGGTCGGCAGGTGTTTTGGCGATGATCGCTGGGACATTCATTCGGACACCATCCGGTCGGGTCGGACGTGATTCATTCTGGTCGCCGCACCCGCTTTTCCGTTGACGTGCGTCAACGCGCCGCGGTTGCCGAATCGGGCCCGACCGCGCCGCGGTGATGATGGACCACAGGATTCGGATCCACGTTGCCACGGAAGATGCCGACCGAACACGATACTGTTCGAATGGCCATATGGCGACATCCGTGTACGATCTCCCGTCTTTGATATCGGTCAAATTCGCCCGGTGTTTCTGGGTGAAGCATTCATCTTGCAGGCTGGTCGAGCTGGCTGAGCGCGTGCAGCGTCCGCCGCAGACTAGCCGGTGAAGCGCCAGTGCGTCGAAGGAGAAACCTCATGTGGGCACGTGACGTGATGACAACCTCGGTCATTTCCGCGACGCCGGAGATGAGCGTGCAGGAGGTCGCCAAGCTGCTCGCCGAGCACGCGATCAGCGCGGTTCCGGTAACGGATGCAGATGGCAGGCTGATCGGTATCGTCAGCGAAGGCGATCTTGTGCGCCGCGTCGAACTCGGCACCGGTGTCAGGCGTCGCTCCTGGTGGCTGGAGCTTCTTGCATCCAGCACTGAGCTGGCCAGCGAGTACGTAAGGGAGCATGCGCAGAAGGTGAAGGACCTGATGAGTGTCGACGTCGTCACTGTCCACGAGGACACTCCGCTGTCTGAAGTTGCGGATCTGCTGGAGCGGTACCGCATCAAGCGCGTGCCGGTCGTCAAGGATGACGAGGTGACGGGTCTGGTGAGCCGCGCCGATCTCGTGCGTGCGCTGGCCAGCGATACGCACAACCAACAGTCGCCGGTCCCACCTGCCGACGTGGAGATACGCGAGGCGATACTGAAGGCGATGTCTGGCCAACGCTGGGCGCTATCTCGGGGTCAGGTCATCGTCAAGAACGGACAGGTGCATCTCTGGGGCGTGATCTTCAGCGAGGAGGAGCGCAAAGCAGTGTGCGTCGCCGCCTAGACCGTCCCGGGGGTGAAACAGGTAATCAGTCACCTTGTCTATCCGCTGACGCTTCCGTCGATGTAAAAACAGACGATAAGTCGCGTCGTCGGCAGCATGTCAGCGGAGCACCAGGAAAAGACCGATGACCGCACCGTATTGCCTGAAAATCTTTGCCCATCCGCACGGAAAGCATCACGTCCCCATTGAGTCTTCGCCAGGAATCACGTTCAGCGTTGCTCCGGCTCCCGTGACACGGCGTTCGTTTGCCCCGGCACTTGTATGCCCGGCGCACGAGCGCGGGCAGACGCGATTTTCGTGGGGGCGGTCGTTGACACGGATCAATCGACGAATCAGGTGAATCGCTAACGTGGTCTGCACACTTGATCGTTCGTCTTGAGTGCGCAATGGAGACCGTCCTTTCCATTCAGACAGTCAGCAAGATCTATCCGATGGGAAGCGTCAGCGTCCATGCGCTGAAGGACGTCACGCTCGGATTCGAGGCTGGCGAGTTCGTGGTGCTGCTCGGCATATCGGGGAGTGGCAAATCGACTCTGCTCAATCTGATGGGCGGGCTCGACACACCCACGAGCGGCATCATCGATTACCGCGACCATCGTCTCTCGACCGCGACCGAGCGCGAATTGACCCGGTTCAGGCGCGAGCATGTCGGTTTCGTGTTCCAGTTCTACAACCTCATACCTGGCTTGACCGCTCGCGAGAACGTCGCGCTCGTGACCGATATCGCCGAGCGTCCTCCGCTGGATCCCGATGATGCGTTGCGAATGGTCGGCATCGACTCGCTGGCCGGGCACTTTCCTTCGCAGATGTCGGGCGGCGAGCAGCAACGTGTCGCGATCGCCCGAGCGGTTGCCAAGCGCCCGGACGTCCTGCTGTGCGACGAGCCGACCGGGGCGCTGGATTTTCGCACCGGGCGACTCGTACTGGATGTGCTGCAGCGGGTCAACCGCGAGTTCGGCACGCTCACCATAGTCGTGACCCACAACGCCGTCATCGCGGACATGGCGAGTCGGGTCGTGCGCATGAGCGGCGGCACGGTCGTCGAAGAACATCGCAATGCGCGACGTTCGGATGCTCGGGACCTCACATGGTGAGCACCTTGACACGCCTGTCGTGGCGCGATCTTTGGCGCATGCGGGCCCAGGCGATGGCGGCAGTCCTTGTCGTTGCATGCGGCGTGGCGTCGTTCGTCGCGATGCGCAGCACATACCTGGTCCTGCTGCGGGCACAGCAGGATTACTATGCGTCTCACCGGTTCGCCGACCTTTTCGTGCACCTGAAACGCGCGCCACTCGCGGTCGCGACGCGCATCGCGGCATTGCCCGGAGTTGCCGCAGTCGACGCGCGCGTGGTTGCCGATGTGACGCTCGACGTGCCGGGCCTCGCGGAACCCGCTACCGGCCATGTCGTCTCGGTCCCCGAACGGGGCGGGCCGTCGCTCGATCTGCTGCACGTTCAGCGCGGCCGGTACGTCACGCCAGGTCGTGACGACGAAGTGCTGATCAGCGCGGCGTTCGCCGACGCGAATCACCTGCGCACGGGGCAGCGCATCGGTGCCGTACTGAACGGACGCTGGAAGCGACTTCAGATCGTCGGCATCGCGATTTCACCGGAATACGTGTACGAGACCGGAGCCGGCTCCATCTTTCCCGACAATCGCCATTACGGTGTGCTCTGGATGGGTACCGAAGCGGTATCGGCCGCCTTCCGCATGGACGGTGCGTTCAACGACCTGGTGCTTTCGGTCGATGGCGGTGCGATCGTGCCACGGGTCGTTGCGCAGGTCGATCGCGAACTGGCCGCCTACGGCGGACTCGGGACGATTACGCGAGAAGATCAGGTTTCGAACCGGTTCATCTCGGACGAGATCGCGCAGAACCGTATCACGGCCACCTATGTTCCGGCCATCTTCTTCTGTGTCACCATGTTTCTGCTTCAGAACGTCCTGAACCGGGTGGTCGATACCCAGCGCACGCAGATCGGTCTGATGAAAGCGTTCGGATACGGAAACGCCCGCGTCGCATTGCATTACCTTCAGTTCGCGTGCCTGATAGCAGCGGCGGGGGCCGCCGTTGGTTATGCCGCCGGTCTGGCGTTGGGCTCGTCGCTGACCGCGCTGTACGCGCGGTACTACCGATTCGCACAACTTGAATACCATGTCGACGCGCATGTCGCGATCCTCGCTGCCATCGTGAGTTTCGCCACCGCGCTGGTCGGGACGGCCGCCGGTGTGGCGAAGGCCGCCGGGCTGATGCCCGTGGAGGCAATGCGAGCGCCGCTGCCGCCCGCATTCGCGGCCGGATGGCTTGAAAGGTTCGGGCTGTATCGTCATCTCGGCGTAACGTGGCGGATGA
Organism: Burkholderia sp. RF7-non_BP4; assembly: GCF_001521935.1. Classification (NCBI taxonomy): domain Bacteria; kingdom Pseudomonadati; phylum Pseudomonadota; class Betaproteobacteria; order Burkholderiales; family Burkholderiaceae; genus Burkholderia; species Burkholderia sp. RF7-non_BP4. The sequence continues at coordinate 212,960 of NZ_LOTA01000095.1, read as the reverse complement.
TCGCCCGCAACATCACGCGGCAACCGCTCAAATCGCTGCTGTCGTGCGTTGCGATGGCATGCGCAAGCGCGATTCTCGTAACGGGCGGCTTCTTTTTCGACGCAATCGATTATCTGTTCGACGTTCAGTTTCAGCGTATCGAACGGCAGGACGTGACCGTCGCATTCGCACAACCTTTGTCCCATCGAGCGATATATGCGCTCCAGAGCCTGCCAGGCGTGCTGCGCGTTGAGCCATTCCGTGACGTTCCCGTCCGGATCTCCGCCGGATATCGATCGCGCCGCTTGTCGCTGAGCGGGATCGCGCCGACAGCGCAGATGCATCGACTGGTCGATGAGCGGAGCCTGCCGTTGCGCGTGCCGCCGGACGGCATCGTGATTTCGTCGCAACTCGCCGACACCCTCGGCGTGCACGCGGGCGACCGGGTCACCGTGGAGGTGCTGGAAGGCAAGCGCCAGTCGCGGCAGGTCACGCTTGCGGGACGCGTCGGGGAACTGGTCGGCGTTCGAGCCTATATGGACCAGCAGGCACTCGCGCGTCTTCTCGGAGAAGGCGGCAACTGGTCCGGCGCCTGGCTGCAGATCGACGCGCGCGCGGCCGATCGTCTGTACGCCATGCTCAAGCGCATGCCCGCCGTCAACGCGGTGGCCATCCGGCAGTCGGTGATCGACAGCTTTCGCAAGATCATGAATGAAAGCGTCCGGCTTTCGACCTCCATCAATTTCACGTTCGCCTGTGTCATTGCATTCGGTGTCGCGTTCAACGGAATGCGTATCGCCTATTCCGAGCGCCTGCAACAGCTGGCCTCGCTGCGCGTGCTCGGATTCACGCGCACGGAGATTGCATGGATACTGCTTGGTGAACAGTTCCTCCTCGCCGTGATTGCGACGCCCGCCGGTCTGTTGCTGGGCTATGCCGTATGCGCGTTCCTGGCGGATCGGCTTGCAACGGATCTGTATCGCCTGCCGCTCGTGGTGCGGCCTGCTACATTCGCGCAGGCATTTCTGGTGACCGCGAGCGCTGTGGCGGCGTCGGGTTGGCTGGTGGCACGGAAGATCGGCAGTCTCGACATCGTCGCCGTGCTCAAGGCGAGGGAATCATGACGCGCGCCGGCAAGGGCCAGCTCCTCTTCTTCGCGTCTGGAGCGTTCGCTGTCGCGCTCGCGCTCGTCTATGCGTTTTGGCCGGCACCGACGGCCGTCGATACGGCGAAGGTGACGACGGGCCCGCTCCGGGTCACGATCGACGAGGATGGCGAAATTCGTGCGCATGATCGCTACGTGGCCACGGCGCCGATCACAGGCCGCTTGCTGCGCGTGATGCTGCGCGAGGGAGATCGTGTACAAGCCGGAGACGTGATCGCGGTGCTCGTGCCCGTGCCGATGACGCCCGGTGAAAACGCCGAAGAGCACGCCCGCGTGGAAGCCGCGGAGGCGTCGCTGCGCGAGGCGCAGGCGCGTGTGGAGCATACCCGTGCCGATCTCGCGCAGGCGCGCCGGGAACGCGAGCGAGGCCAGACTCTGGTCGATGCAGGCGCAATCTCGAGGCAAAGCATGGAGCAGTTGCGCGCCATCGAGGCAACAGGCAGGAGCGATCTCGATGCAGCGTCCGCACGCGAGAAGTCCGCAGCCGCCGAAGTTCGGGCCGCCACGGCGAATCTCAAGGCACTTGAGGCCGGGCAGCCCGTCAAGGTTCGCGCGCCGGTCGACGCGGTGTTGCTGCGTGTCGACGAAAAGAGCGAGCGTGTCGTACCAGCGGGCACAGCGCTCATGCTGCTAGCCGATCCTTCACGCTACGAAGTCGTCATCGACGTGCTATCGACCGATGCGGTAAAGATCAGTCCGGGCATGCGCGTTTCCGTGGAAGATTGGGGGGGCACCGTGCCAATCGACGCGACGGTCCGTGTTGTCGAGCCGGGTGCGTTCACGAAGATTTCGGCTCTCGGCGTGGAAGAACAACGGGTGCATGTGGTTGCCGACCTGCGTGCCGTGCCCGGACGTTTGAGCGATGGCTATCGCGTACAGGGCCGGATCGTTATCTGGGAGCGGGCGAACGTGCTGAACGTTCCGGTCGGAGCATTGTTCAGGTGTGGAGAGCAGTGGTGCGCGTTCGAGGTCGAACACGGGCGGGCGATACGGCGGGTCGTTCAGGTTGGACGGCGCAATGCCGAGGCGGCTCAAGTGCTCGACGGCCTCCGGGACGGAAAAACCGTCGTCGTGTATCCACCGACCACACTTGTGGAAAACATGCCGATTCGGATGCGCTAGACGCGGTCTCAAAACGTCGACCCGGCTCAACGCAATGCCCGCCTCTTCGTTGCTTCCGCCGTCGACAGATCAACCCTTTGGTCGGGGCTTTTCGACGATTGGGCAAGCAGTCGGACGTCCCGCAGCCAGGCGCGCGATTCAGTCGCCTGCCGCACCATTCTTTCCTGAAACCACGGGCAGCCGAACGACATCGACATGCCCCGGCAGATCGCCCGCCAGATCGCTCTCGGTGAACGAGAAATACAACACAACGAGACGTCGCATATCCAGGATTCGAAAGATGTGTATCGACCTGAAAACCGGGTCGATCGATTCGTCAAACACCTGGGCTTGTTGCGGCACATGCGCCGTGGTCGAGAGCGTTCCGACTTGATGGCAGGACACCGAGGTTGTGACACCTGCGGCACGCCGGTCACCCCCCGTATGAGGTCCGGAAATAAAGCACGTCACTCCCTTGAGCAGCGGATCGTCGTAGGCGGAAATTCCGATGTGGGTGCCGTAACGCTGCGAATGCGTAGGGATGCGCGCCAATTCTTCGGCGTCGGACATTGAAGCGGCAAGGAGTGAAAAAGCAGCGGCCGCAATATACCCGCTTGCTCGAGGATGGATCATCATGGGAATCGGCAGCGCTACGCTGACTTCGCAATTCGAGGTCGATTGATGACCAGACTAGATTCTGCGTCGGCTGATCGCTTGATTTGAGTCAAGAACGAATGACCGCGCAGCGGGATCCTGATTAAAAGTTCAACGAGATTCCCCCACGGCATTTCCGCGGTCGCTTTATCTGTTGCGTAGCCGGATTTATCGGGAAGATCCCGATTTTCATGATGTTGCAGACCAGTGCACGGGCTGCGCAACGACAGGGCGGCACAGGGCGAGATGACACCGGACGATCTGTCTGACTGGCCCGTTCTCCACCGATGTTTGGCGAAATGGGAATCGTTTTTCGACCGTTCGCAGCGATTCTGACCACCGAACACCATGACCTTAAGAATGCGGTAAGGAACCGGCCCGAACATGAACGCATCGCCCAGGAGAAACACGATGCGGATATCCCGTTCCGTTCGCACGCTTCGTTACCCGTGCCTTGCTGTATCGATGCTGTTTGCCGCCGTTGCGTGCGCGCGCGCCGAAACGCCTGCCCGGCTGCTGGACGGCTATACGACGCAGGCGGGCACGAGCGCCTCGCCGTCGCGGGGACAGCAGTTCTTCACGTCCCGGCATGGACGCGACTGGAGTTGCGCGAGCTGTCATGGAAGCCCGCCGACCGGCCCGGGGCGGCACGTCGTCACCGGCAAGACCATCGAGCCGCTGGCGCCCGCGTTCAATCCCGCGCGGTTCACGGACGAGGCGCGGACCGAAAAATGGTTCCGCCGAAACTGCAAGGACGTCGTCGGGCGTGAATGCTCGGCAGCCGAGAAGGCGGATGTCCTGAGCTGGCTCATGACCTTGAAACCTTGATGACGAACGATCATGACCAACGTTGACACGACAACCTCCCCGCGCAGGATCGTTCCGCCGCGATATGTAGCGGCAAGCGTGCTCACGATGCTGTTGATGTCGCTGCTGCCGCGCGCGGCGCTGGCCGAGGACGAAATGCGGGGCCTCGCGATTCCGTTGCTCCCCAAGTACAAGCAGGAGTGCGCGACCTGCCACGTCGCCTATCCGCCCGGGGCGCTGCCCGCCGAGTCGTGGCGCCGCATTCTGAACGGTCTCGATCACCACTTCGGCACCGATGCGACGCTGGATCCGACGACCATCGGGCAACTGGAAAGCTGGCTGACGGCACACGCGGCAACGGGCGTCGCGGCTCGCCGTCCGCCGGAAGACCGGATTACCCGATCGGCATGGTTCGCCGCCACGCACGACGAGGTTCCCGCGTCCGTGTGGCGCAGCCCCGCAGTGAAGCGGCCGTCGAATTGCGCCGCATGTCATACGCAAGCAGACAAAGGAAATTTCGATGAACGATTCGTCCGCATCCCGGGCTCACGGTGAACCGGCGCACTCGCGTCCCGCACGGATACTGGTGTGGGACGCGCCGCTTCGTGCATTCCACTGGCTGACGGTCGTTGCCTTTGCCGGCGCGTGGCTGACTGCCGAGAGCGAGCGGTGGCGGCTCATGCACGTCGCGTTCGGGTACACGATGCTGGCGCTCGTCGCGTTTCGCGTCGTGTGGGGCGTGGCCGGCACGCGTCATGCGCGGTTCACGTCGTTCGTACGTTCGCCGGCGGCCGTTGTCCGCTACGTGCTGAGCCTTGCGAAAGGCAAGCCGGAACACCATGTCGGCCACAACCCGGCCGGTGCGGTCGCGATCGTCGCCATGCTGGCGATGACGGTCGTCACCGGCGTTACCGGCTGGGCGGCCTACACCGGAAACGGCGAATCGTTCGGCGATCTTCATGAAGGCGCTGCGAACGTGATGCTCGCGCTCGTTGCGGTGCATGTCGCCGCCGTGCTCGTCAGCAGCGTCGCGCATCGGGAGAATCTGGCCGGCGCGATGGTGACCGGTTACAAGCGCGGTGCGGCGACCGACGGCATCCGGCGTGCCTGGTGGGGGATTGCCGTCGTCATGACGGCGGCGGCGATCGGCTGGTGGTGGACGCAATGGCATGCGGCGCCGCAGCCCGTTCAAACGGACCGGCCCGTCGTGACGGACACTGGCCGCCCCGCGAACGGGGCGGGCCGGGACGACGATTGACGACCCGGACGGAGTGCTCGATCGTGCGCATCCTGCTCGTGGAAGACGACGTCCTGCTCGGCGACGGGATCCGCGCCGGATTGCGCCAGCAAGGATTCCAGGTCGACTGGGTGCGCGACGGCGACGCGGCCCAGCGCGAGCTGCGCGCGCATGCGCATGCCGCGGCGGTCCTCGATCTCGGGTTGCCGCTCGTGGATGGCATGGATGTCCTGCAGCGCATTCGTCGCGACGGCATTGCGTTGCCGATCCTGATCCTGACCGCGCGCGATGCCGTGCCCGACCGCATCAAGGCGCTCGACGTGGGCGCCGACGACTACGTGATCAAGCCCGTCGACCTGTACGAGCTCGGCGCGCGTTTGAGAGCGCTGGTCCGGCGCGCCCACGGCCGGCCGACGGAGCGGCTCCAGGCGCAGGACGTCGAGCTGGAGCCCGCGTCGCGCACCGCGCGCCGCGCCGGCGTGGCCGTCGCGCTGTCCACGCGCGAGTTCGACCTGCTGCACATCCTGATGCTGAATGCCGGCCGGGTCCTGTCGCGCGAGCAGATCGAGCAATATCTGTACAGCTGGGGGCAGGAGGTGGAGAGCAATGCCGTCGAGGTGCACATTCATCGCTTGCGTGCGAAGCTCGGCAGCGAGCTGATCCGGACGGTGCGCGGCGTGGGTTACGTGCTGATGCGGGACGCTGCATGAAAGCCGTGCTGCCCGCGCGCTCGCTGCATGGCCGGCTGCTGACGCTCGTGCCGGCCGTGGTCCTCGGTGTCTGGCTATCGACGCTGATGCTGACCTGGCTCGATGCGCGGCGCGAGATCGATCGGCTGCTCGACGGCCACCTCGCGCAGGCGGCGGCACTGCTCGTCGCGCAGCAGGCGCGCGGGACGGATGACGACGACAACGCGATCGACGCGCCGATCCTGCATCCATACGGGCCCCGCGTGGCCTTTCAGGTGTTTCATGAAGGCCGGCTCGGCCTGCATTCCGAAAACGCGCCGTCCAGGCCGATGGTGGCACCCGAGCTGACCGGGCGCGACCGGGCCTCCGGATTCTGGACCGTCGAAATCGACGGGAATGCGTGGCGGGTATTCGTCGTGCACGGCGTACGCGACGATGTTCAGGTGTTCGTGGGCGAACGAATCGATTCACGCCAGTCGATCCTGGGCGCCGTCATGCGCAGCGCGTTCTGGCCGATGGCGGCGGCCTTGCCATTGCTCGTGCTGGCCATCGGCTGGGCGGTTCGCCGCGGCACGGCACCGCTGCGCGATTTCGGGCGAGCGCTGGCGAAGCGGAATCCGCAGGCGCTCGACACGATCCGGCTGGAACGGACGCCGCTCGAGATGCGGCCGATGCTGGATGCGCTGAACGGCCTCTTCGAGCGGATTCGTGCCGTGATGGACGCGGAGCGCCGATTCACGGCCGATGCCGCGCACGAGTTGCGCACGCCGATCGCGGCCGTCAAGGCACAGGCGCAGGTTGCATTGGCCGAGCACGATGACGAGCGACGCCGCCATGCGTTGCGGGGTGTTCTCGAAGGGTGCGATCGCGCGGCACGTCTGGTCGACCAGCTGCTGTTGCTGTCCCGTCTCGATGCGGGCGCACTGGCGGACCGCGCACCGGTCGACGTGTCTGCCCTGGCGAAAGGCGTGGTCGCGGAGGCCGCGCCACAGTCGATCGGGAAACAGCAGAAGCTGGAACTCGACGCGCCATCGCCATGCATTGTCGGCGGCAACGAAGCCTTGCTCGCGGCGATGGTGCGCAATCTGGTCGACAACGCGATCCGCTACAGCCCGCCGCGCGCGCGCATCACCGTTTCGGTCGGCCAACGGGACCAGCGCATCGTGCTGCGTGTCGAAGACAGCGGCCCGGGCATCGGCGACGACGATCTGCGCAGACTGGGCGAACGCTTCTTTCGTCCGGCCGGCACCCGGCCGGGCGGGAGCGGCCTCGGCTGGTCGATCGTGCGGCGAATCGCAGCGGCGCACGAGGCCGACATCCAGGTGGATCGATCGCCCGCGTTTGGCGGACTGCGCGTGGCCATTTCGTGGCCGGCTGCCGATGAAGCCGGTGCGGCCGGGCGCTAGTCGATCATGTACGTCACCGATCAGGCTGCACGAGCCCGATGCGTGGCCGGAGGTCACGGGAGCGATCGATCGCGGCCGGAATGGCGCGTTCGTCACCGAACACGCCGAACCGCGCGATCACTGGCCGGCAGCGCCGCTTGCAGGGCCGTCAGGCTGACCGTGCATGTAGCCCGGCCCCATGCCCATTCCCATGCCTTGTCCCCGATGCATGCCCCTCATGGGGGGAGCATCAGGCAGCGTGATGCCGCGCGCCTTCGCACGCTTCTGCATCTCGGCGTGGTGCTGCGCGCGAATTTTCTCGCGCTCGGCATCCGATTTCGCGGCGAGCATGCGGGTGTGGTATTCGTTCCGCTCGGCAGGCGTCATCAGCTGGCTGCCGTACATCATGCCGCGCCACTCGACGGCGGGATCGCCAGCCGGTTGGCGCGGCTGGGCATCGGCCAGACCGGACGTGATCGCGAGCGCGGCGCCGATCAGACACGAAACGGTGAACCTGTTTGCTCTGGACATGACGGTCTCCTGATCGTTTGCATGGGTTCAACCGTACGCAAAACGGGGGGGCGATCCTTTGCCTCAGATCAAGTGCCACGGAGTGACCGCCAATACCATCGAATACATGCCGCAGACATGCAGCTGTCAGACGTGCAACGCATCATTCCACGACGCCGTGTCGACGCGTCGGGCGCGCGCGTGCCACGCGGATCGGCCAGGGTGCCTGCGACTTCCCGAACCTGATCGATCCTTCAACCCTGAAACGTGACCTGAATCGTGACGCCAACCAACCCCGACACCGTTTCGGAAACCGTCGCCGCAGCGACGCCCGCGATGGCCGCGGCGGCCACCCGAAGCACCTGGGTGAGCGTCGCGGTCAACCTCGCACTGAGCATCGGCCAGGTGGTGATCGGCATCCTGTCCCGATCGCAGGGCCTCGTGGCGGACGGTATTCATTCGTTGTCCGACCTGATCGCGGATTTCGTCGTGCTGCTGGCCGGTCACCATAGCCGAAAACCTGTCGACGAAAAGCATCCATACGGACATCAGCGCTTCGAAACCGGTGCATCGCTGGCACTTGCGGCAATCCTGCTGCTGGTCGGCGGCGGCATGCTCTGGTCCGCCGTCCAGAAACTCGAGCATCCGGAAACGATCGCGCGCGTCCACGTCGCGGCACTATGGGTCGCGCTCGTCGCGCTCGCCGCGAAGGAAAGCCTGTTCCGCTACATGCTTGCCGTGGCAACACGCGTGAAGTCGAGCATGCTGGTGGCCAACGCATGGCATGCACGTTCGGACGCCGCATCGTCTCTCGTGGTCGCCTGCGGCATCGTCGGCAACCTGTTCGGCTATCCGCTGCTCGATCCTGTCGCCGCGCTGATCGTCGGCGGGATGATCGTGAAAATGGGCGCCACGTTCGGCTGGAACGCATTGCATGATTTGATGGACCGCGCCGCGGACGCCGAAGACGTGCAGGCGATCCGCGCGACGCTGCACGCGACGCCGGGTGTGCTGGACGTGCACGACCTGCGCACGCGAAAGACCGGCGATCTGATCCTCGTGGACGTGCATCTCGACATCGACGCCGATCTCACGGTAGCGCAAGGTCACGACATCGCCGTGGATGCGCGCGCTCGCGTGATGAAGCATCACCGCGTCCTGAACGTGATGACGCACGTCGATCCGCGTAAGCGGGAATGCGTCGTTGAAGTCACGTCCGGGATGCGTGGTCGATAGGAAGCTACGTTGGGCCAACGCGGCCGTTCAGCACGTCGCGCACGCCTGTGTCATTCGGAACCGCGCGGATGATGGCCGCGCCGGAACGTCAATCGACGTTCGTTGAAGAGCGCGCGCCAGTCGAGCTTCGTCAACATGAACACGACGCCGAGCAACACCAGTTGGGTGACGATGAAGTATCCGCCGAGGTAAGTGCCTTCGAGCCCGGATTCCAGGTCCAGTCGGGTCGATGCAAAGCGGCCGAGGTGCGCCCAGATCGCATAGGTGGTTGCGCGGCCGACGAAGAAGGCCGCCGCGATGATCCTCAGCGGCAACCCGGACAGTCCGTACGCGATGAACAGATAGTTCGACGGCAGCGGGCTCAATGCGTAGAAGAAGAACGCACCGGCGGTGAGCGTCCGGTGCTTGCGCAGCCAGCGTGTGGCGACGTCGATATTCTCGCGATCCGATTCCCGCATCCAGCGGGAACGGACGAGCGATCTTGCGAAGGTCGCCAGAATGACGCGGCCAATCGTTGCGGCGCCTGCCGCCACGACGGCAAAGATCAACGGATTGCCGTCGGGCATGTTGAACCCGACCCACGACATCGCCATCCAGGTGGGCGGGGCGAACGCCGGCATGAGATTCAGCAGAAGAATCAGCAGAAAGAGTAAAGCCAGCGTCAGCACGATATCGACTCCAGGGCGTCCGGTGTCACCTTTCAATTTTGCTGAGGAAAGGGGCCGGCGGCTTGACTCACGTCAAGCAAGGCGCCGTGCCGGCATGTCGCGCGAGGCGCGTCGCGCTGACCCATGTCAACGGCCGAGCCGCGACGTTTCCTAGACTGATGCCACGCTGTCTGCAACCGGAACCGGATGCAGTGAACGCCTCCCTGCACGGCAATCGGAACAATCGTCATGTCGCGAATCCCCTGGTCGATCGATCTCGCGTTGCTGGTTCTGGCGGCCGTCACGCTCGCCGGAGGGGGCGTGTGCGCGGCGTTTGGCCTGCCTTCAATCGCGCGGCTCGTCTGGTTGCTCGGCACGCTGCCGGTCCTGCTGGCGTTGACGGTATCGCTCGCCAAGGCCGTGGCGAAACGGCGGGCAGGCATCGATGTGCTCGCGTGGCTGGCCATCGCGCTGGCGATCGCGCTCGACGAGACGCTCACGGCAGCTGTCATCGCATTGATGCTGGCGAGCGGGCGGACGCTGGAGCGATATGCGCAAGACCGCGCGCAACGCGAGATGACCGCGCTGCTCGCCCGCGCCCCTCGGCAGGCCACGCGGTTCGAGAACGGTGAATGGCGTTCCGTTGCCGTGGAAACGCTCGTTCCCGGTGACAGGCTGCTCGTGCGAAGCGGCGAGTTCGTGCCGGTCGACGGCACGTTGACCGATGACGCGGAACTCGACGAATCCATGCTGACGGGCGAGTCGTCCACCCAGCGGCGGCGCGCCGGCGAAAGCGCATGCAGCGGCGTGGTCAACGCCGGCGCGCCGTTCGAAATGGTTGCCCGCACGACGGCAGGCGACAGCACGTTTGCCGGCATCGTCCGCATGGTCGAGCGCGCGCAGCGCGAGCGAAGTCCGTCCGTGCGTCTCGCGGATCGCTACGCGGCATGCTTCGTGCTCGCTTCGCTGCTCGTCGCGGGCATCGCGTGGCTGCTGACCGGCGACGTCGCGCGTGCGCTCGCCGTGCTCGTCGTGGCCACGCCTTGTCCGTTGATCCTCGCCGTGCCGGTCGCCATCGTGTCCGGCATGTCGCGTTGTTCGAAACGCGGCATCCTCGTCAAGGGCGGGGGCGCGCTGGAACGTCTTGCACAAGCGACGATCCTGTTCTTCGACAAGACCGGAACACTGACCGGAGGGCGGGCACGCATCGTCGCGATCGATTGCGGCACGGACGTCGGTACGGACGACGTGCTGCGTTTCGCCGCGTCATTGGCCCAGGCTTCGGGCCACGTCATCTCGGATGCGCTGACGGTCGCCGCGCGGGAACGCGGGATCGACCTGTCGCCGCCGTCCTTCGTGATGGAAACGGCGGGTGAGGGCGTGACGGGCCGGGTCGACAACCGGACCGTCGCGATCGGCCAGTTCGAATACGTCTCCGCCTGCTCGACGGTCGCCCCCTGGAGCGACGCGTTCCTGAAGCGGGTCGGCAACGAGGGCGGGGCTGCCGTGTTCGTCGGCGTCGATGGCGTCATGATCGGCGCGATTCAGATGGCCGACCAGGTGCGGCTGGAAACACCGCGGGCATTGCGGCTGTTGAAACGAGAAGGCGTCGAGCGCCTCGTCATGCTTACCGGCGACCGGCGAGACATCGCCCAGGCCGTCGGTGAGTTGCTGGGTGTGACCGACGTACGCGCCGAGCAGACGCCGACGGACAAGCTCGCCGCGATTCAGGCCGCGCGCAAGGAAGGCGTGACGATCATGGTCGGCGACGGTGTGAACGACGCACCCGCGCTGGCGGCGGCCGACGTCGGTATCGCGATGGGCGCGCGCGGGGCGGCCGCGTCATCCGAAGCGGCCGACGTGGTACTGCTGGTGGACCGGCTCGATCGGCTCGTGGATGCGATACGTATCGCACGACGGTCGCGCCGGATTGCGCTCGAGAGCGTGGTGGCCGGCATGTCGCTGTCGGTCGTCGCCATGGCGGTCGCAGCGGCCGGATTCCTGCAGCCGATCGCCGGTGCGGTGATTCAGGAAGTCATCGACGTCGTCGTCATCGTCAATGCGTTACGCGTGTTGCTGGTTCGCCCGCGGCCGACGGACGCCCGGCTGGCCGATGTCGACGTCGAGCAACTCAGACGCGAGCACACGGCATTGTCACCGTTGCTGGACCAGATCAGGGACCTCGCGGATCGCATGCCGCAACTATCGGGGGTAGCCATCGCCGGCGAGCTTGGTCACATGATCGATTCGCTGGACGAACGGCTGCTGCCGCACGAACGCGCCGACGATCGGGACGTCTACGCGCGTCTCGCCCCGCTTCTCGGCGGCGAGGACCCGCTCGCGGCGATGAGCGGCGCACACCGGGAGATCTTCAAGATGGTCCGGTCGCTCAGGCAGATGGTCGCGGACCTGCCGCGCGACGGAACGAACGCCATGCAGGTGCAGGCGATACAGCGTTTGCTGTACGGGCTGGAGGCCATCGTACGCCTGCATTGCGCTCAGGAAGAGGAACTGTTCCACGCCGTCGGGGCGGATGCGTGACGACGACACGCATCACGCATGCGGCGCACTGACCAGAAGAACCGGCGTTTTCGCGATGCGCGCAACGCGTCCGGCCACGCTGCCGACGAGCCAGCCCGTGACGCCGCGCCGCCCATGGGTGCCCATGACGATCATGTCCGCGTTCCATTCGATGGCGTCTCGCACGATCACGTGAGGCACGTCTTCGCCAGTGCGGTCCGTTTGAATCAGTTGCGACAGCGAGCGTCCGGCGGGGATGCCGTCGAGCAGGGCCATAGCCTTTTGCAATACGTGATTGCCTTCGCTGGTCAACGCCTGCTCCAGCGTGTCGACGGGGACGAAATCACCCAGCGATGTGGGGCGATCGAGCACGTGAATCGCCCGAAATTCGGTGTCGGGCCGCGAGAATTTCAACCCCATGCGCAATGCGTGGAGCGCAATCGGGCTGCCGTCGACCGCGAACAGCATCCGCCGCGGCAGGTGCTCGGCGACTGACGCGAAGCCTTCCGGAACGATTAGCAGCGGGCAACCGACCAGCTTGCCGAGCGGGCCGGAAACCGTTCCTTCGATCCATCCGAGCACGCCATGATGCTGACGTGCGCCGACGATCAGGAGTTCGGCCTGCCAGGCTTGCGCGCTGTCGGCGAGCGCATGCACGACATCCCCGCCGTGCGTGGACAGGTCGATGACTTCCGTGTCGATGGCGATGTCGTCGCGCGGAATCGAGCTTTGGGCGCGCGACAGCGCGTCGGATGCGTCTCGCAGCAATTCGTCGCGGGCCGATTCGAGAAATGCCGCGGATCTCGATCCGCGCGGGACGAGCGTTCGCGGATTGTCTGCAACGCTGACGATATGCACCGCAACATTCGATGGAAGGAAAGCTTTGGCATACGCGAGTGCATGCGCGGATGCGGTGGAACCGTCGATGGCGATCAGCACCCGTTGGAGAGTGGATGCCGCTTGGAAAGATGAAGTGCTGGCGCTCATGAATGTCTCCCGGTGTCATCCCGCGATCGTGCATACGCAATTTTTCGCACGTGCGGTCTTCACAGGGTTGACCTTCGTCAAGCGTCTTTCTCCGTGGTGCCGGGGCCGGACGCCATCACATCGATCTACTCGGTCAATCGCGATGGCGATGCGATATGTCTGGCTTATGGCGTCGCCCGGGCGCAGGCCGGGTTGTCCGCGAATTCCGCATCCGATGCGTTCGAGAATGCGAAGTTAACATTGCCTTCAGCTTCAGCGAGCATGCTGTCCTCAAGGCAGAAGAGATCTTCTCGGATGCCGACCCTGTTCACTGGAGGTCGAGATCATGAAATTCGCTATCCGTACCATCACGCTGGCGGCGGCCATCATTCCCGCATTCGCATCGGCAGCGCAATCAGGCAGCGCCCTGACCCGGGCGGAAGTCCGCGACCAGATCACGCAGGTCGAGCAGGCCGGTTACAACCCGGCCCGAAAGGACATTCATTATCCGCAATCGATCCAGCAGGCCGAGGCACGCATTCAGTCCTCCGAATCGACGCCGCAGGCCGATGCGTCGGGCTATGGGCCTGCATACGGGGCAGGGGCTGACTCGGGAGCAGCGGTCCAGAGTCACGCCGCGGCGCCTCGGTTGTACACGCATCATTGACGGCACGCACGCACGCACGCGTCGGGGCTGCGGCGCTCAGTACGACTTGCCGGCAACGGTCGCCGACTCGAGCTCGCGCGTGATGATCTGGGTGCCGCCGACATCGGCGACCGACTTGACCAGACCGACGCCTGGCGCGAGCCAGTCGTCGGCGACCGTCGTGCTGGTCAGCGCCGGATTGGAGAACGTCTCGGTGATGTGATAGTGACACGCGTTTTCGAACACCTTGCCGTTCTTCAGGCTGACCGTTTCGCGCGCGACGTACGCGCGCTGGATCGATACCGCCGTCTGGGCGCCGCCTGACGGAATGACGGGTGTATCCACGTAGTTCGCCGTCTCGCTTCCCGACAGTCCGATCGTCTCGACATACGGCGGCGAGTTGACGTTCCGCAACACGAGGGCGCCCGAACTGTAAACCTCGCCGCCGTAGTTCGCGCGCGCGCCGTTGCCGACGAGATAATAATGATTCGTCTGGATCGTCGAGCCGGTCGATGTTTCGGCTTGCTGAGTAAGCGCGACGCCTTCGAACGTTGCCGGCCCGTAGGTGCGCGTGTACAGGCCATTGTCGATGGCCGGACTTTGCGACGTCGCCTGCGTGTACATGTGCAGCTTCACGGTATCGCCTTGCTGATAGACCGGATCGCACTCGAGGTTCGAGGTCGTGGTCGCGCCGGACCCGCCGCTCGGCGCGCCCGGCGGCGGCGTCGTGCCTGCCGTGTCGCTCGACGTACCCTGGGCGGCCGGGGCAGGAGAATCGTTGCCGCCACAACCGGCCAACGTCAGACCGATCAATACGGCGATCGGAAACCACACGCATTGCCTGTTCTTCATCTTTGTTCTCTCAGGTCGGTTGAACACCATGCTCATCGAAGGTTTCTATCGTTTCGCCGATCGGTGACGCGTGCGGCTGCGGGAAGGGCGCAATCGCGCGCCCTCCGGTCGATGCGAACACCGGAGTGACGCAGCGCCGGTGTCGCGTCATCGCTCAGTTGACCTGCAACTGACCACCGCGGCCGAGGCCGCCCTTGACGTCCTGCGCCTTGTAGCTGCGCAGCGCGACGACCATCTTGTTCCACGCGTCGATGAACGCGACGACCGTCGCCTTGCCTTCCGGCGTCGTCGAGAAGCCGGCGAGACCACCGCCCACGCCACCGCCCAGGCCGCCCAGCGCCGCGCCGTAGTTGGTCGCCGTCGAGCTGCCTTCCGATGCCGCGATCTGCACGGCCGAGCGCACGTCGAACAGCGTCAGCGTCACGACCGACGCCTTCGTCTGCAGGTGGCCTGCCACCGCCGCCACCGCGCTGTTGCCGATCAGCCCGCCGATCATGCTGCCGATGCCGGCGATCGGCGAATCGTTGATCACGATCTGCGGTTCCATGTAGTAATCGGCCGCGACACGCTGACCCTTCTGCTGCTTCGAACCCGCACGGTATTCGCCCGAGCTGCGTTGCAGCTGCGTGATGCGCGACAGGCGCGCGTCGCTCTTCTGGTTGCCGATCGACGTGATCACGAAGCAGTTCGACTGCTGGACGGCCAGGCGCAACAGCGGGTCGATGCTCGTCACCTTGGTCGCGCTGCCGAACGGGCCCCACCAGTCGGCGTTGCGGCCGTCGTCGACGGCGATCGTGCCGAGCGGCGATGCGCAGCGCTGCAGCTGCGAATCCGCGCCGGCGCTCGCGCCGCCCGCGGCAGCGCCCGTGACGCCGGCGTTCTGGCCGCCGGGCGTCACCATGCCGCCGCAGCCGGCGACGGACGCGCAAAGCGCTGCAACCAGCGCACCTTGAGTGAAACGTTGGGAAAGGATGGTCTTCATGTCGTTGTCGCTCGATAGAGTCGTTGTTCGGCTTATGTGTTCGTGCGAACTTCGATAAGCCCCCCGGCGTGGCGCGCGATGGTGGTCTCCCCGCAGCCGCCCCCGTTGCTTTCGGTCCGGTCAGTAGTACCAGTACGTCTGATGCCAGACGCCGTAGTACGGATAGCCCGAGTACCAGTAGCCGTAATAGACGTCACGCCATTGCGTGCGCCATTTCCAGTCTTCCTCGTCTTCCTTCTTCGCCTTGCGGGCGAGCTCGAGCAGCTTTTTCGATTCCTTGTCGCCGCGGCCCGCGGCGATCGACAGCCACTTGTCCGCTTCGCGCGGATCGGAGCCCATCTCCTCGAGGCCGAACAGGTAGAAACCGCCGAGCGCCTTCTGCGCGTTCAGGTCGCCGCGCTCGGCGGCATCGCGCATCCACTTGAGGGCCTGGTAGCTGTCCTGCCGCACGCCATCGCCGCGGAAATAGCGCAGGCCGAGGTCGTAGGCGGCCTTCGGCTGGGTCTTCGCGGCCTGCTTCAGCGAAACGATGCGCGGATCTTCGCGATCGTCGGAATCGTCCCTTTTTTGATAGGAGACCTGATCTTTAGGGCGATCAAAACACCCGGTGTCGTCGCAGATCCGTACCGTGTTGCCGGTGACGGACGGATCATGCGCGCACGCGGCCAACAGCAGCAGCCCCGGTGCCAGTAAACGGCGAACCATTTTTACTTTCCCCACGTTTTATTTGCGCCGCACTGCTTCGCGCGATCTCACCCCCCGCGAGCGCGCACCCGGCTTGCGCGCGGCCCGGTGAACACAGCTTCACCCACACCAGCGCACCGCCAAGGCTCTCTCAGGTTCTCTTTTCGGCTTGCCACATCACTGCAACATCTGACGCCGACAAAGGCAGGGCAGGCAGATGCCGCCGCCCACGGCCTTTGCTCGATTCCGCCGCCGTGCCGATACCGCGCAATCCGGCGGAAAAGGCTCGGCCCATGTTTCGGCTTTCGGCAGCGGAAAATATCGATCCTTATTTTCCCGGATCAAATGATACATATCGGTCTATCTAATAGTCAAGGCGACTTACACGTCCGGATTTCGGCCCAACGGTGGGGGAGTCGGCCCTTCACACTTCGGGCCGAGCGCCCAGAGGCAGCTGATTCGGCGATGCTAGAATAATCCGTCTACATGGAATGAAACCTCGAGGAGGAGGGCACGGTCGTGAGAGCCAACAAACGCCAGGTGGTGGTAGACAAAGCTACCGAACTGTTCTCCCGGCACGGTTTTCATCCGGTCGGCGTCGACTGGATCATCGACGATTCCGGCGTTGCGCGAATGACGCTCTACCGGCATTTTCCGAGCAAGGACGAACTCATTCGCGAAGTGCTGGTTCAGCGCTACGACCTGATCATCGGCAGCATCGAAGCGCAACTGCGGGACGTTCGCGATCCGGTCGAGCGAGTCAAGACGATCTTCGACTGGTACGAAGCCTGGTTCAATACGCCGGAGTTTGCCGGCTGCCTGTTCGAGCGCGCGTTGGCCGAATTCGGAACCGCGTACGCGCCGATCTCCGACGTCGCAATCCGCTACCGCCGCAAAATGGTCGAATGGATCGCCGAATTGCTCGCGCCGCTCGTGTTGCCCGAAACGGCACAACGGCTGGCCGGCGTCTACATGATGCTGCTGGATGGCGCGACGGTCGACGCGCGGGCGTTCAACGATTCCGCATCCGCCGGGCGCGCATGGCAGGCCGCGAAGGCCCTGCTTGAACAGGCGATGAGCGCCGCGAATCGGCCGGCAACAGACACCGATCGCGCGACGGAGCGTGCATAGCGGGCCAGCCTGATACGCCGCCGCCAGATCGCCTGATCCTCGGGGGCGGCGGCTTTCGTCGAGCCGGGTACCGCCCTCGGTTTGCGCGCGGTTTCAGTCGTTCCCCTGCTCGAGCACGTTCTGCGTGAGCGTGACCGACGGAATCGTCGGCTTGAGCAACGCGCGGCGCGCGCGGCTGCTCAGCCACTTCCAGCCTGCCACGAGCAATAATGCGACCAGCGGGATCGACGCGATCGTCCACGTCCCGTTCGGGTAGTCGAATGCCATCAGGACCAGCACACCGAGCAGGAACAGCAGCGTGAGCCACGATGTGACGGGCGCGCCCGGCATCCTGAACGACACGTCTTCCACCTCGCCGCGCCTCACCGCGGCACGAAACTTCATCTGGCACACGACGATGAAGCCCCACGTGCTGATGATGCCGAGCGACGCGATGTTCAGCACGATCTCGAACACGCTCGACGGCACGAGATAGTTGAGCAGCACGCCGACCACGTAGATCGCGACCGTCACGAGAATGCCCGCGTACGGCACGGATTGCGCGCTCATTCGCGACAGGAAGGCGGGGGCCGAGCCGCCCATCGACAGCGAACGCAACACGTGCCCGGTCGAATAGAGGCCCGAGTTGAGGCTCGACAGCGCCGCCGTCAGCACCACCAGGTTCATCACCGAACCGATGCCCGGCACGCCGAGCGCGCCGAAGAACGTGACGAACGGGCTCTGGCCCGCCTTGTATGCGCTCCACGGCAGCAGGCAAACCAGCAGAACGACCGACGCGACGTAGAAGATCGCGATTCGCCAGATCACGTTGTTGATCGCGCGCGGCAGCACCTTGCGCGCGTCCTTGCATTCGCCGGCGGCCGTGCCGACCAGTTCGACGCCCGCGAACGCGAACACCACGCCCTGCACCAGCACCAGCGCGGGCATCAGTCCGTGCGGAAAGAACCCGCCGTTGTCGGTGATCAGATGCATGCCCGTGTCATGGCCGGCGACCGGCACACCCGTGCCGAGGATCAGCGAACCGATCGCGAGAAACAACACGATCGCGGCGACCTTGATCAGCGCGAACCAGAACTCCATCTCGGCGAACCACCTCACGCCGATCAGGTTCATCGTCGCGACGATGCAGAGCGCGACGAGCGCGAAAATCCACTGCGGCACACCCGCGAACGGCGCCCAGTAATGCATGTAGAGCGCGACGGCGGTGATGTCGACGATGCCGGTCATCGCCCAGTTCAGGAAGTACATCCAGCCTGCGACGAACGATGCCTTCTCGCCGAGGAATTCGCGTGCGTACGACACGAAGCTGCCGCTGCTGGGGCGATGCATCACGAGTTCGCCGAGCGCGCGCAGGATCAGGAACGAGAACGCGCCGCACACCAGATAGACGATCGCGAGCGACGGCCCGGCGGCCTGCAGCCGGGCGCCGGCCCCGAGGAACAGCCCCGTGCCGATTGCCCCGCCGATCGCGATCATCTGCACCTGTCGATTGCCGAGGGTCTTGTGATAGCCGGCTTCGTGCGATTCGAGCCAGCTGCGTTTGTCGGTTTCGCCGGTTGTCGACGGTTCGGGAATCGATGCCATGACTGTATCCTCGCGCGCGGATGTGATTGGAATCATCCCGATCGCGAGACGATCGGGAGCCACCAGTACCGGAGGATCGGGGCGCGAAATCAAGCGCCCCGGTCCTGATTGCGGCTCGCCGATCATGGCGAAAGGCACGGTACCTCGCGAACGTATTCAGCCGTAATTCCGGTCACAAACAGAATGCAAATTTCGACTGAACCTGTTCGAATCCGCGCATATGGGCCTCGGTGACGACGCCGCAAGGCGGACACGCCGGCGTCCGAATCCCCCGGGTGTACCAGTCAGGTAATTTGGTGCGTCGGCGCGCACTGCGGGGGCAACCGCCGCCGCGTGCGCCGATTCGTGCACCGAAATGAGGAATCCGGTTCACCGGAATTTCCGTATCGTGCCGGTGCGGCAAGCATTTCACGGCGATGGCCCGGTTTTTGCTGGAGGTGTCCGGCCGCGCAACGGTTGCGCGCTGCCCGACGACATACCAGACAAGGAAGATTCACCGTGAGCCCGACGACTCGACCGTTCCCCCGACGCACCTGGCTGGCTGCGTTGATCGCAGCCCCCGTGATGGCGCTGTTCGCTGCCGCGCCGGCGCATGCCGATGCGCTCGACACCATCGCGAAAAGCGGCGCGCTGCGCGTCGCGGTGCCTGAAGACTATCCGCCGTTCGGCTCGGTCGGCACGGACATGCAGCCGCAGGGCTACGACATCGACATGGCCGAACTGCTCGCCAAATCGCTCGGCGTGAAGCTGAAACTGGTGCCCGTGAACAGCGCGAACCGGATTCCGTATCTGACGACCAACAAGGTCGACATGGTGATCTCGTCGCTCGGCAAGACGCCGGAGCGCGAGAAGGTCATCGACTTCTCGACCGCGTACGCGCCGTATTTCCAGGGTGTGTTCGGCCCGGCGGACGTGAAGGTGGGCGCGCCCGCCGATCTGACCGGCAAGACGGTCGGCGCCACGCGCGGCGCGCTCGAGGAGATCGCGCTGTCGCAGCTCGCACCGAATGCGACGATCAAGCGCTTCGAGGACAACAACGCGACGATCCAGGCGTTCCTGTCGGGGCAAGTGCAGCTGATCGCCGCCGGCAACATCGTCGCGGCGGCGATTCTCGCGAAGAATCCGCCGCGTCGGCCCGAGGTCAAGTTCGTGATCAAGAATTCGCCGTGCTTCGTCGGCGTCAACAAGAACGAACCGCGCCTGCTCGCGAAGATCGACGATGCGATCGCGCACGCGAAGCAGGACGGCACGCTGGGCGCGATGTCGAAGAAGTGGCTCGGCCAGCCGTTGCCGGCCGGCCTGTGACGGATCGCCGTGTCGTCTGATACATCGCCGCGGCCGGCATCGCCGGCGCGGCGGGTGTCGTTGTCCGAACCCGAATTCATTCAATCGTCATGAGCTATCAGCTTCAATTCGGCGAGCTCGCCGAATACGCCGGCGTGTTCGCCAGCGGCGCGGCGATCACGCTTGCGCTGACCGCGGTCGCGACCGTGCTCGGCGTGGCGATCGGCGTGCTCGGCGCGGCCGCGTACAGCGCCGACGCGCCCGCGGCCGTGCGGCTGCGCCCGCTGATCGGCGCGTACGTCGAGGCGATCCGCAATACGCCGTTCGTCGTCCAGCTGTTCTTCATCTTCTTCGGATTGCCCGCGCTCGGCGTGCACATCGACGAATACACGGCCGCGATTCTCGCGATGACGCTCAATCTCGGCGCGTATTCGGTCGAGATCGTGCGCGCGGGCGTCGCCGCCGTCCCGAACGGGCATCTGGAGGCGGCATCCGCGCTCGCGATGTCGCGCGCGCAGATGCTGCGCCACGTCGTGCTGCCGCAGGCGCTCGCCAAGGTGTTTCCCGCGCTCTCGAGCCAGATCGTGATCACGATGCTCGGTTCGGCGGTCGTGTCGCAGATCTCGGTGGCCGATCTGACCTACGCGGCGGGCTACATCCAGTCGCGCAACTTCCGCGCATTCGAGACGTATTTCGTCATCACGCTCGCGTATCTGGCGATGGCGCTGCTGCTGCGTGGCGCGCTCGGCACGATGGGGCGCCGCCTGTTCTCCCGCCGCGTGCGAGGTGCGCGATGACCGATTTCACCTTCGGGCAGATTCTCGCGAACCTGCTGCTGGCCGCGCGCTGGACGATCGTGCTGTCGATCGTGTCGTTCGTGTCCGGCGGCCTCGTCGGCCTCGGGCTGCTCGTGATGCGCGTGTCGAGTTCGACGGCGTTGCGCGGCATCGCGAAGCTGTACATCGAAGTGTTTCAGGGCACGCCGTTGCTGATGCAACTATTCATCGTGTTCTTCGGCCTGCCGCTCGTCGGGCTCGACGTGCCGCCCTGGGTCGCGGCCACGGCAGGGCTCACGTTCTTCACCAGCGCGTATCTCGCGGAAGTCTGGCGCGGGTGCGTCGAGGCCGTGCCGAAAGGGCAGTGGGAGGCGTCGTCGAGCCTGGCCATGAGCTACGTCGAGCAGTTGCGTCACGTGATCCTCCCGCAGGCCGCCCGCATCGCGATCGCGCCGACGGTCGGCTTCGGCGTGCAGGCCGTGAAGGACACGGCATTGGTATCGATCATCGGCTTCACCGAGCTGACGAAGGTCGGCATCGCGATCTCGAACGCGACGTTCCGCCCGTTCGTCGTGTACGGCCTCGTCGCGTTGATCTATTTCGCGCTGTGTTATCCGCTTACCCGTTATGCGCGCACGTTGCAAAGGAGATGGCATGCCGCTCGTTGAAACCCGTGGTCTCGAAAAGAACTTCGGCACCCATCATGTGCTCAAGGGCATCGATTTTTCCGTCGAGCGCGGGCAGGTCGTATCGATCATCGGCCGCAGCGGTTCAGGCAAGAGCACGCTGCTGCGCACGCTCAACGGGCTCGAGAGCATCGACGCAGGCACGATCACGGTCGATGGCGAACGCGTCGATGCGCGGCACGCCGACCTGCGTGCGTTGCGGCTCAAGGTCGGAATGGTGTTTCAGCAGTACAACCTGTTTCCGCATCTGAGCGCCGGGCAAAACGTGATGCTCGCGCAGTCGGTCGTGAAGAACACGCATCGCCAGCAGGCGCGCGCGATCGCGGAGCTGATGCTCGAACGCGTCGGCCTCGGCGACAAGTTCGACGCGTTCCCGGAGCAGTTGTCGGGTGGCCAGCAGCAGCGCGTCGCGATCGCGCGTGCGCTCGCGATGAAGCCGAGCGTGCTGCTGTGCGACGAAATCACGTCCGCGCTCGATCCCGAGCTCGTCGGCGAGGTGCTGGGCGTCGTCGAGCAACTCGCGCGCGAGGACATGACGCTGATCATGGTCACGCACGAGATGAACTTCGCGCGTGCGGTGAGCGACAGGATCGTCTTCATGCACCAGGGCAGGGTGTGGGAGAGCGGGACGGCCGAAGACATCTTCGAGCGGCCGCAGACGGTGGAATTGACGCGGTTTCTGGGCAGCGTCCGGAACACGGAAGCCGTGGCGCGCTGATCGGCCATGCCTGCGCGGTGCTGACATCGTCGCCCGGATCGCCGACAATCCGGCGTGTGCGCCGCGCCCGCGCGCGCCGAGCCGCCCGAGAGAGTCCTCCATGTCCGGAATATCCATCAGGTCCGCCAGCCTCGACGATGCGCAGGCGATCGCCGATTTTCACGTCAAGGTCTGGCGGCATACCTATCGCGATCTCGCGCCGGCGCACGCGCATGCCGTCCTCGACGAGCAGTATCGCGGCGGAAAATGGCGGGAGAAGCTGGCGACGAACGCGCGCGATCAGCTGGTGCTCGTGGCGCAATCCGATGGCACGATCGTCGGCATCGGAGCGGCCGGTGCGCCGTCGGAGCCGATTTTCGGCGGCCGTGGCGAAATCAAGTTCCTTTATGTCGATCCCGACTTCAAGCGTCGCGGCATCGGCCGCATGCTGCTTGCGCAACTCGCCGCGCATCTGCAAGCGTTGCGGTATTCGGGCGCCGCGTTGAGCGTGGTCAAGGGAAACGCGGCCGCGATCGCGTTTTACGAGGCGTTGAACGGCCGGTTCGCGGGCGAGTACGTCGATGCGGGGCCGATCTGGCGATCGCGGAACATCGTCATGGTGTGGGACGACTTCGCGAGTCTCGTTGCCTGATATCCAGCGCGCGTCACGCGAGGCGCGCGCGCAGCCACGACGTGAACGCGGTCACGAGCGGCGTTTCGGTCAGCTCGTGACGCGTGACGAGATAGTACGCGTGACGTGACGGCACCGTTTCGCTGAAAGGCCGCACGAGCGTGCCGTCGATCAGGTCGTCGCGCACCGACAGGCTGTCGCCGAGCGCGACGCCCTGGCCGTGCGCCGCGGCTTCGACACCGATGTGCGCGTTGCCGATCTCGAGGATGCGGATGCCCGGCAGCCGGTCGGCCTTCGCTTCGGCCAGCCAGCGCATCCACGAGCCCGCGTGCTCGCAGAACAGCGTGCGCCCCGCGAGATCCTGCACCTTGCGGATCGCATCGCGCCCGTTCATCAGCGCGGGGCTCACGACCGGAAACAGCGCCGGATGCTCGAGCAGCTCGACGTGCCGGTTGCGCCAGTTGCCTTCCCCGTAGCGGATGCAGACGTCGACATCCGGCGAATGGATTTCGCGCTCGTCGTTCGACGGAATCACCTTCAGATGGATGCCCGGATAGCGCTCGAGAAAATCGCCGATGTGCCGGGCGAGCCAGCGCGACGTCAGCGACAACGGCGTCGACACGACGAGATCGCCGACGGCAGCCGGCGAATCGAGCCGGACGGTGGCGTTCGCGATGATGTCGAACGCGGTGCCGACCGGTTCCAGCAGCGCTTCGCCCTCGGGCGTCAGCTTCACGCGCGCCTTTGATCTGACGAATAAGGCGACGCCGAGCGTGCTTTCGAGAATCCGGATCTGGTGGCTCACCGCGCTCGCGGTCACGTGCAGTTCGTCGGCGGCGGCCGACACGCTGCCGCGCCGGGCGGCGGCCTCGAACGCGCGAAGCGGGTTCAACGGGGGGAGGCGATTGCGCATCGGCGGGGGTGTCGGCAGCGACGGTGCTGAGAAAAATTTCATTTAAGCGGATTCAATTTCTCGCTACAACAAAAAAAATTGAATGCCTACAGTGGGGGCACTCCAACCGAGACAAGGTCGACCGCAATGAGCCTTACCGAACCGATCGAGCGCCTGTGGGGCGGTCGCTTCCAGTCCGAACCGTCCGACGCGCTGCAGAACCTGTCGCGCTCCGATCCGAGTTTCTACCGACTCGTCCCGTACGACCTGGCAGGCTCCCGCGCGCATGCACGCGAGTTGAACCGCGCCGGCATCGTGAACGACGACGAGCTCGCGCAACTGCTGGCCGCGATGGACGGCATCGCACGCGACTACGCGGCCGGCGCGATCGCGCCGTCGCTCGCCGACGAGGATGTGCACACGTTCCTCGAACGCGTGCTCACGCAGCGGCTGCCGGCGCTCGGCGGCAAGCTGCGCGCGGGGCGCTCGCGCAACGACCAGGCGGCGAACGACCTGCGCCTGTATCTGCGCGACAAGGCGCGCCAGCTCGTGCGCGGCGTGCTCGACCTGCAGGATGCGCTGATCAGCCAAGCCAGCCGGCACATCGATACGGTCACCGCCGGCTTCACCCACCTGCAGCCCGCGCAGCCGATCGTGTTCGGCCATCAGTTGCTCGCGCATGCGCAGTCGCTGTATCGCGATGCCGACCGCCTGGTCGACTGGGACCGCCGCACCGCACGCTCGCCGCTCGGCGCGGCCGCGCTGGCCGGCTCGGCGATCTGCGTGCGGCCCGATCTTTCCGCGCGGGAGCTCGGTTACGACGCGCCGTGCGAGAACTCGATCGACGCGGTGGCCGCGCGCGATCACGTCGCCGAATTCGCGTTCGTCACGAGCATGCTGGCGGTGGATCTGTCTCGCCTGTCGGAAGAAGTGATCCTGTGGACGTCGCGGCAATTCCGCTGGGTGGAACTCGACGACGGCTACGCGACAGGCAGCTCGATCATGCCGCAGAAGAAGAACCCGGACATCGCGGAACTCACGCGCGGCAAGGCGGGGCGCCTGATCGGCAACCTGACGGGCCTGCTCACGACGCTCAAGTCGCTGCCGCTCGCGTACAACCGCGATCTCGCGGAAGACAAGATCGCCGCGTTCGATTCGATCGACACGCTCGAACTCGTGCTGCCGGCGATGGCGGGAATGATCCGCACGATGCGCGTGAACGTCGACGAGATGCGCCGCCAGGCGCCGCTCGGCTTCACGCTCGCGACCGAGGTCGCCGACTGGCTGGCGCTGTCGGGCGTGCCGTTCAGCGAGGCGCACGAGATCACCGGCGCGCTCGTGCGCGCGTGCGAACGCGACGGCATCGAGCTCGCGGATGCCAGCGCGGAGCAACTGCAGGCCGTCGACCCGCGCCTCGCGCCGGCGGTGCGCGCGCATCTGACGCTCGACGCGGCCGTCGCCGCGCGCGGCGGCGCCGGCGGCACGTCGCCCGCGCGCGTGCGCGAGCAGATCGGCCGCCTGAGCATCGCGATCGAACGCCAGGCCGCGTGGGCGGCCGACTACCGGGGGCCGTCATGCTGAGCGCATCCGATTCGCACCGTCTCGACGGCGCACCGGCCGCGGCCGTCGCCGCGGACGACACCGCCGCACTCGTGCGCGTGCGCCGGCGCTACTGGGGCCGCTATGTCGCGTCGATCGCGATCATCGCCGCGCTCGCCTACGTGGCGCTCGCGTTCGCGCGTGGGCAGATCGAATGGCGCGTCGTCGGCCAGTTCCTGACCGCGCGGTCGATTCTCACCGGCCTCGGCAACACGATCGTGATGACTGTCCTCGCGATGACGCTCGGCATCGTGCTCGGGGTCGTCACCGCGGTGATGCGGCTGTCGTCGAACCCGGTGCTCGGCGCGATCGCGCAGGGCTACATCTGGCTGTTCCGCGGCACGCCGGTGATCCTCCAGCTGCTGCTGTGGTTCAACCTCGCGCTGGTGTTTCCGACGCTCGGCATTCCCGGAATCGCCGAGTTCAGGACCGTCGACATGATGACGCCGTTCCTCGCGGCGGTGCTCGGGCTCGGCATCAACCAGGGTGCGTATACGTCGGAAGTCGTGCGCGCGGGGCTGCTGTCGGTCGACACCGGCCAGTACGAGGCCGCGAAATCGATCGGCATGGCGCGCCTGCAGGCACTGCGCCGAATCATCCTGCCACAGGCGATGCGCGTGATCGTGCCGCCGATCGGCAACGAGCTGATCGGCATGGTCAAGCTGACGTCGCTCGCGAGCGTCGTGCAGTACGCGGAGATGCTGCACAACGCGCAGAACATTTATTACGCGAATGCGCGCGTGATCGAGCTGCTGATCGTCGCGGGCATCTGGTATCTCGCGGTCGTCACCGTGCTGTCGTTCGCGCAGGCTCGCGTCGAACGGCGCTTCGCACGCGGCGCAGGCCGCGCGGCGGGCCGTAAATGAGCGGCGCGACTCACAATCGTAAGGAGAACGTCATGACGAACGCAGTCGTTCGCGCGGTCGACGTGCGCAAGGCGTACGGCGATTTCCAGGCGCTGCACGGCATCACGCTCGACGTCGCGCAGGGCGAAGTGCTGTGCATCATCGGGCCATCCGGCTCGGGCAAGAGCACGTTCCTGCGCTGCATCAACCAGCTCGAGACGATCAGCGCGGGTGCGCTGTGGGTCAACGGCGAGCTGGCCGGTTACCGGCGCACGGGCAACCGGCTCCACGAGCTGTCGGAGCGTCAGGTCGCGCGCCAGCGGCTCGCGACGAGCATGGTGTTCCAGCGCTTCAACCTGTTCCCGCACAAGACCGCGCTCGAAAACGTGATCGAGGGGCCCGTGCAGGTGCTCAAGCGCCGCCGTGCGCAAGCGGAAGAGGAGGCCCGCGCGCTGCTCGCGCGCGTCGGCCTTGCGCACAAGTGCGACGCGTTTCCGGTCGAGCTGTCGGGCGGTCAGCAGCAGCGCGTCGCGATCGCGCGGGCGCTCGCGATGCATCCGCAACTGATCCTGTTCGACGAACCGACGTCGGCGCTGGACCCGGAGCTCGTCGGCGAAGTGCTGGCCGTGATGCGCGATCTCGCGAAGAGCGGAATGACGATGATCGTCGTCACGCACGAGCTCGGCTTCGCGCGCGAGGTCGCCGATCGCGTCGTGTTCATGGACGGTGGCCGGATCGTCGAGAGCGGGCCGCCCGACCAGGTGCTCTCCGCACCGACACATGCGCGCACCCGCGACTTCATCTCGGCCGTGATTGCCTGAGCGGATCGCGCCGCCAACGAGACGTGCAACGCAGCACCGCGGTACCCCTTACACCACCACGACAAGGCGACACCCCCATGAAAGCATCCGTCCTGACCCGCACGCTGGCCGCTGTCGCATTCGGCGCGCTCGCACTTCACGCCTCCTTCGCGCTCGCGCAGGCCGCGAACGTCAAGCGCACGCTGAACGTCGCGATCGTGCCGAACTATCCGCCGTTCGAATACAAGGACCCGGCGACCGACAAGCTCGCGGGCTTCGACGTCGACCTCGGCGAGGCGCTCGCCGCGAAGATGGGCGTGAAGCTGAACTGGGTCGAGACGAGCTTCGACCAGATGATGAGCGCGGTCGCGACGCAGCGCGTCGACATGATCCTGTCCGGCATGACCGACCTGCCGACGCGCCGCGACGCCGTGACGTTCGTCGACTACATCGAGACGGGGCCGCAGTTCTACGTGCTGAAGACGCGCGCGGGCGAGTTCGCGCAGATGGGCGCGCTGTGCGGCAAGCGCGTCGGGTCGAGCCGGCGCACGTCGTTCCCGGACAACACGACCGCGTGGAGCGCGGAGAACTGCGTGAAGGCCGGCAAGCCGGCGATCGTGGTGGTCGGCACCGACGGCTCGTCGGATGCGCGCATGCAGCTGCGCCAGAACCGCATCGACGCGGCCGTGCAGGGCGGCGAGACGCTGCCGTACCAGAACAGCCTCGAGCAGAACGCCTACGCGCCGGTCGGCAAGCCGTTCCTGTCGCAATACACGGGCATCGGCGTCGCGAAGAGCAACACCGCGCTGAGCAGCGCGCTGACGACGGCGCTCAACCAGATGATCGCGGACGGGTCGTATCACAAGCTGCTCGCGAAATGGGGGCTGCAGGAGCACGCGGTGGCGAAGGCGATGGTCAACGGCACGCACTGAGCGCGCGATGACGGCCCTGGCTCCCCGCTGGCCGGACGCGAAGCGCGCGTGCGTCGCGCTCGCGTTCGATCTCGACGGCCCGACCGGCGACGCGATGCTGAACGGGTCGATCTGGCGCAACCCCGCGTATTTCACGCTCGGCAGCTACGGGCCATGGCGCGCGCTCGGCCGGCTGCTCGACGTGCTCGCGTCGTTCGACCTGCCCGCGACGTTCTTCGTGCCCGCGTGGGTTGCGCGGACCTGGCCCGCGCAATGCGCGGCGATCGTCGAGCGCGGACACGAGATCGGTTATCACGGCTACCGGCACGAAGCGTTCTGGACGCTCGAACCCGAACGGCAGCGCGAGATCATGGCGCAGTCGGCCGAGGTGCTCTACCGCACGCTCGGTGTGCGGCCGGTCGGCTTCCGCACGCCGTCCGGCGACTGGAGCGCGGCGACGGTGGGCGTGCTGCGCGAAGCCGGTGTGCGCTATTCGAGTTCGATGCGCGGCGACGATCGTCCCTATCTGC
Source organism: Burkholderia sp. RF7-non_BP4 (assembly GCF_001521935.1). Lineage (NCBI taxonomy): Bacteria > Pseudomonadati > Pseudomonadota > Betaproteobacteria > Burkholderiales > Burkholderiaceae > Burkholderia > Burkholderia sp. RF7-non_BP4. Next base: position 184,534 of record NZ_LOTA01000095.1, on the reverse strand, counting down.
TGCCCGGCGTCGACGGCGAGCCGTCACTTGTCGAGATTCCCGGCCGCTGGGAGACCGACGATTACGCGTCGCTCGCGTATCACCGCAATCCCGACTATCCGGCCGGGCTCGACCGGATCGCCGGCTACGATGCGACGCTCGACAACTGGACGCGCGAGTTCGACGGCATATACCGCGAAGGGCTGTGCCTGACGACGCTGCTGCATCCGAAAGTCTGCGGCAAGCCCGGTCGCCTCGCACTGCTCGAAGCGTGGTTCGAACACATGTGCGAGCGGGACGGCGTCTGGTTCGCGCGTTGTCGCGAAGTGGCCGACTGGTGGCTCGCGCAGCACGCGCACAACACGCAACCGACGCAACGGAGCAGCCCGTGACGACACTTCCAGCCTGGCCGGACGGCGCGCGCTGCGCGGTCGCGATCACGGTCGACTTCAACGACATACACGGTATCCAGACACGCGAGCCGCGCATCGTCGGCCGCGAGAAATCGCTGTCTGTATGGCGTTACGGCGCGATGCGCGGCGTCGACCGGCTGCTCGAGGCGTTCGATGCGTCCGGTGTGCCCGCGAGCTGGTTCGTCCCGGGCATCGTCGCCGAAACGCATGCGGACGCCGTACGCGAGATCGCCGCTGCCGGCCATGAACTCGGCGTGAGCGGCTATCGCTGCGAAGACTTCGACGCGCTGCCGCTCGCCGCGCAGATCGACGCGTGCCGCACCGGGCGCGCGGCGCTTGCGGACACGATCGGCCGCGACGTGGAAGGTTTTCGCTCGTTCACCGGAAACTGGGCCGACGGCTTCGCGGACTGGCTCGTCGCGGCAGGCTTCACGTGGTCGTCGTCGTGGCGCGGAGACGATCTGCCGTACGTGCATCCGCGCGGCGACGACCGCGCGGACGGCGCGCGGCTCGTCGAGCTGCCGCTGCACTACGAGCTCGAGGACGAGCCGTACTTCGAGTTCAACCTGTCGCCGCCGGTGCCGGCCGGCCAGCCGCGCATCGCGGCGTACCGCGACGTACTCGACAACTGGCGGCGAGACGTCGACGCGTTTCGCCGCTTCGGGCTGTGCTGCGTGCTGCGCCTGCATCCCGAGATCATCGGCACCGCGGGGCGCATCGACTTGCTGCGCGCGTTGCTCGCTCATCTGCGCGACGCGGGCGACGTATGGTTCGCGACCGGGCGCGACATCGCGCGCTGGTGGCGTGCCCGGATGCCCGTCAATCCGCCGGGCCATCCGGTCGACGTGTTCGCGCATTGTCTGGCGGACGAATCGGCGCGATGAAGACGGGGACGCAAACGCGCGCCACGCGGCTCGCGGCGTTCGTCGCGCAGACGGCCGCCGATGCGTTGCCGGACGACGTCGTCGCGAAGGCCAAGCGTCATGTGCTCGATACGTTCGGCGCGGCGCTGGCGGGTACGTTCGCGGTCGAGACGCGCAGTGCGCGGGCGCTGACCGGCACGGTCGAGCGTGGCGGCACAACGCTGTGGGGTACACGACGGGCCGCGGGTGCGCGCGATGCGGCGTTCGTGAACGGAATCGCCGCGCACGCGCTCGAACTCGACGATTCCGGCGGCTGCGATCATTCGGGCGCGGTCGTGATGCCGGCCGTGCTCGCCGCGCTGTCGTGTGCGCAACGCCCCGTGACCGGCCGGGAATGCGTGGCCGCGATCGTGCTCGGCTACGACGTCGGCCGGCGCGTGCTCGAGGCGGCTGGCGGCTACGCGGCGCACAACGGGGCCGGCTGGCACTCGACGCTCAGTTGCGGCGTGTTCGGCGCGGCGGCGGCAAGCGCACGCGTGCTCGGGCTCGACGCCGCGCGCACGCGCGACGCGCTCGGCCATGCGGCGAGTTTCTCCGGTGGCTTGTGGGGCTTCATCCATGACGGATCGCAGACGAAGCGGCTGCATGCCGGCCGCGCGGCGGAAGGGGGCGTGCTCGCGGCGCTGCTCGCACGCGAAGGCGTGAGCGGCCCGGCCAGCGTGTTCGACGACGTTTGGGGCGGCTTCTTCAACACCTTCGCCGCGCAATCGCATGCGCCCGACGCATTGACCGACGGCCTCGGCGTGCACTGGAAACTGATGCGCTGCTCGATCAAGCCGCACGCGTCGTGCCGCAGCGCGCATGCGGCGGTCGACGCGGCGCTGCAGCTTGCCGAAGGTCGCACGTTCGAGGCCGGTGAAATCGAGCGGGTGGTCGTGCGGACGAGCGCATTCGTCGCCCGGATGTGCGGCGGCCGTGACCTGTCGACACTGTCGTCGTCGCAGATGAGCCTGCCGTACGCGGTTGCGGCCGCGCTTGCGTTCGGCGACACGGGGATCGGTGCCTATCGCGACGACAGGCGCACGGACTCGCGCGTCACGGCGCTGCTCGCGCGCATCGCGATCGAGGTCGATCCGGCGCTCGGCGATCTCGACGAGCCGACCGTGATCCTGCATCGCACGGACGGGCGGCGGGAATCGCGTCACGTGCCGATCGCGCTCGGCGATCCGCGCAATCCGCTGTCCGATGCGGCGCTGCTGGCGAAGTTTCGTGCGCTGGCGGGCGTCGCGCTCGCCCCGGCACAGGCCGATGCGTTGAGCGACGCATGCCTGTCGCTGGAGCGGTTGTCGGACGCGCGGGTATTGAACGCGTTGCTCGCGGCCGATGACGGCGATTCACCTAACACGCCGAAATTCCGCCCATAACTCGCCGTTTCCGGAAACGTTCCTTGTCGGTTCCGCACTAATTCACGCGCCGCTCCGGTCGTTATCGAGGCATCGGTCTCGCACGTGCCGCCTTCGATCGACTGGACACGCATGCGTCGCATGCAACGGTTTCGTGCTCAACGCTTCCCTCATCATGATCAGGAATTTCAGCATTCGCGTCCGGCTGGCGCTGGCGATGGGCTTTCTCGGCGTGCTGCTCGTCATCGGCGGCATCATCGGCGTGATTGGCGTGGCGATAAGCAACGACGATGTGAAGACGCTGTATTCCGACCGGCTCGCATCGTCGGAGGCGCTTGGGCAGGCAAATGTCGCGCTGTCGAGAACCCGTCTATGGCTGTATCGCATCGCGCTCGATCCGGACAGCCCCGACGTGCCGCAGGAAACCGCGACATCCCGTGAACTACTCGCCGCGTCGAAAAAGGCGTGGGACGCGTATCGCGCGTTGCGGCTCTCCGGCCCCGAAGAAGCGCGCCGCGCGGCCGACGCGAACACGAAGTTCAACGCGCTCGTCGAGAAGGGCCTCGAACCGATGTTCGGCGCCATTGCGGCGCGCGATCCCGCGAAAATCCCCGACGTCTGGCGGCACATACCGCCGTCGCTGTTCATCGACGTCTCCGACGCGATGGACGCGCTCGGCCGCATCCAGATCACGGCCTCGCGGGTGACGTTCGATGCCGCGCAGGCTCGTTTCCACTGGTTCGTCGGCATCGCGATCGCCGGCATCCTGGTCGCGCTCGGCGCAGCCGTACTCACGTGGTGGTCGCTTCAGCGCGCGATCGGTGCGCCGCTTGCGCACGCACTCGATCATTTCAGCGCGATTGCCGGCGGCGACCTGACGACGCGGATCGACGTCGATTCGACCGACGAGATGGGGCAACTGATGACCGGCTTGCGGGCGATGCAAGGCAAGCTGCTGCAGACGATTCGCGTGGTGCGGGAAGGTTCGCACTCCATCGAGACGGCCGCGCACGAGATCACGGCCGGCAACATGGACCTGTCGCAACGGACCGAAGAGCAGGCCGCGTCGCTGGAGGAAACCGCCGCCTCGATGGAGCAACTGACTTCGACGGTGCGCCAGAATGCCGAGAACGCGAAGCAGGCGAATCAGGTGGTGCACGACGCGGCGTTGCTGACCGAAGAGGGTAATCAGGCGGCGCAGGAAGTCGTCAGCACGATGCGCGGTCTGTCGGAAGCGTCGGGCAAGATCGCCGAAATCATCTCCGTCATCGAAGGTATCGCATTCCAGACCAACATCCTGTCGTTGAATGCGGCCGTCGAAGCGGCGCGGGCAGGCGAGCAGGGACGCGGATTCGCGGTCGTCGCAGGCGAAGTGCGATCGCTCGCGCAACGCAGCGCCACGGCGTCCCGGGAGATCAAGGAACTCATCACGGATTCGCTGAGACGCGTCGAGACCGGTGCGCGACAGGTCGATCGCGCGACCGGGACGATGTCGGAGATCCTGACGTCGGTGCAACGCGTGCACGTGCTGATGGGCGAGATTGCCGCCGCGTCCGACGAGCAGTCCAGAGGCATCGAACAGGTGAATCAGGCGGTGACGCAAATGGATCAGGTGACGCAGCAGAACGCGGCGCTGGTTCAGCAGGCGTCGGCGGCCGCGCTGTCGCTGAGGGAGCAGGCGGGCCAGTTGGAGGCGACCGTCTCGGTCTTTCGGATCGGTGCCACGCAGGCTGTTGCGTAAACCCGGGCGACCGGTTACCTGAGGCAGCCTATAATCGTTACCAGCTTGTCCAGGAAATCGCGGTTACCAGGGTGAGGGGTGTCCAAATGGGACAGTGCCGTCGCATCTATTCGCGCTTCGTGCTCACAAGCTGGATCGCCGGTCTGGCGATTCTGGCCGGCCCAGGCCACGTGCACGCCGAGGACAGTCCGTCGACCTTGCCGACCGATGTCAAGCAATCTGAAAGAAAGCTCAACGTCTATGCCGTGTATGGCGACGGACGCGCGACCGAGGGTGGCGACATGCATTGGCGCGCCTACGAAGTCGGCTTCGGCGACGTCCTGAATAACTACCTCTCGGTCTACCTCGCGTACGTGAACGAGGGGCATCCCGTGGATCACCACCGTGACGGCTTCGCCGCCCTGGGTTCGTTTCGTTGGCCGCTCGGCAGTCGCGTGGCGCTCGAATTCTCGGCGGGACCGTATTTCAGCATGGACACGACGCATGTCGACAACGAGGTGCGTAACGAAAAGCGATGGGGGGTGCGTGCGTCAGCAGCGGTGCGGTATTACGTCGTTCCCAACCGCTTCTTCCTCAAGGTCCAGTACAACCACGTCCAGATGATTGGCGGATTCAATTCCGACGCGGTGCTCTTCGGCATCGGCTCGGATTTCGGCGGCGATCCCGGCCCCGCGCTTTCGGACGGCAAGACGCAGGTTAGCGTTTGGGCCGGCACGTCGCAGACGAACCGTCCTCAAGTGCCGATCGAGAAAGGGTATATGGTCGAAGTCAAGCGGCCGCTCGGCAATGCGTGGGCCTATTCGGCGAGCTTCGTCTACGAGGGCAATAATGGCGTCGCCGGTCGAAGAGGTGTGGCGGCGCAACTCTGGTACGTCGCGCCGATCAGGAGCAAATGGACGCTTTCGGCCGGCGTAGGTCCGTATCTCTCGCGTGACCGGGACGAAGCCTCGAGCAAGACGAGACTCAATGCCTTGCTCAGCGCGCAGGTGACGTATCAGGTCACGAATGACTGGGCTGCGAGCTTGCGCTTCAATCGTGTCGCAACCGGCAACGACAAGGATCAGGACATGTTCATGGTCGGCGTGACGCGGAATTTCTAGGCGCTGTGAATGCAGGTTCGCTGTGTTGCGATTTGAGTTGACATAATGCTGATGATCAGCGGTTTGGATGTGGTAGCTTTTTTAGAAATGTCGCATTTGGACCTCGGTAAGCCTATTCAGGCCGTGGCGGATTTGGGCCTGAAGCCTGACCGCACGGCAGAACGGCTGGCCGTCGTGTCATGCATCGCGCATGACGCCCATCCACCTTCCACCGCTTCACGCCGACGCCACCAACGCATTGAACGACGTATCCCAGAACGGCGCGACATTCGCCGGACCATCCAGCACGCCGATCCGCGCGAACACGTCCGCGACCTGCTGATGCTGCGCGACCACGTCGGACGTCACGGGCAGCAGCGCGTAGTCGTCGCTGCGCTGGGCGAACATCGCGGAGAGATCGGCGACCGGCACACGCGTCTCGCCGTTCTGCACGCGCGCATACGCATCGAAGTGCCCGTTCGCCCATGCATAAGCACGCTGGAACCGCAGCAACAGATCGCCAGTCGCCGCGCGCCGGCGCGGATCGTCGAGCGTGCGCGGATTCGCATAGACCGGGAAATTGCCGGACAGATAGCCCTTGCCCGTCTTCAGCACGCGGGCGCCATACCGATTGCGCGCGAGCTGGCCGTTGTAGCCGTAGATGGCCCACGCATCGAGATCGCCGCGATCGTACGCGGACAGCCCGTCGGTCGGCGACAAGTTGATCGGATGGATGTCGTCGAACCCGAGACCGGCCTCCGCGAGCTGCCGGTACAGGAAATAGTGCGACGTCGTCGCGCGCACGTACCCGACGCGCTTGCCCTTCAAGTCCGCGATGCTGCGGATCGGCGTTTCCTTGCGCGCGAGCGTGACCTGGTTGTTCAGGTCTTCGCGCGTGCGCGAGATGAACCGGACGCTGGCCTTCTGCCGCGCGGCGAATACCGCAGGAATCTCGCTGCCCGAGCCGATGTCGAGCGCATCCGCGTTCAGCGCCTCGATGTGCAGCACGCCGTTGTTGAGCTCGCGCCACTCGATCCGGTACGGCGTGTCGCTTAGCCCGGCCGCTTGCAGCAACGCACGCCAGCCGCCCTTGTAGGTCGCGACACGCAACGTGGTGCCGGCCAGATCGGTGCTGGCGGCCGGCGCGGCAAGCGCGGCCCGCGCGATTACAGGTGACGTCGCGAGCGCGGCGCCGGCGAACAGCAGGCGGCGGCGCGCCGCCGAAGTTGGCGCCATCGAATGCTCCTGTCGATTCAAGGAAAATGGAAAAAGGAAGCCGCCGCGCGCGACGGCCGACGTGCGTCAATGCACCGCCGGGAAGCCGTGGCGCTCGGCCAGCAGGTCGAGAATCCGGCGCGGATCGGTGACGAAGCGCACCGCGCCGAGCGTTTGCGCATCGTCCGGGGCCGGTTGCGCGCTGCCGAGCACGAGCACCGGCAGGCCCTGATGCGCGTCGTCGAGCGCGTCGATCACCGCGTGCCGCGGCCGTTCGAAACCGACGCGGCGCACGTCGACACGGTCGGCCCGATCGGGTGCGCTCGCGAGCAGCCCTTCGATCGCCAGCCCATGCGGACAGACAAAGTGTCGCCCCGGATACTTCGGATCGGCAAAGCCCGGTTCCAGCAGAAACAGCACATCCCGACTCATTTCACACGGCTCCCATGTTCACGGTTCGGCCGGCATGCACGCACACTGCATGCATGGCGCCCGGCGCAGGCCGGATCACGGCCGGATGCCCGACTCTACCGCCTCGCATCGTGCGGCCCTACGAACATTTTGCGGAATCGATATGCCGGCGCGCATACCGCATCTGCCGTGCGCCTCACAGTGCCGCGTTGCGTAAACACATCGTCAGCGAGACGAACTTCGGCGCGGCATCGAACGATTTCATCGATCGATATGGGCGCGAGCGCACGTTGCGGTCGCCCGGCGTTTGCCATCGATACCAATGCGTTCGCCGCAGCAAGCGAGCCGGACGCGATCGTGGCGCGTGCGCCGGGCGGGCATCGACGCGCATTGCAATCCGTTCGCGCAGCGAATTGCAAAGTACGGAACGAGTGTTCGCCGACCACGCCGAAGTCAATAGCATCGTGATCCTCGCAGACGTACCCATAAAAACAGAGGATATTCATGATCAAGAAATCGGTAGTCCTGGGTTTGGTTTCGATCGGTTCCATCGGCGCGCATGCGCAGAGTTCCGTCACGTTGTACGGCGTCGTCGACGCCGGGCTCGCCTATACGAACAACCAGGGCGGCGCGAGCAACATCCAACAGACGAGCGGCAAGCTGAGCGGCAGCCGCTGGGGCCTCAAAGGCAGCGAGGATCTCGGCGGCGGCCTGCAGGCGGTGTTCACGCTTGAAGGCGGATTCCGGCCGAGCGACGGCGGGCTCGGTCAGGGCGGCCGCCTGTTCGGCCGCTCCGCGTACGTCGGCCTGAACCAGGCCGGCCTCGGCACGCTGACGTTCGGCCGCCAGTACGAGCCGATCACCGACCTCGTCGCGCCGTACTCGGGTTCCGGCTTCTGGTCGCCGGCAACCCACGTCGGCGACAACGACAACCTGAACCAGAGCTTCCGCATCAACAACGCGGTGAAGTTCCGCAGCGCTACGATCGCCGGCTTCACGGCCGATGTGCTCTACGCCTTCAGCAACCAGGCGAACGGTGGCGCAGGCACCGGCTTCTCGAACAACAACGCATGGGGCGTGTCGGCGAACTACGTGAACGGCCCGTTCTCGGCCGGCGCGGGCTACGTGCGGCTGAATCACCCGAACGCGACGTCGAACACGAGTGGCGCGGTGGGCGGCGCGACCACGACGACCGGCAACGACTACAGCGGCGCATTCTTCTACGGGCTGAACGGCGGCGTGCGCAAGCAACAGATCGGCGTCGCGGGCGCGAACTACGCGCTGGGCCGCGCGACGCTCGGCTTCGCGTGGAGCCACACGCAACTCGATTATGTCGACGGCTCGTCGCGCAAGTTCAACAACTACGATGTAAACGGGCGCTACCAGATCACGCCGGCGGCGACGCTCATCGGCGTCTACACGTTCACCGACGGACGCGCGAGCGGCTTGCCGGGCACCGGCGGCCAGACGCTGAAGCCGCGCTGGCACCAATTCACGCTCGGGTTCGACTATGCGCTGTCGAAGCGCACCGACATCTATCTGTCCGGCATCTACCAGCTCGCGGCTGGCGATGCGAGCACCGCGACGTCGGGCGGCTATCGCAAGATCGCGGCGATCTCGAACATCGGCAGCGCGTCGTCGACGAACCGTCAGGTCGCGGTCGTCAGCGGGTTGCGCGTGAAGTTCTGAACGTGCGTCCAACATGACACGCGCGCGGCGCGATAAGCAAAGCGGGAATCGTTGTTTGTCGCGCCGCGCCCGGTTGCCGACAATGTCCGTTTTTCCGGATGCTGCCGCGCCGCGCGCGGCATGGCTTCGCCGATGACCGATAACGCTTCCCGCCCACACCGCACTGGGCGCCGCACGGCACTGCGCCAGCTCGCCGGTGGCTGGGCCGCCGCGCTGCTGCCGGCAGGCGGCGCGCTCGCGAGCCAGACGCTCGCGCCGCTCGACATCCCGTCGTGGACGCGCACGCCGGGCGCACCATTGCTGTCGCCGCCGTACGGCGTGCCGGGCGAGCACGAACGCGACGTGATCCGCCGCAGCGCGCGCTCGCCTGCCCTGCCCGGCTCCGGCTCGTCGATGACGCCGCTCGCCGACCTGTTCGGCGACATCACGCCGAACGGCCTCGTGTACGAACGCCACCATGCGGGCGTGCCCGATATCGACGCGCAGCGCCATCGCGTGGTCGTGCACGGGCTCGTGCGCGAGCCGCGCGTCTTTACGGTCGACGACCTGCTGCGCTTTCCGTCCGAATCGCGCATCCACTTCCTCGAATGCTCGGGCAACACCGGCAGCGAATGGAACGGCCCGAGCGGGCTGCCGGTCCAGTTCACGCACGGGCTGCTGTCATGCTGCGAATGGACCGGCGTGCGGCTGTCGACGTTGCTCGACGAAACCGGCATCGACCCGGCCGCGCAATGGCTGCTCGCGGAAGGCGCGGACGGCGCGGCGATGACGCGCAGCCTGCCGCTCGAACGCATTCTCGAGCGCGCGCTCGTCGTCTATGCGCAGAACGGCGAGCGGCTGCGCCCCGAGAACGGTTATCCGGTGCGGCTGATCGTGCCGGGCTTCGAAGGCAACACGAACATCAAGTGGCTGCGGCGGTTGAAGCTGGTACGCGCGCCGGAGATGACCCGCGAGGAAACGTCGAAGTACACGAGCCTGCTGCCAAACGGATGCGCGCGCCAGTTCGTGTTCGAGATGGACGCGAAATCGGTGATCACGCGGCCGTCGGCCGGCCACCGGCTCGCGTCGCATGGCTACTACCCGATCAGCGGCTATGCATGGTCGGGGCGCGGCCGGATTCGCGCGGTCGACGTGTCGATCGACGGCGGCCGCACGTGGCGCGCCGCGCGGCTCGCCGGCGACGTGCGCGATCGCGCGCTGACGCGCTTCGAGGCCGACTGGGTCTGGAACGGCGAGCCGGCCGACCTGCAAAGCCGCGCAATCGACGAAACGGGCTACGTGCAGCCGACCCGCGACGCGCTCGTCGCCGCACGCGGCGTCAATTCGCAATACCACTACAACGGCATCCAGAACTGGCGTGTCGGCGCGGACGGCGAGGTGCGCAATGCGTAGGCCGCTTGCACGTCTGCTCGCGTCGTACGCCGTCGTGTCGGCCGCGATCGCCACGATCGCGTTGCCGGCCCTCGGCGCCGGCTTCGGTCTCGGTCAGCCGATCGACCGCGCGGCGGTCGCGGCCTGGGACATCGACGTCGCGCCCGACGGCAGCGGCCTGCCGCGCGGCGCGGGCACCGTCGCGCGCGGCGCGCACGTGTTCGCGGACAAATGCGCGATGTGTCACGGCGCCGGCGGCCAGGGCGGCGTCGGTGATCCGCTCGTCGGCGGCAGCGGTTCGCTCGCCGGCGCCAAGCCGAAGAAAACGGTCGGCAGCTATTGGCCTTATGCGACGACGCTGTTCGATTACGTCCGCCGCGCGATGCCGTACAACGCGCCGCAATCGCTGAGCGCAGACGACGTCTATGCGGTCACCGCATACGTGCTGCACCTGAACGGCATCGTGCCCGACGACGCGACGCTCGACGCGCGCACGCTGCCGCGCATCCAGATGCCGAACCGCGACGGCTTCGTGCCCGACCCGCGGCCGGGGCGGCTGTGACGCGACACGACGTATGTGCCGGCATGCCGGAAACCAGTGCGTGCCGACTGCCGACACGGTACGCGCAATGCTTTCGCTCGACGCCGGCGCGCGTCGCATGGAGCCCATCTTGACCGACACTTCCGACCTCACCCGGGCCGACGCCGGGTTCACGCCAACGCCGTTCGTCGACGTCCGCTCACCGGCCGATTTCCCCGATAGCCCCGCGTCGCGCGTGCTCGCGCAGCCGCTGATGCTCGGCCTGTTCCTGCCGATCCAGGCCGGCGGCTGGAGCGCATCGACGCTGCCGCGCACGACCGACTGGACGTTCGATTACAACGCCGCGCTCGTCGCACGCGCCGAGGCGCTGGGCTTCGATCTCGTGTTCGCGCTGTCGCAGTGGCTGCCGAAAGGCGGCTACGGCGGCGTATTCGACGGCCACGCGCTGGACTCGTTCATGACGCTGGCCGCGCTCACCGCGCGCACCGAGCGGATCATCCTCGTCGCGACGAGCCACGTGCTGTACGGTCCGTGGCATCCGCTGCATTTCGCGAAGTTCACGGCGACGCTCGACCACATCTCGCGCGGGCGCTGGGGCATCAACGTCGTGACCGGCCACCGGGCGATCGAACACGAAATGTTCGGCTGGAACCGGATCGAGCACGACCGACGCTACGAAATGGCTGCCGAATTCGTCGGTGCGGTCAGTCAGTTGTGGGCGCAACCGGACAATTTCAGCTACGCGCCCGCGCTGTCGAGCTGGCGGCTCTCCGGCGCGTTCGTCACGCCGAAGCCGCAATACGGCCGCCCGCTGCTGATCAACGCGACGGGCTCCGATGCGGGCATCGATTTCGCGGCCCGCTATTCGGACATCGTGTTCGTCACGAGCCCCGCCGGCCCGGACGTCGATCTCGCGCTCGACGCACTGCCCGCGCATACGGCCCGCGTGAAGGCGGCCGCGGCCGCGCGCGGCCGGACGATCCGCACGCTGCTCAACCCGCTCGTGATCTGCCGCGAAACGGCGGCGGAAGCGCGCGCGTATCGCGATGCGATCGTCGCGCATGCGGACGAAGGGAGTTTTCACCGCTTCGACAGCGATGCCCATGCGTGGCGAGGCGGCTTCGCGCACCGCTCGCAGGCGGCCGCGCGCGCGATCGGCGGCAACATCTCGATCACGGGCTCGCCCGACGAAGTCGCCGATTACATCGTGCGGCTGCATCGGGCCGGCATCGACGGCATTCAGCTGAGCTTCTACGACTTCGAGCCGGATCTCGATTTCTTCGGCGCGCGCGTGCTGCCGCTGCTGCGCGAAGCGGGCCTGAGGCGCTGAGTTCAGGCAACCGGGACCCTCGAATCCGCAGACGCCGCCACCGCCGGGGAAGTAGCGAACGCGCGCCGCGCTGGCCGCCGCAGCCCGAGATGATCGCGCAGCGTGCGGCCCGCGTAGTCGCTGCGAAACAGCCCGCGCCGACGCAGCTCCGGCAGCACGAGTTCGATGAAATCGTCGAGGCCGCCGGGCAACGTCGGTGCCATCACGTTGTAGCCGTCCGCGCCGTACTGCACGAAGCGCTCCTCGAGCGCATCGACGATCTGCTTCGGTGTGCCGACGAGTTGCCAATGACCGCGCGCACCCGCGACCCGCAGATAGAGTTCGCGTATCGTCAGGTTCTCGCGGCGCGCGAGGTCCAGCGTCAGCGTCTGCCGGCTCTTGCTCGCATTGGTTTCCGGCAACGGCGGGATCGGGCCGTCGAGCGGATAGCCGGACAGATCGACGCCGCCCGTCAGCCCCGACACGAGCGCGAGCCCGACCTTCGGGTCGATCAGTGCCTGCAGCGCGTCGAATTTTTCCTTCGCTTCGCTTTCGGTGCGGCCAACCACCGGAAAGACGCCGGGCATGATCTTCAGCGAGTCGGGGTCGCGCCCGAACGCGGCAAGTTGCCCTTTCACGTCCGCGTAGAACGCGATCGCGTCGTCGAGCGTCTGCTGCGCGGTGAAGATCACCTCGGCCGTGCGCGCGGCCAGCCGCGTGCCGGCCGACGACGACCCGGCCTGCACGACGACCGGATGGCCCTGCGGCGCGCGTGCAACGTTCAGCGGCCCGCGCACCTGGAAGAACCGGCCGCGATGATCGAGCACGTGGCGCTTGTCGGGATCGAAGAAACGGCCACTCGCGCGATCGCGCACGAATGCGTCGTCGTCCCAGCTGTCCCACAGCCCGCGCACGACGTCGGCGAATTCCTCCGCGCGCGCATAGCGTTCGCCATGCTCGAAATGCGCATCGCGGTTGAAGTTGCGCGCCTCGTGCACGCTCGACGACGTGACGAGGTTCCAGCCCGCACGGCCGCCGCTGATGTGGTCGAGTGACGCGAACTTGCGCGCGATATGGAACGGCTCGTTGAAGCTCGTCGACGCGGTGCCGACGAGGCCGATCCGTTCGGTGACGGCCGCGAGCGCCGACAGCAGCGTCAACGGCTCAAACTGCGCGACGTAGCTGTGCGCGGTGCGGCTCAGGAACTCGACGTCGTCGCCGCGCGTGCCGACGCCGTCCGCGAGGAACACGAGATCGAACTTCGCGGCCTCCGCCGCCTGCGCAAGCCTGACGTAGTGACGAAAATCGACGCCGGCGTCCGCGTGCGAATCCGGATGGCGCCATGCGGCGATGTGATGGCCTGTCGGATACAGGAACGCGCCGAGGTGCAGATGGCCGGTGCGGGTCGTCATCGTGAGGTTTCCCGAAAGTGGGCCGCGGATGCGGCGGAATCAGAACACGCGTCCTTCGGTCAGATGCGTGGTCACGCCGTTCAGGTCGTAGTCGCCGATCACGCGCGCCTTGTGCAGCAGCGGGTTGTGGCTGAAGATCGTGCGCAGGTTGCGCCAGTGGCGATCGAGGTTGTGCACGCGTGCGGTCGCCGATGCGCCGCCGACCTCGAACAGCCGCTCGGCCGCATGCAGCGCGAGCTTGCCGACGATCAGCTGCGTGCGCGCGGTCGCCAGCGCGCTGTCGAGCACGCGTTCGTGCGCATCGGCGTCGTCGGCCTCGATCGCATCGGCGGAGCGGTCGAGCGCCGCCGCGTTGTCGCGCACGAGCGCATCGATCGCGTGGCTGTGCGCGGACAGTTCGCCGACGATCTGCTGAATGAAGTGATCGTCGCGCGCGCTCGGCGCCGGGCTGTGCAGCACCGGCCGGCCGTGCGTCAGCACGTAGCTGCGTGCATCGGCCACCACGTTGCGCACAATGCCCGCGGCCGTCGCGACGAGATGCAGCTGCCGCAGCGCGCCGCAATGGCGGCCGACGAGCGTCGAGCCGTCTCGCGCCGCGACTTCATTCGCGAACACTTGCACGTCGTGCAGCAGCAGGCTGCCGCTCGCGGTCATGCGCTGGCCCATGCCGTCCCAGTCGTCGAGCACCTGCACGCCGTCGCGCGCGACCGGGATGATCACGGCGAGCGCGTCGCCCTGCTCGTTCTCGACGTTGATGCGCGCGAAATCGGCAAACGCGGTGCCCGTCGAATAGTATTTGCGGCCCGTTAGGCGGTAGTGATCTCCGTCACGCCGCAGCACGGTCGTGTTCTCGCCCGGGCGCGACGTGCCGCGCTCGGTCGACGCGCCGCCGAAGATCGCGCCACCGAGCACGCGCTCGAGCTGCACGTCGTTGAACGCCGTGCGCGGCGACAACCGCAGCGTCTCGGTCTGGTCGTAGTGGATGCGCAGCGCGTGCGCGAGATTCGAATCGGCGGCCGCCAGCGTCGCGATCGTATCGAACAGGTCGACCAGCGTGCCGCCCAGCCCGCCGCGCTCGACCGGAATCCGCAGCGCGCCCAGCGCCGAGCGCCGGAAGATCGCGAAGCCTTCGAACGGCAGTTCGCGGCGCGCCTCGCGCTGTGCGGCATCCTGCCCGATCGCGGTCGCAAGATCGGGCAGCGCGGCGAGCGCGTCGCGCAATGCGTCGCGCGGATCGACGGCGTCACGGGCAGTCATTCGGCAGGTCCTTGTTCGGGTCGTTCGGGGAACGTCGCGGCAACGCGCGACGCGGCATCCGTTACACGGCGTACGTTACGCGCCGTCCGCAAGTATAGGGACCCACCCGCTGCGCGTGAAAAGCCGATTTCAGCTTACGTTATGCACGCGCCGGGATTGATCGCGTCCGGGCGCCTCAGTGCTGAATGCCCCAGCGCCGCACGGTCGCGCGTTCGAGCGTATCGAACACCAGGTTCTCGACCAGCAGCCCGATCACGATGACGGCCGCGAGGCCCGCGAACACGCGATCCGTATACAGCTCGTTGCGGTTCTGGAAGATGTACCAGCCGAGCCCGCCCTGCCCCGCGCTCGCGCCGAACACGAGCTCGGCCGCGATCAGCGTGCGCCACGCGAAAGCCCAGCCGACACGCAGCCCCGCCAGGATCGACGGCAGGGCGGCCGGCACGAGGATCAGCGCGATCTGGCGCAGACCCGTGAGCCCGTAGTTGCGCCCGGCCATTTTCAGCGTGGCGGGCACGCCGGCGAAGCCGGTGTACATGCTAAGCGCGAGCGGCCACAACACCGCATGCACGAGCACGAACAGCAGGCTGCCGGTGCCGAGCCCGAACCACAGCAGCGCGATCGGCAGCAATGCAATGGACGGCAACGGATTGAACATCGACGTGAGCATCGTCAGCAGATCGCGACCGATGCGCGTGGACACCGCGAGCGACGTCAGCGCGAACGCCAGCAGCACGCCCAGCGCATAGCCGCGCAGCAGCACCGACATCGAGATGCCGGTCTTGACCAGCAGTTCGCCCGACTCGATGCCTTGCACGAATGCGGCCAGCGTCGCGCCGAAGGTCGGCACGAGCAGGTCGTTCGCGACGATGCGCGCGACGATCTCCCATACGGCGATCAGCACGAGCGCGATGACGCCGCGGCGAAACCACGCGGCACCGGCGATGCGGTGCAGCAGCGGCGCCGGCGCCGCGCGCTCGGCGTCAGGCGGCATCTCGAGCGTGCGTGTATATTCGGCGCGCACGGGCGGCAACGGCGGCAAGACCGGGTCGATCGTACTCATGATGCAGCGTCCTCCGTCGTCGGTACGTGCGGTGCGGTGTCGAACAGCAGGCGATGAATTCGCGCGACGTTGTCGCGGAAGTCGCCGGTGTCGACGTTCTCGAGCGAATGTTCGTGACTGTTGAGCTCCGCGCGCACGCGGCCCGGATGCGGCGACAGCAGCAGAATCCGGTTGCCGACCACGAGCGCCTCCTCGATCGAGTGCGTGACGAACAGCAGCGTGAAGCGGAATTCGTCCCACAGCCGCAGCAGTTCCTCCTGCATCTTGCGGCGCGTGAGCGCGTCGAGCGCGGCGAACGGTTCATCCATCAGCAGGACGCGCGGCTGCATCGCCAGCGCCCGCGCAATCGCGACGCGCTGTTTCATGCCGCCCGACAGCGTATGCGGATACGCATCGGCAAACGTGCTCAGCCCGACCTTGTCGAGATAGTGCAGCGCGCGCTCGCGTGCTTCGGCACGCGACAGCTTCGCGGCAACGCGCAACGGAAACGCGACGTTCTCGACCACTGTCTTCCACGGCGGCAACTGGTCGAATTCCTGGAACACGACGACGCGGTCGGGGCCCGGCCCGCGCACGGGCCGGCCGTCGAGCGCGATCGACCCCGCGACGGGCTCGATGAAGCCGGCGATCGCCTTCAGCAGCGTCGACTTCCCGCACCCCGACGGGCCGAGCAGCACGAAGCGGTCGCTGCCGTACACGTCGAAGCTCACTTGATGCGTCGCGCGAACGATCCGCGCGCCGCTGCGGTATTCGAGGCTGACCTGGTCGATGGCCAGCAGGCGTTCGCTGTGCGCGCCGGCCGGCGCGGAGTGCGTGGCCGAGCGGTCCTCCGCACGTGTATCGGGCACGACGGACGCGGCCGGCGACGCGCTGCCACGTGCCGCATACGGCGGCAACCAGGTTCGGGGAGAAGTGGCGTTCACGATCGAATCTCTTGCGGGAAAAGCATCAACATACGGCCGCGTATCGTGCGGACCAACCATCGATTGCGCATATCGAAACCGCGCCGACGCATAAGCGTCGATCGCGACGTCGCAACATCGGCGCCGCTCAACTGCCGCCGGCCGTCGCGGGATCGTCGAAGAAATAGTCGCGCCACGACTTCGGTTCGTTGCGGATCGCGCCGGTGCGATGCATGAACTGCGCGAGCGGCAACGTGTTCTGCGGCGCGGTCTTGAACTGCACCTGCGGATTACGCAGGATCTTCAGCAGCAGCGCGCGATCGATCTTCGATCCGTTCACGCGAATATAGGTATCGGCCGCGCGCTCCGGATCGGCCGCGATCTGCCGTGCGGCGTCGGCCAGCGCGGCGACGAACGCGCGATAGGTCTTCGGATTGTCGTTGCGGAATTTCTCGGTCGCGTACAGCACGGTCGCCGAGCTCGGGCCGCCCAGCACGTCATACGAATTCAGCACGATATGCGCGTTCGGATTGCCGGCAAGTTCCTGCTCCTGGAACGGCGGATTGCCAAAGTGGCCGGTGATCACGTTGCTGTTCGCGAGAATCGCGGCCGTCGCGTCGGGATGCGGAATCGCCTGCGTGAGCGCGTCGAGCTTGTCGAACTGCTTGTCGCCCCACTGCTTCGCAACGGCATACTGCAACACGCGCGACTGCACCGACACGCCGACCGCCGGCACCGCGATGCGGTCCTTCTCGCTCAGGTCGGCGATCGTCTTCACGTTCGGGTTGCTGCTCACGAGGTAGTACGGAAAATTGCCGAGCGACGCGACGCCCTTCACGTTCTGCCGACCGCGCGTGCGGTCCCACACGGTCAAGAGCGGCCCGACGCCCGCGCCCGCGATGTCGACCGCGCCGGACAGCAGCGCGTCGTTCACGGCCGCGCCGCCGGACAGCCGCACCCAGTCAACCTTGATGTCGAGGCCGGCCTTGCGCCCTTCCTTCTCGATCAGTTGCTGGTCGCGCGCGACGTTCAGCATCAGGTAGACGACGCCGAATTGCTCGGCGATGCGGATGCGGCCCTCCGCGTGCGCGGCTTGCGGGATCACCACACCCGCGAAGGCGAGCGCGGCGGTGAGCGTGGCCGCCAGCGCGCGGCGCGCCGGCAAAAACGAAAACGACATCGGAACTCCAGTCGGGAAGGGGCTGATATGAAGGACGTGCGTGCAACTCAGAAAGGCGCGTCACCTTCGATCGTCGTGCGGTACAGCTTGCGGCGCAGGTGGTCGGGCGTGCCGGCGGCCAGATGCATCAGTGAGCGGTTGTCCCAGAACACGAGATCGTGGTCGCGCCATGCGTGTCGATACAGGTGCTCGGCGCGCACGCTGTGCGCGAACAACTCGTCGAGCAGTGCGCGGCTTTCGTCGTCGGGCAGCCCGACGATCCGCGTCGTGAAATGTTCGCTGACGAACAGCGCCTTGCGGCCGGTTTCCGGATGCGTGCGCACGACCGGGTGAACGACCGCCGCGACCTGCGCGATCTGCTCGGGCGACAGGTTCGGCCGCCACGGGCTGCGCGCCTGCAGTTCCGCATAGCGCGCGAGATACGTATGCTCGGCGCGCCGCCCTTCGACCGCACGGCGTAAGTGGGCCGGCAGCGTGTCCCACGCGAGATGCATGTTGGCGAACAACGTGTCGCCGCCTTCCGCCGGCAGTTCCTGCGCGTGCAGCAGCGAGCCGAGGCTCGGTTTTTCCTTGTACGACAGGTCGGAATGCCAGAAATGGCCGGCATCGCCGAGCCCGACCGGTTTGCCGTTCTCGACGATGTTCGACACGATCAGCACTTCCGGATGGCCGGCAAGCGCGAACTGGTGCAGTACGTGAATCTGCAGCGGGCCGAAGCGACGGCTGAACGCGATGTGCTCGTCCGGCGTGATGATCTGGTCGCGAAACACCAGCACGTGGTGATCGAGATGGGCACGATGGATGCGCGCGAAATCGTCGGCGTCGAGCGGTCGCGACAGGTCGAGGCCGATCACTTCGGCGCCGAGCGGCGCGTCGAACGGCACGATGTCGAAGTGCTGGGCCGCACCGCCCGGCCGCAAGGCGGGATGCCCGGCGGAAAGCGTTGCGGCGTCGCGGATGGCGGTAGTCGTCACGGCACGGGCCCCTGGTAAGGTCAAAACGCGAATCTACGAGGGCGTGCCGGACTGCGTCAACGAAGCGATTCGGATACGTTTATCTGCTGCGGTGATAAAGATCGCTGCTCGTGCATACGGCGCCGGCCGGCGGCGGCATCGCCCGGCTCGTCACCGTCCGTCGGATACGGATTGCCGGAACGACGCGCCATGCGCAGTGTCCGGCAGGCGGTCGCGGCCGCTCAGCCGCGAACGGAAGGTACCGGCCGGTGACGTCGTCCGATACAGGCCGCGTTTTCTCAGTTCCGGCACGATCAGCTCGGCGAAATCGTCGAGCGTGCCCGGGCTGACCAGCGGATTGAGCATGTAGCCGCTCGTCGTCGACTGCCGCGCATGCTCGGCGAGCTGATCGGCGACCTCGTCGGGCGAGCCCACGAGGATCAGATCGGTGCCGCGCGTGACGCTCGCAAACTTGCGCCGCACGTCCCCAGCGGTGAGCGGCTTGCCGCTGCCGTCGGGCCGCACGACGTAGGACGTCAACCCTTCCGTCTGCGTCGTTAACGGTTCGTCGTCCGCATAGCGGTCGATGTCGATGCCGGTGTCGCCCGCATAGCTGACGAGTTGCGCGTGCTGGTGGTAGTGCTGCTGCAGCGTGTGGTATTTCTCCTTCGCGTCGCTCGACGAGCGCGCGGTCACGATCCGCAGCACGGTCAGCGACTTCACGTCGTCCGCCGCGCGGCCGCGCTCCGTCGCGAGCCGGCGAATCTCGTCGAGGCCCGCACGAATCTCGTGCGGATTCGACTTCGCGACGAACACCACCTCCGCGTGCTTCGCCGCGAATTCGCGCCCACGCCCGGACCAGCCGGCCTGGATCAGCACGGGCGAGCGTTGCGGCGACGGCGCACAGACGTGCGGCCCCTGCACGCGGTAGTGCGTGCCTTCGTGCGCGATCGGCCGCACGCGGTCGCCGCGCGCATAGCGCGGCACGTGCTTGTCGGCGACCACCGCATCGTCCGCCCAGCTCCCTTCCCACAGTTTGTACACGACGTCGAGGAACTCCTCGGCGCGCGCGTAGCGTTCGTCGTGGCCGATCATCCGGTCGAGCCCGAAGTTGCGCGCCGCGCTCGTCAGGTAGGACGTCACGATGTTCCAGCCGATCCGGCCGTTGCTCAGGTGATCGAGCGTGCTGAAGCGGCGCGCGAGCGCGAACGGATGCTCGTAGGTCGTGCTCGCGGTCACGCCGAACGCGAGCCGCTCGGTCTGCGCGACAAGTGCCGGAATCAGCATCATCGGATCGTTCGCGGGCGCCTCGACCGCCCACTGGACCGCTGCGTCGGCCGATCCGCCATAGACGTCGTACAGGCCGAGCACGTCCGCGAAGAACAGCATGTCGAGATCGGCCTGCTCGGCCGTGCGCGCGAGGTTCGACCAGAACGGGAGCGTATTCGCGCGCAGCCGTTCGTCGGCGGGATGGGTCCACAGGCTCGGCGCGCCGCCGCAGCCGACGCTGGCTTGTTCATACAGGGAAAACAGCAAGGGGCGAGGATCGGACATCGTCGGGTTCGTTACCAGGGCAGGAATCAGTTGGGTGCCGCCCACGCGCCCGGCGACGCGCGGCGGCGGCGTACAGGCACGCGAGCGTCGGGGGCGCGCGTCAGATGGCGATTGACACGCTGCTCGAAGCGAGCGGCCGGGATGGTGAGCAGCGCGACCAGCACGACATAGACGACAGCCGCGCCGGCCAGCGGTTCGTACACGCGCAACGTCTCGAAGCGCAGCGTATTGGCCGTTCCCATCACGTCGAACACCGTCACGGTCGACGCGAGGACGGTCGATTTCAGCAGCAGGATCGCCTCGCCGGTGAGCGCGGGCAGCGCGAGCCGCCACGCGCGCGGGCCGACGATGCGGCGCAGCACCTGAATGCGCGTCATTCCGTATGCGTGCCCGGCTTCGACCTCGCCGGCCGGCACGCCGGCGATCGCGCCGCGCAGGATCGTCGCGACATACGCGCTCTCGTTCACGCTCAACGCGACGATTGCGTACCAGAACGCGTCGCGCAGCAGCGGCGATGCCCAGCTGTCGCGCATCCATTCGCGCGGCACGATCTGACCGAATCCGTAGTACAGCAAATAAAGCTGAACGAGCAGCGGCGTGCCGCGAATCAACATGATCCAGCCGCGCGCGGACCAGCGCAGCGGCGCATGGCGCGCGCCGGCGGCGAGCGCGAGCGGTACGCCCAGCAGCACGCTGGCCGCACCCGACAAAAACGTCAGCGCGAGCGTCGTCGGCACTGCGGCGAGCAGCTTCGGCATCACCGTATCGAACAGGAACGGCAGCGAGAACATCATGCGGTTGCGGGCCTCGTGCCACGGTTCGCGTGCCGCTCGAGCGCCGCGAAAATACCCGTCGACGCGATGCTCAGCAGCAAGAACAGCGCAGCCGTGACCAGATAGAAGAATACGTAGTGCCGCGTCGCGCCGGCCGCGAGCTGGCTTGCCTTCAGCAGATCCGTGAACGAGCCGAGCACGCTGACGAACGAGGCATCCTTGGTCGCGTTCAGCCACACGTTGCCGACGCCCGGCAACGCAAGCCGCGCGGCGGCCGGAAGCCGGATGCGCGTGAACGTCTGCCACGGCGTCATCCCGTATGCGTGCGCGGCTTCGACCTGGCCGGTCGGCACGTTGACGAGCGCCGCGCGGAAGATGTCCGTCAGATACGCTCCCTGGATGAAACCGAGCGACAGCGCAGCGACCAGGAACGGCGGGAACGCGAAGCCGTCGGGCACCAGACCGCCGCGGTGCAACGCGACTTCGACGGCAGGTGCAAGGGCATAGAACGCGAGCAGCAGGCACAACAGCTCGGGCAGCGCGCGCACCAGCGTCGTGTAGAGCCGCGCCAGCCACGCGAGCGGCACGTGGCGCGACAGCTTGCCGAGCGCGCCGGCGATGCCCAGCAGCACGCCGGTGCAGAACGACGCTGCCGCGACGCCGAACGTCAGCGCGAACGCGCTCGCGAACACGCGGCCGTACCCGCCGTCGCCGAATGCGAGCAACGCGAGCAGCGAATCGTCCGCGGCCATCGCGTCAGCGGCCCTTCTCGATCGTGCCCTTCAGGTTCGGATAGCGGGCGGTGATCGCATCCCACGTGCCATCCTGCTGCAGTTGCGCGATCGCGGTCGACAGCTTGCCGCGCAGCGCATCGCCTTGGCGCACGCCCGCGCCGATGCCGAGGCCCAGCACCGGATTGTCCGCGCAGGTCGCCTTGACCTCGAAGTCCTTGCCGTCGCGCGACGCGAGGAATGCCGTAAACAGCCCCTTGCCTTCCTGCACGTAGTCGACCCGGCCGGACACCAGATCCGCGAGCGCGTTGTCGAACTTGTCGAACGCCTTGATCTGCGCATCCGGCTTGAAGCGGGAATCGAGGAACGCCGAGAAGTTCGTACCGGCCTCGACGCCGATCACGCGACCCTTGAAGCTCGCAGGCACCGCGCAGTCGACGCGGCGCCGGTCGCTTTTCGCGCCGACGAACACCGTCGGCGATTCGTAATACGCGCGACTGAAATCGATTGCCTTCTGCCGTTCGCCGGTGATCGTCATCGACGACCAGATCACGTCGATCTTGCGGTTCTGCAACGCCGGAATCAGGCCGTCCCATGCAATGTCGGTGAGTTCGCACCGCACGTTCAGCTTACCGCACGCGGCATCGAGCACGTCGATTTCCCAGCCCTTCCACTTGCCGGCCGCGTCCTTCGAAAAGAACGGCGGATACGACTCGGCGTCGATGCCGACGCGCAACGTCGGCTGAGCCGCATGGGAAGCCGGCACGAGGCCGAGCACGAACAGCGCGGCCGCGGCACGGCGGACCCTGGAACGCATCAAACGATTCATGTGGCGAAATTCTGAAATAACGTCGGAACGACCGGCTTCGCAGCCGGCATGAGGCGAAACTGTAAAGCGCGCCGAAGCGTGTACCAAATGGTTATTTTTTCGATGGATATCTGATCGCGCGATATGGCGGAACGGCGCACCGTCGAACGTGAAGCACGGTGCATCGTTCGACCGCTCACGCCTGTGCAGTTGCGCGCCGCACCGACGGCAGCTCCAGATTTCGGGCCGACATTGGCTTGCGATAAGCTCTGGGGCCGGCAGGCCGAGGTCGATCAAGGCGCAATCGTGGACCACAAGCGCCTGAGTCACGCGCTGCGAGTGGCGCAAGCGTTTCAAGCGCAGCGCGACAGCCGGCGGATCGGGATCGCGCCGTCGCGAACGCATCGAGGGCTTCCGGTGCGGGTGAACGAAGCGCAACCCGGCACCAGGAAACCGCGCCGATTCACGGCGGCTGACATGGAGACGGCGATTCTGGAGATCGCATCAAAAGCAGGAACTGAGCGGCGGTCCGCGAAGGCCCGCGGGTGAGCGTAAGCGCCCTGCTGCTTCAGGCCTGTTCCTTCAACGCTGAATGACGGGAAACCGATGAAACGTGCGACATCGGTATGTAGCCGGCGCTACGACATCCGAATCCAGGTATGCCATGGATATAGGTCCCAAGTTCAGATGCCGCATCCGGGAGAAGTTGAAATCTGCGGTATCGCGTTTCGGCAGGCCTGCTCCGCGAAAACGCGATGAAATCAGGGCGCCGGTATGTCGTGGCTCCTCAGCGCATCGAGCGCGTCGGTCAGTTCGCCGCGCAACGCAGGCCACAATTCAACGAACACGCCGAGACCTTCGTCATGCACGACTTGTTGCAGCCCACCGCACAGCTCCGCCAGCACGCCATGCCCGACCGCCAGGAAACCACCGCTCAGCGCATGTAACTCACGTACGACCGTATCGGTATCGCGTCCTGCCAGCGCGCGCTCGATCGATTCGAACGAAGCCAGCGTGACCTGGCGCATCGCGGCCATCACGGTTTTCGGCATTGCCGGGCGGTCCTCCGCCGAGTGCACAAATCCGACGCGACCTTGCGCGCGAAGCGCCCGCGCCAGCGCACGCAACGAGACGGGCTTCGGCAGCAGTACACGAATCGCGACAGCCGCACAGCGCTGCTCTTCCCGCGGACCGGCGTGTGCCGTCATCGCAACGACGCGAACTTGCACATCGCGCTCACGAATCGCGGCCGCAAGCGTCCAGCCGTCCATGTCAGGCAGGCCGAGATCGGTCAGCACGACGTCGAAGCGGCCGCGCTCGAGCGCCGCCAGCGCCTGTCCGCCGCTTTCGACGATCGTCGCGTCGGCGCCGAGCTCACGGAACTGGTCCGCCAGCAGCAGCCGGCTCGCCGGATGATCCTCGACGGCGAGCACGCGCAGCGGCATGTCCCCGTCTCCCGCGAGCGAGACCGCATCGGGAGAATCGCCGACCGCATCGTCGTAGAGATCGCCGGCCGGCACGTCATCGG
The DNA here is from genome assembly GCF_001521935.1 of Burkholderia sp. RF7-non_BP4. Taxonomy (NCBI): domain Bacteria; kingdom Pseudomonadati; phylum Pseudomonadota; class Betaproteobacteria; order Burkholderiales; family Burkholderiaceae; genus Burkholderia; species Burkholderia sp. RF7-non_BP4. The sequence continues at coordinate 160,359 of NZ_LOTA01000095.1, read as the reverse complement.
CCATCGGCAGCGGGATGCGAACGCTAAACGCGCTGCCCTCGCCCGGCGCGCTGCGCACCACGATCTCGCCCCCCATCGCATTGACGAGCCGCCGGCATAGCGCAAGACCCAGGCCCGTGCCGCCGTACTGGCGATGGATCGAATCGTCGGCCTGCTGGTACAGCTCGAAGATCGTCGATTGCGCCGGCAGCGCAATGCCTATCCCCGTATCGACGACACGTATCTCGACGTCGTCGTGCCCGCCCGCGAAGAGCATGACGCTGCCCGCCTCCGTAAACTTGATTGCATTGCCGAGCAGATTCGCGACGACCTGGCGGATCCGGATTGGATCGCCGACCCGGTATCGCGCCATGTCTGCCGCGATGTCGAAGCCGAGGTGCAGCCCCTTCGCCGTCGCAAGCGGCCGGAATGATTCCACGACGTCGCGCAACAACGCCGCGCAGTCGAACGGCACGGCATCGACCCGCAGTTGCCCGGCCTCGACCTTCGACAGGTCGAGCACGTCGTTGAGGATGTGCATCAGCGCGGACGATGACGAATCGACGATCTCGAGCCGGCGGCGCTGCGTATCGGCGAGCGGCCCGCGCTTCATTAGCTCGAGATTGCCCATCACCGCATTGAGCGGCGTGCGGATTTCGTGGCTCATCGTGGCAAGAAACACCGACTTCGCGCGATTCGCCTGGTCGGCTGCGTGCCGGGCCTCGACGAGCGACTGCTCGGCCAGCTTGCGCGCGGTGATGTCGTTGACGGTCGCGAGCAGCGCTTGCGCGCCGCGATACCGGACGCGTGCGATGTTGACGAGCAGATGCGTGTCGTCCGCGCCGTCGCCCGCCCCCGCGAGCGCGATCTCTCGGCCGACGATGGCGCGTCGCCGCCCCGACGCGCGCGGATCGGGTGATTGTGCGAACGTCCGCCAGATCCGCCGCGACAGCGGTTCGCCTGCCGCGGCGGTCTCGTAGCGCGCCATCGCTGCGTTTCTCAGCAGCATCGTGCCGTTCGCTTCGCCGATCAGCGCGAGGCCGATCGGCGCCGTGCGGATCAGCGTGCGGTTGAGTTGCTCGCTTTCCTTCAGACGCGACGCACTGCGGTAGGACGGCGCGAGAATGCGCCGGTTGATCAGCACGATCCCGCACCACAGGAACGCCAAACCGAATAGCGCGACGCCGGCAATCTCCAACATACGAGCCGCGACGCCGCGCATCACGGTTCGTATCGAATAGACGTAGACCAATGTCCAATCGGTACCGGGAATCGCATCGCGAATCTCGAAGCGCCCGTCGCGAAACAGTTGTTCGATGTCGTTCACACGGTCGCCGGCCAGTGCGTGCGCAACGTTCGCCGCATCGGCGTGCCGTGCCGCCGACAGCAGGATGTTCCCGGCATGATCGACCACCGCGAACGCGCCACCGCGCGATTCGTCGTCTAGTTCGTTCAAAAGGCGCTCGGGACGTATCGTCTGAACGATCAGCACAATCGGTCGGTCACGGCCATCGAACGCCCAGGATGCAACGCGCACGCGCTGCTCCCCCGTAATGACACCCGCGCGCGGCGGCAGCCAGATCACGCCATCGGGCACGTGCTCCGGGTCGGACGCCGCGGTGCGCACCATCGCCGCGACATCCGGCCACGCCTGTGGCAGCAGCGACGGCAGTTGTGCGGCCTGCGCCTGCGGCAACGCCGAGGGGGACGTAACGTAGAGCGACAGCGTGACGAAACGGCCGTCGGCGCCGATCATGTAGACCGCGTTCGACAGCGGCTGCGCCCTCTTCACCCACCGGCCGCTCTCGAAGACCCGTTCGCTCAAAGCGAGCAGCGGCCCATAAACGCTCGCCGGATGAGCGGAATCGATGATGGCCTTCAGCGCGTATGCCCGGTCCAATTCGTAGGCGTCGTGCATCATCAACCCATCCTGATCGACAAACGCCTGCTCGGTCAGCCGGGTCGGACGCGCTCGCTCATTCCATCCGCCTTGTACCGTCGCCACTTGTTGCTTCAGCAGCGCGCCGTTTTCCGACATGCGAACCAGCAGTTGCGACTTCACGGTGAGGAAGTGCGTACGCAACGCAGCCTGGTAGTCGCCGAACTCGCCTCGCGCGACAGCGGCTGCGCACACCAGCATGAAGATGCCGAGCGCCGCGCCACCGCCGTACAGCAACCGGCGCTGATACGCGCGCATCCAGTCCGGATCGAATTGCCTGCGGCTCGCAGGACGACTCAGGCGGGACAGCCATCCGCGGAACCTGTACATGCCGGCACGGATCAGTCGTTCGACCGAAGGTCGATGTTTTCAGACGGCTCGAGCTCGCCCTCATACTTGATCAGATCGGCGTCGCGTGTGATGCCGAGCTTGCGCATTGCGGCCAGCTTTTGCGCGCTGATGGTTTTCTTGCTTCGATTCAGTCGATCGGCGATTTCGGTCACCTTGTAGCCTTCACGGAACAGCCGGACGATTTCCGACTCCCGTTTCGACAGTGCGGTGCTGACGCCGGTATCCGCCTGCGCGAGAAGCGACGCAATCGTGGGCGACAGATAGGTGCCGTTCGAGTAAGCCGCGTGCACGGCGGCGACCATGTGCGAGATTGCATCGGATTTGCTTGCGATGCAGTGCACGCCAAGTTGCTGCAGCGCGCGAAAAACCGCCGGGGAATTGAGCATGGTCACCGTCACGATGCGCAATTGCGGATAGCGCCGAGTCAGGAATGAAACCAGCGTCTGGCCGTCGCCGTATTGCCCGGCCGGCATCACGTAGTCGAGAACGAGGACGTCGCACGATGTCGTGTCCAGCCGGTCGATCAGTGCGGCCGTGTCCGACACGACCGCGACGACCTCGATCGTAGGCATGCTGCCCAAACCCTGCGCGATGCCGTACCCCGACACCGGATGGTCGTCCGCGACAATCACTCGCACCGAAAATTCGTCCATCATGCACCCGCGCTCTGGAATGAGGCGCGCACTAGCGCCATGTTGTACTTATTCGAAACCCATTTCGTGCGGATTATATCTCGATAAGTTGGCTTGGCCTGGAATTGCCGGTCGTCGAATAGCGGTACGCGGCAAGCGTCACGTCAGTCTGCGTCTTGGCGATCGATTTCGCGCAGCTGATCCGCGCGCTGGTGCCGCTGAAGCGCTTCACACCGCCACTTCCGCATCGACGCTGTACAGTCCCGGCAGAACGACGTTGCCATTCTCGAACCGGGACAAGTCCGTCTGGCGGCCTCCGCTGCTTATTCGACCTGCATGCCGCTGGCGCTCGCGTGCCAGCCCGCAACGGCCGACAGTCCCCTCGCATTAAGCCGCCAAGCGCCTCGTGCTTGACGACGGCATCACTGAACTTCGAACCGACTCGCACTCTCCTCGTCGATCAAATCGAGACACGTCGCGCAACGGACCAGTTCAATGTCATTCTTTACCCCCAACTTCTTCATCGCGTTGGTCTTCTGGGCGCTGATTGTCTGTTTGCCTTTCTTCATGTACTCCGCGATCTGGGTAATCGTCATTCCTGACAAGTAACACCGGATCACCTCGATTTCGCGCGGAGACAGCTTCGATACACGCTGATTACTACTGCACTCGACCAGCTCGAGCGAACGCTTGATCAGCGGCGACAGATAACTGCCGCTCCCAAAGCATGAATGGATCGCGGTGACGATATGGCCGACGTCGTCGAACTTGCTGACGACGCTCGCTACATCCCGATCGAGAATCGATCGGAGGATCACGGGATTCTCATGCGTGACCAGTGCGACGATCCCGACCTTCGGATAGGTGCGTCTCAGATATCCGAGCAAAGCGAGTCCTTCAATTTGCCCGTTGCCACGCATCGCAAAATCGATGACCACGACATCGCAATGCATGCGAGACATCGACTCGATCAAATTCTGTGGTGTCCTGCATATGGCAATCAAATCGATCGCGTTGGTATTCCTCGCGACATATTCCATTCCGGCAAGCGTCAACGGCCTATCGTTCGCGAAGATGGTTTTTACGCCAAATTTTCTCATTTGAAATTCCGACCTGAACTCAAACTGTCGTCACACATTGAAAATATGGAATCCCACCGGCATCTCGAGCTCAAGGTCGCCATGCGAAATCTCTTGATCGGTATCTTATAAAATCCTTACAAAGCGAGATATGGGACCAACGCCTGATCCGAGGCCCGCCACATCAGACAAGTCCTATGGATGACATGTTTTTACTTTGCGGCGACGTGCGCATCCTGCCTGTCACACCTTGTAGGCGAAGCGATGCCATTTCCGGGAAGGCGTCGCTGTCCAGAATTTCGTCCGTGTCATGCGCACCACCCTGACTTCGCTCAAGAGATACCGTGAATCCGATTGATGATAGCGGTGCGTTCTACGACGATTCCCTCACGAACCCGCGCTTTCCTCGACATGCGCGTCCGCGTCTTGAGTTGGTCGATCGCTATATCAGGACTTCTTATTGAAAGGATTGAACGCGCCGTAATCCATTCATGACTTGCACTTGCCGGAACCCATCGCCGGGCGTATGGTTGATTTCTGAGTCGCCCTTTTCCGGGAGATATCAAAATGGCTGCCATGCAATCCGCGGCCACGCCCCTCTCCGACGAGGAAGCCCGGCGCCAGTTGCGCCGCGCCGTCATCGCCAGCACGATTGGCACCACGATCGAATGGTATGACTTTTTCCTCTACAGCACGGTCACCGGCCTGGTCTTCGCAAAGCTGTATTTCCCCCAGTCCCACCCGCTCGTCGGCACGCTGCAGGCATTCCTGATCTATGCCGTCGGCTTTGTCGCGCGGCCGGTCGGCGCAGCGATCTTCGGCCACTACGGCGACCGCATCGGACGCAAGGCCACGCTGATCGTGACCCTGTTGCTGATGGGGCTCGCCACGTTCGCCGTGGCCTTCGTTCCGACCTATGCAACGATCGGCATCTGGGGCGCCGTTTTTCTCACGGTGCTGCGCTTCATCCAGGGCGTCGGCGTCGGCGGTGAATGGGGCGGCTCGGTCCTGATGTCGATGGAGTGGGCGCGCACCAATGCGCATCGCGGCTTCGTCGCGTCGTGGCCGCAGTTCGGCGTGCCGGCGGGACTGTTCCTTGCCAACCTCGCCGTGCTGGCCATGAGCTGGCTTTCCGGCAGCAGTTTCCTCACGTGGGGCTGGCGCGTTCCGTTTTTCCTCAGCATCGTACTGGTCGCGATCGGGCTCTACATCCGCCTGAATATCCTCGAGACGCCGATCTTCGCGAAACTGCTGGCCGAGCGCCGGATCGAGAAAACGCCGATGCTCGAAGTGCTGCGCAAGCAGCCGAGGGATATCGTGCTGTCGGCGTTTGCGCGAATGGCCGAACAGGCGCCGTTCTATATCTTTACCGCGTTCGTGTTCACTTACGGGATCACGGCGTTGGGCGCCACGCGCGAGTTGCTGCTGACGGCGGTGCTGGTGGCGTCCGTGGTCGAATTCTTCACCATCCCGCTGTTCGGACACGTGTCGGATCTGATCGGGCGCCGGCGAATGTACATGATCGGCGCGGCCACCGTCGGCGTGTTCGGATTTCTCTACTTCGCGATGGTCGATAGCCGGAATCCGATATGGATCTTCGCGGCCATCGTGCTGTCCCTGGTCCCGCATTCGATGATGTATGGGCCGCAGGCGGCATTGATTGCCGAGTCGTTTACCGGGCGGTTGCGGTATAGCGGTGCGTCGATGGGTTATCAGCTCGCTTCGGTCATTGCAGGCGGCCCGGCACCGCTGATCGCGACGGCCCTGTTTGCCTACTACCATTCGGGGTATGCGATCGCGGTGTATGTGCTGGCGTGCGCGGTGCTGAGCCTGGTTGCCGCATCGAAGCTCGGGGACTACACGAACAAGGATATTTCGCGGGAATACGACGACGCGCGAAATCTGGAGGATCATGGGCACGCGCCACCGCTGACCTGACGGGCGTCACCCTCACTGCTTGTTGTCCGCTCGAACGGCGCCCAGCGCTTGGAGCAACGGTCGGAGCGCATCGAGTTCCGCGCCGAAGCCGGCCCAATCCCCCGCCTTCAGCCGCTCGATCGCACGATCGTAATGGGCGAGCGCGTCACGGGCGCGCACATCCGCTGCGCTGCCCGCCGGCGCCGCCGCCGGTTCCGGCCTCGTCTCCTTGAAGAGCGCCGCGAGCGCCTCGCCCAGGTTTTCCTCCATCACGACGCGATCGCCATAGGCGGCGATCACCCGTTTCAGTTCGGGCAATTGGCCCGACGCCGCGCGCAAATAGAGCGGCGACACGTAGAGGATCGAGTGCTCGATCGGAACGACCACGAGATGTCCGCGGATTACGCGTGAACCCATCTGGTTCCACAGCGAGATCTGCTGCGAGATTTCCGTGCTCTGCTGGATGCGCGCCTCGATCTGGTATGGCCCGTAGATCAGCTTTTCCTTGGGGAACGCGTAGACGATCAGCTTGCCGTACCCGGGCGGATCGCAACGCGCGGCGAGCCACGCGATCATGTTCTCGCGCTGGCTCGGCACCATCGGCAGCATGAGCACGAAGCCGGCCTGCGCGTCGCCAGGCAGCCTCATGATCGTGTAGTACGGCGCCATCTGCCGGTTCGCGGCGTCGCCCCCGTCGATATCGCCCAGCGCGCGAGGAAACTGCCAGAGGTCCTCGCGGTTATAGAACACTTCCGGCGCATCCATGTGATAAGCGCGGTAGAGATTCGCCTGGATCAGGAACAGATCCTCGGGGTAGCGGATGTGCCGTTGAAGATCCTGCGGCATCGCGTCGAACGGCTTGAACATGCCGGGGAAGATGCGCGCGTAAGTCCGCACCAGCGGATCGGAAGGATCGCTGACGTAGAAGTCGACCGTGCCGTTGTACGCGTCGACCACCACCTTGACCGCGTTGCGAATGTAGTTGGCGCCATCGCCGACGCCGGGCGGCGCATACGGAAACCAGCGGCTGGTCGTATAGGCGTCCTGCATCCAGAACAGGCGTCCGTTGCTCGCCACGACATAGGGGTCGTGGTCGAGCGCGAGAAACGGTGCAATCGTGCGTATCCGGTCCCGGATGTTGCGGTGAAGGAGGATCCTGCTCTCGTTCGTGATGTAGTGCGTCAGCAGGATATTGGGATCGCCGAACTGCCATGCGAACAGGCTCCGTCGTATCGCTCCGCCGATCGCGACACCGTCGCGCCCGCTGTAGGACGTGTAGACGTTGCTATCACCCTTCGGGTAGTCGAATTCGGGCACACTGCCCTTCACGATCACATAGCCCTGCCCGCCTTCACCGAAGTAGATGCGCGGTTCGTTGATCGCCGGTCCGCCATCGGCGACAGGCGGAATGTCGCGCAGATAGAGCGACGGCAAGCCTTCCGTGGATTTCTCCGTGACCGGCGACATCACGATGCCGTTGCCGTGGGTGAACAGAAGATGCAGGTTCACCCAGGTTCGGGCGTTCTCCGGCAGCATCGTATGCTCCAGTTCGCGCGCCGACAGCATGACCTGCCGGTAGCCGGAGTCGAGACGGTAGCGATCGATATCCACGGAAAAGAACTTGTAGTAAGTCCTGATTTCCTGCAACTGCGCATAGGTATCCATCAGCGGCTGCACATCCCACAGGCGGATGTTGTCGACGGTCGCGCGATTGGCCTGCAGCGACGCAAGATTCAGGCCTTGCTCGGCCGCGAACGGTTTGACCTCGATCTGCGCGAGACCGTAAGCCTGCCTCGTCAACGCGATGTTGTGCCGGATATAGGGCGTCTCGAGCTGCAGTTCGCTCGGCTTGACGTAGAAACGCTGGAACAGCGCGGGATAGACGATGCCGAGCGCAAACGAAGTGCCGAACACGAGCAGCATCGCAGCGGCCGGCAACTGATAGCCGGGCCGGCGCATGTTGACCACCATCGCAACGGCCGCCCCAATGGCCAGGCCGACGAGCAGCCACAACACCGGCAGCATCACGTGGACATCCGTATAACCGGCGCCGACCACGACACCGTTGTTGTCGTATAGCAGCAGGAAGCGTTCGAGCCACCAGGACCAGGCTTTCACCAGGAAGAAGAGTGCCAGCAGCGCCGACCCGTGAACCGCGGCGGCCGACGAAAGCCCCTTCGGCGGGCGCAGCATGATGTCGCCGCGCAGCCAGTAGACGCAGCCTGCGACGATCGCGCAGCAGACGACCACTTGCAGCAGCAGGTTCTTCAGCACGATCCAGACGGGGAGCGCGAACAGATAGAAACCGATGTCCTTGCCGAAGATCGGATCGTGCGCGCCGAACGGCACCCGATGCAAAAAACGAAGCGCAACATCCCAGCTCGACATCGCACCGGCGGCGATCGCAAGCGCGAGAATGACGGCGCCCGCAGCGATGACCGCGCGCCAGGGAATGCGCGACGCGACCTCCCCTGCCAGCGCTCGCAGGACATCATCCGCCCGCGTCGACGAAGTGTCCGCTACCTGCCAGACATCGACGGGCCTGGCATAACGATGCGCGAGCCACCCCGACGCGCCGATCGCGACCGCCGACACGGCGAACACGGAGACGAACAGCAGCACTCTTGCGGACAGGATCGTCCAGAAGACGCCGGCATAGCCGATCGACGAAAACCAGAGCCAATCGACCAGGAGACCGGTGATGCGCCCGACGACGATCAGGCAGGCGATGACGATCGCAGCCGCGATCCCATAGCGTCTCAGGCGTGGGACGGACGTTGCTTGCGAGCGCATCGAAGCTTCCTTTGCCGGGCCGTCATGCGTGGCCGGCCGCGACCGGACGGGGGTGTGCCGCCGATCCGTCAGCGAGAATCGCGGCCGGCCGCATGTCTGAATGCTACGCCCGTTGCCGACGCATCGCCATCCGGCGGCATGCGCGACGTCGCCGGCAACGATCGAACGCGGTGCAGTGCACTGCAGCAAATTCGATCTCGCCGCCGCGGGACGCGATGCGCAGCCCACGGAGCGCACGGTCAAGGTGGCGTTTGCACGCCATCCGGGTCGCGCTCACAATAGCTATTTCGGCGGCTTTCCGCGCCGGAACGGACGGAGGGCGAAATGGACGATCCCCATGATCTTCAGCGCTTTGTCGACGCACAGGATTCGGTGTATGCGCAGGTCTGCGACGAGCTCAGGCACGGACACAAGCGAAGTCACTGGATGTGGTTCGTGTTTCCGCAGATCGAAGGGCTTGGCGACAGCGCGATGGCGCAACGATACGCGATCTCGACACTGGCCGAAGCCGTCGCGTATCTTCAGCATCCGCTGCTCGGCGAAAGGCTGCGGGAATGCACACGACTGGTCAATCAGGTCGAAGGCAAGTCGATCCAGACGATCTTCGGGTATCCCGATTACCTGAAATTCCGGTCGTCGGTCACGTTGTTCGCGCATGCGACTCCCGACAACGCGGTGTTCGTGGAGGCGCTCGAGAAATATTTCGGCGGCGAGGCCGATCACGACACGCTTGCACGAATCTAGGCGATGTCGGCCTCGCGCCGCGCTAGAATAGCGCCCCTTCTCATGGGAGACGACAATGTCCTGGTTCGTTTATGAAGTGCCCGAATACCACGAAGACGCTCCGCGCATCGAACCCTACAGCGACCTGCGCAGCCGTGTACTGAAAGTCGGTGGCCTGGCCATGGCTGACGAACTGGAAAGCGTTCGCGAAAACGCCGCGGCGACAGCGGACACGCCCGAGCGCCCCCTGCGGACGCCGGAAAATCCGCAGGTTTTTCCGATTCCCTACGCCGACTCCATGATCCTGGTCGGGTTCATCTTCGATTTGAAGCGAGACTTCCGGCAACTGGTCGTGTCGCCGGTAGAAATGCCCTGGTTGAACGACGCGTAAACGGTAGTCGGACCGGAAACGGACGGGGGCGTTGCGCCTGTTCTGAAGCCGGGTCCGACTGGCAAGGTGTCCGTCATCCACGGTGTTCTACAACAACGATAACTGGGCCGGCGTGCTGGTGCGAACTGCTTGATCGCCCTCTCGTGGCGTCATGCTCGGCCTGTCCGTGGACTGAGAACGCCCGTCGTCCGGTCGATACCTTCGCACCCAATCCGCGCCAAGCACATCGGATGAGAACACAACGCCGGGCGCAATCTGAACAAGTTCGCTCATCCGCGGATTTTCCTAAGCGGGCCGAACGTCGAAGTGAGCTGCGGCGTATCGCGCGCTGCAGTTCCACACTTCGACGCCGTCACGGGTGAAGGAAGCCCAACCATCCTTGACGATCACGTCTGCACCGGGAAATACGTCGCCGTATCCGTTTGCCGTGGCAGCGAAGACCGTCCGCTCGCGACACGTCGCCCAGTATTTCCCATCGGCAAGCGTTAGCGGTTTTGTGCTCAACCGGCAACTCGACTCACTATTTGATCAAGAACCGGTCGCGGTTCTTTGCTCCCGCAATCCATTGAGGGGCCCGGCCACGACCGCTCCATGTTGCGCCAGTCTTCGGGTCGCGATACTTCGGCGCAACCGGCGCACTCATGTTCGTCGCAACCGCACGGCGCCGCCCGAAAAGCTGCTCCGGCGTGATGCCATACTCGGCGATCTGTTCACGGATCGTCGTGATGATGCTGTCCAGTTCAGCAAGTCGAACTTCTTCGGCTTTCTGTGCCAGCGCTTCGGCTTGGGCTTTCAACTCGAGATAGGTAGCCATGTATGTGCAGGGACTCCGATTTAGAAGATTGACCGGTGGTTGAAATGGCCTTGGGCTTGAGCGAAGACCCGTCGACCTCGACAGACACATTATATTCATGGTTTAGCAAGAACCAAATGGCTCGACGCCGCATGACACTATCGTCGTGGTCATATTCGTGAATCTCGCAAACGCTGCTGACGCTCAGCGAATGGTACTCCGCACGTAGAGTTCACGCTTCGGATTACCGATTTAAATTCACACAAATACAAATGTCCGGTTCTCGCCAAGTTCAGATGTCCGATTTTCGACCGATCGCAAGCTGACCGGCCGCTGGCAATCCCGCGCCGGAAGCTGCGATAGCTGCAATGGAGCGGATCGCGATGGCGATGCGTGAAATGTGACCGGAGTTGATTCAGTTCTTCTCGATCAAGTTGCGGACAGCGAACAATTCGGCATCGTTGCGGATACCGAGTTTACGATATGCGGATTGCTTTTGCGCGCTGATCGTCTTGGGACTTCGGAAGAATTTCGACGCGATCTCGGACACGGACATACCGGCAAGAAAGCACCGCAACACTTCATGCTCGCGCGGGCTGAGCAGAAAATCCGCCGCCGGCCCAGAATCGGACGACGGTGAATCGTCGCCGCTAGCGGTCCTCGGTTCGGCCCCACGTGAATCTGTCGTCGTGCCCCACGTGATCCGGTGCGAGAGTTCGGCGCTTATGAATGATTGACCACTTGCCACGAGGCGGATCGCGCGGGCGAGTTCGCCGAGATCCTCGCTCTTGCCGAAGAAACCGAGCGCACCTGCGCGCATCGTCATGTTGACGGTCGCTGACGAATCGCTGCTCGACATCATCAGCATCCGACAATCGGGGAAGCGCGTATTGATGAGCTTGACGAGATCGAGGCCATCGATCTCGTCGGGACCGAGCGTGTAGTCGAGCAGCACCACATCGGCGCGGTTCGATTCGAGCCAGCGAATCAGGTCGCGCGACTTCGCGAAGCTCGCTACCAGCTCGATGGAGTTCTTCTCGGTCAGGTAACTTGCAATCCCGAGTTGGACGATGGCATGGTCGTCCAGAATCACGACGCGGATCGGCTGGTGCCCAGGCCTCATAGTTACACCTATCGTTGTTGTATACGGCGCGAAACGGCTAGCCCCGTTATTGTCGCGGGATGCCATCCATGATTATTTCGACTAGCTTACCGGCTTTTGGGGCAATTTTTAACCCTGGTGACCAAATCTGAAGGTGATGTGGCCGCAGTGCCGCATTGCGTTTCCGCAACGCGCGACCTATGATGTCGGTCTCGTTTTACGGTTTTTACCTGCGGCCATCTCAGCGCCCGATACTCGTCTGAGGACCGTCCATGGCAAACCGGCCAACAATCTGGTTGAACAACGTGAGCAAGCTGAGTTTGAAACGATGTGCCGTATTAATGAGCGCACTCGTCTGGCTGACGCCCACGTTCGGATGGGCAAGCAATTCGCCGCAGTTCACAACTGAAGAGAAGGCGTGGATTGCCGCGCATCCGGTGGTGCGCACCACAATCGATCCACACTGGCGCCCATTCGAATTTCGCGACCACGGGAAGGTAGTCGGCATCGTGCCGTCGTACCTCGATGCGATTTCGCGCGTGAGCGGATTGCGCTTCGAGTATGTCGACGGCCTGTCATGGGCGGACTCGCACGACGCCTTGATCTCCGGAAAGATCGATGTGGTGCCCGACGTATCGAAAAGCGCGGATGTGTCGATGTATCGCGACGGCATCATTGTCGGCCGACCGTACTTCGTCGGCACGATGGTCGTGGTCGCGCCGGAACACCTGAACCTGTTCGTCGATTCCCGCAACCTGGCCGGCAAACGGATCGCGATCAAGGGCAACGGCGGGCTGGAGTATGCGATTCGCCAGAGCGGCCTGCCCGTGACGCTGCTGACCTATGACGACGAACAGGACGCGCTCGCGGCCGTCCTCGACGGCACAGCAGATGTGGCTGTCGGCCCGGACAAGTCAATCCTGCCGTTGCTACGCCGGCAGTTCCTGGGTCAGCTGTTCCTGGCGGGCGGCCTGCCGGAGCGGCCATATGCGCTGGCCCTGGCAACCCGCAGCGACATGCCCGTGCTCGCATCCATTCTCGATAAGTCGTTGGCCGCGATTCCCGCTCGCACGGGCGAGGAGATTGTGCGCCAATGGATGGAATTGACCGACTACGGCGAACCGACGCTGCGCTCAATCCTTTACTACCGACGCTGGCAGGTCGTTGCGGCCGGCGCCACCGTGTTCGCGCTGGCGGCCATCGCGTTCCTTTCGTGGCGCGCACGCACCACCGCGGTTCGCAGCGAGCGCGAAAAGGCAATGTTCCTCGCGTTCATCAGCCACGAGATCCGCACGCCGATGCACACGATCCTTTCGTCGCTCGAGCTGCTGCAGCAGTCGCAGCTCACGCCGAAACAGGCGGGCCGAGCGGATGCAGCCGTTGCCGCCTCGGAATCGCTGCTGACGCTGCTCGATGACGTGCTCGAATACTCGCGACTCGAATCGCACAACGTCACACTCACGCCCGAACCAACGCAAATTGACGCGTGGTTGCGGCGCAGCGCCGACATGGTGCGCTGGAGGGTCGACGAGAAAGGACTGAACCTTGCGATTGAACTCGCCTGTCCTGCCGATTTGACCTTGCTGATCGATCAGGTCCGCACGCGGCAGATCGTGCTGAACCTGCTCGTCAATGCAATCAAGTTTACGTCGGAGGGGTCGATCTGGCTGCGTGTCGACTACCTGGAAGGCAAGCCGAACACTGCCGGTTCACTTGTGATCGAGGTCCGCGATACCGGGATCGGCATCCCGCCCGCGCGTCAGAGCCGCATCTTCGAGCCCTATCAGCGCGTCGAGGAGCCGGGCAGCCGTCGCGTGAACGGCAGCGGCCTGGGTCTGTCGATCTGCCGCGAACTGGTTGGGCTCATGAACGGCGTGATTACCGTCAGCAGCAGCCCCGACAAGGGCACGATCTTTACCGTGATCCTGCCTGCGCAACGTACCCCCTGGGTAGCCGGCCGGGATGCGGCCGCGCCGGAGGCCCCGTCACCCGAAGTCGACACGACCGCTACCCGGGCTTCCCAGCGAGTCGACGAAGGTCCGATGATTCTGGTGGTCGACGATCACGAAGCCGTTCAACATGCGATCCAGCATCAACTTGATGCGCTCGCGTGCCGTTCGGCCATCGCCGGCAACGGCGCGCAAGCGCTCGATCGGTTCGAGCGCGCTCAGTACGACATGGTGCTGCTCGATTGCGACCTGCCGGACTTCGACGGCTATACGGTCGCACAGCGCATGCGCGCCAGCGAGCAGCAACGCGGGCAGGCGCGCACACCGATTATCGCGATTTCGGCGTCGACGGAAGATGCACATCGTGAGCGCTGCTTCGACAGCGGCATGGATGGTGTGCTCGGCAAGCCGCTTCGGCTCGAAGCGTTGCGGCAGATGATCGATCTTTGGTGCCCGGCAAGCAAGCTTGACAGGCATCAGCCGTCTGTCGAACCAACACCCATAGCAGGTCGGGAATTCTCCGAGATCTACCGTCGAAGTATCGACGCGGATCTGGCATCTCTGAGCACCGCGCTCTCGGCCGGCGATGCTGAGAAGGCGCGCTATATGGCGCACAGAATCAAAGGGGCGGCCGCGATTGCCGGGCATGCCGGGACGAGTAACCTGGCAGCCGAGCTCGAGCGGATGCTGGAAGCGGTATCCGACGGGATTCCGAGCAATGTCGGCCCGCTTCATGATGATTTGTTGCGCCAGCATCGCGCCGAAACGGCGACACCGGATTCAGGCGAATCGAAGCCCTGCAGCACGCGCGCATAAGCCTATGAGGCTGCCGCCTGATCCAGTGCAATACCCGCATACGCAGGACACCACATCGCGATCATCTGCCGCAATGCTTCGAGCCGCAGCGGCTTGCCGAGCACACCATCCATGCCGCTCTCGAAGCAGCGCACCTTGTGCGCGTCGCCGGTGATTGCCGATATGGCGATGATCGGAACGTGTCGCCCCTTTCCTGCAGACTCGCGTTGACGGATCGCGCGTGCGAGCGCGTAGCCATCTACGTCCGGGAGATTGCAATCCAGCAGCACCATGTCGACATGCGTGCGCGCGAGTTGCTGCAACGCGGTCTCCCCCGTGTCAGCGATGATGCCGACGCAGCCAAGCGCTTCACATTGATCCTGCAGCGAGGCCCGGACGGCTTCGTGATCATCGACGATCAGGATGTACGGCACTTCCCGGCATGATTGGGCGGCGGATGCTGGTGCGCGCACAGGCGTCCAGGCGGTTAGCCGGACCGACGACGTGCGATCCGTGACTGCGACCGGCAGCTTGACCGAGAAGACGGTCTCGACACGCGGTGTACTGCTGACCGTGATCGTTCCACCCATTAACTCGACGAGTTCACGGCAGATCGCGAGGCCGAGCCCGCTGCCGGCGCCGTCGGAACGTGCGGCGCGATCATTTTGCCAATACCCATCGAACAGATGCTTGAATTGATCGGCAGCAATGCCGACCCCGGTGTCGCGAACATCCAGTAGCAGCGTGCTGCTTCGCCCTCGGCGGGTCGTGGCAATTCGAACACGCAACGTCACGCTGCCGCCGTCCGTAAAGTGAATTGCGTTGACCAGTAGGTTCAGCACGATCTGGCGCACGCGGACCGGATCAATCTCGACATGCAGCGCCGGCGGGATCTCAATGTCCAACGCCATCGCGATTCCCTTGGGTTCGGCACGCCAGCGCACCATATCGACAGTTTCCCGGGCCCACGACTCGAGTTCGACTACCTGCGCGTCGAACGTCACCTTGCTCGACTCGAGGCGGGAGTATTCCAGGATGTCGTCCAGCAGCGTCAAGAGCGTTTCCGACGCGGACACGGCCGCATCCACGCGATCGGCCTGTCGTGGCGGCAACCGCGAGCGCCGCAGAAAATCCAGCGACGACAGAACAGTCTGCATCGGCGTTCGGATTTCGTGGCTCACGAACGCGAGAAACATCGCCTTGTCCCGCTTGCTGCGAATCGCCGCCGCGCGGGATTTCCAGGAGAGATAGGCGAACACCGCGAATATCAGCAACGTCGCGGCAATCGCGACCACCTGCGGCGCGCGATAATGCAGGATTGAGCGTAGTGTCGGCTTGCCGTAGTCGCCGAGTTCAACCCAGTCCCGCGTGATCGCAGCGGCTTCGCTCGCCGGAATCGCCGCGAGCGACTTGTCGATGATCGACGCCAGAATCGGCAGATCGGCGCGCGTGAGCATGGCCAGCGACACGGAGCGATCTGCCAGCATGCCGGACATGTAAAGCTGCCCCGGAAATTGCCGGCGAACGAGCGGCAGGATCGTGACGTCGATGCCAAGCGCGGCATCGGCTTCGCCGTTGGCCACCGCGGCAAGTGCGAGTTCCTCGGTGTCGAACGTCAGTACGTCGAGCGCGACACCGCTATGACGGGTGAAGTATTCAACCGCGCCGCGCCCCTTGATCGCGACGCGTCGGCCTTCGAGCCGCTTCAGACTGAAAACCATCGCGGAATTGTCACGTGTCACGGCAGTCAGCCGACCGACCAGATAAGGCGAACTGACGAGCGCGCCGCTGCCGACACGGTCGGATACCAACTCTCGCCAGACGCCTGGCAGCAAATCCACCTTGCCGGTAGCGAGCGCGTCGTATGCACGACCCCATTCCGTCCCGGGTACCGTGTCGAACGTGAGCCCGGTCATTTTCGAAATCGCGCTCAGGTAACCGGCGACAAGACCAGCATGCTGTCCGTTGTGGAGATATTCGATTGGACTCCAGTTCGCCTCGACGGCTATATGAACGACCGGGTGTGCGTCGATCCATCGCAGCTCTTCATCGGTGAAGACCGGTTTCTGCCAAAGCGTCGACGCAACCGCGCCCGGCAGCGAGACCACGCAGACGGCCAGAAGCAATGCACGACAGAGCGAACACCATTGGGTCCAGCGCGAAGCGTGTATATTTTTCATGATGGATGCAGCTTAGAAATGTGACGACGCTGACGGAATGAATCGCGAGGCGCCGCCGCGTCGCGAACATAACCTTGACTCACTCGATGCATCACACAAAGCCCGACAATTCGCCTCTCGTTCAAGTGTCGCCGTCGGAATCCCGCAGGATATCCGTCGGGTCACCACGCTGCTGCCGGTCTCAGGTGTTACGTATGGAAGGCCCTGAGAATGCAACACCTGCATAAAGAAGGCATGAGAGGTGTGTCGCGCACGAACTTGTCAGCGGTCGATCGCGTTGTTGCGCACGTTGTTTGGTCGGAATTCTGTATTACAAATTGATGCCGCAATATAAGACTTGTCCTAAAAATGAAAAGCGCCGTCATCGGCGCCATGACTTCACGAAGGACTGTTAGCAATCAATGAATAACTCTGATCTGCTTTAATAAGTCTGGGCACAAGTGAGTGTTAGTGTTTCGCAGGCTGAACCACTTGGATTTCTTTTGCAGTGCCGAGAATTGGTGTTCTGTTTTTCGCCCTCCCTGTTCTACTGGACACAAGCTCGGAGGCCCCGGCCGCCCATGGCATCGCACCAGATCATCTACGATGTCAATTGGAAACCGATACACCGAATCAGAAATGCGTCGCGGACCTTACCTACATCTGGGCCGCCGAAGGCTGGCCGTTCGTCGCCGCGGTCATGGTTTTGCACCCTGCCGTATCGTCGATTGGTCGATGAGTGACAGGACGCACGCGAAGACGGCTCCAGACACTTCGCTGATGGCACCCTGGCGACTCGGCCCGCCGAACTTATACAACGTCGCTTTTCACCGCGGCATTGTCCTCAGGAATCGCCTCGATGGCTGATGCCAAAGGCAATGCCCTCTTGCCAGAGTCGAGCACTTCTACAAGTCGCACCACCGGCGCTCAATGCTCGATTTCGTTAGGTTTAGCTCGAGCATCGTATTTCGGGCCAGTGAACCCATCCGGGAGAACAGTGGAAGGCCGATTTGCGAATGAGACGACACGGTCAAATTGATTCACCGGCACCACTTTTACTTCATGCGTGTCCGTCCCGTTTGCCAAGACGACCCTGACTGGGCTGCCAACTGGACTCAGCCCGACCAGATCGAGCGATTCGCCAGGCGACAAATAGCGGTCTCGCATGCAAACGGTCGAAAGCGTACATTCGCCATGCGCGGTTGCTAGCATGACCGTGTTTCCTGTATTAACGAATGCCGTCCCGTCGACCCGATAAGCCTGCCTTGGCGACCTGGGCTGCACGACTAGAATTGTCTGCAACTCCAGACGCGGTTTCACCTTGACTGCATCCGTATCGATCGAAACAGCGCGCTCCTCCCGGAACGTTACGCGAAAATAGCGTGGCGAGTCGTCACTGACACCTTTGAAATAAAGACGCAACCAGCCACTCATGTTCGGGCGCAACACGAGTTGCTTCGGCGCGTACATCAAGTCGCCGCCTTTGGGCTTCCAGGTCGCGACGTCGCCATACGGTGGAGCGCTTTCCTCCACTGACACGCCGTACACGCGCGTCTGGTCGCTGTCGTTCACGACCTCGCGAACGAGATAGTCTTTCCCGGACCCCATGAAATAGGTCATGTCGCCAACGGACAATGCCTGCGCGGTGCAGGACCAGGCCAACATCACGAACGCTGCGAATTGCCTCAATCGATTCCTCACTGGTTACTGGTCCGCGCATGCGCATCTCACCCGCTTCAATTCAGCCAGTCGGCCCGGCATCGCGCGTTACCCGACAAAAATGGATGCGCGACCGACTACGTCGGCCGCGCACATGAACATACCTCCTTCTTTTGCTTCGGCATCAGCCTTCGCGGCGCCGAACCGGACCCGCATCGGCCACGCTTTTTGGTTTGCATTCGACCTGATCAACCCAGAGCGCGCCTTGCGCCTTGCTGAGGTCAACGTCGATCTCACACGTTCCGCCGGCATCGGTCTCGTATTGAATGACCGGATAGGCGGTATCGACGTCGATCACGAAACCGCCGTCGGCCGCGGTCGTAGCCTTGCCGATGTGGTTGCGAATTTCCGTGTTCGGCTTCACCAAGCCGTTTTCGGTCAGCACGCCGAACACCGTTACCAGCCGGCGGACCTTCGGCGTCATCGACGCGACGTTGCCGGGATACAGCACGAGCTTGGCGTCGCCTTCCTGGATATCGAAATTTTCCGGCGTGTCACGACGCGTGCGAATCTTCACGCGGTGCTCGCGGTATCCCGTCAGAGGAACGAACGTGGAACGTGAATCGAGCGCCAATGCCCCGTTCGTGGACACCATCTCGAGGTTGCCGCGTGCCGACTTGTCCACACCGACGATCACACCGCTTTCGCCCTTCTTGCTGTTGAACCCGATGCCGCGCGTGTTCCACCCGACACTGCCCTGCATCGCGGCCGTGCCGCTGGCATCGCCTGTGTCGTCGATGTTCACGTTGCCCTGCCAGCCGAACCAGCGGTTGTGGCCCTGCGCGCCGAGATGCGCCTGGGTGCTCGTCGGGTTGCCATAATCGCTCGACAGTGAACGCGAGCGGTTGACCCCTGCCGACAGATAGTCGACGCCAGCAATACGCTCCGGCCGCCAGCCGACGTGCGCACCGATCTGCTCGGTATCGAGCGAGCGCGAATAGTCGATGCCCGCGTCGCCGAACGAGAACGTCGCATTCAGGCCGACGTAGAACGCGTTGTTCCACTTACGGCCCATGCCGCCGGTATTCCTGCTGAACATCTGGCCGCCATTGAGCATCACGCGCATCCATTTGTTCGCGTAAATGTCCTGGCTCCAGTCGATTCGATAGTCCTGACCGCCGCCTTGGTATACGCTACCGCTCACGTTGAGCGTCGCGTTGTTGGCCCAACCGAACATTCGCGAAACACTAACGTTCGAGCCGAAACTCAGTGTGCGCTGATTGTATACGCCGTTCTTCGCGGTGCTGCCGGTCGTCAGCATGTAGTTCGCCCATGCGCCGACCGGCCCAATGTTAGCCGCGGCATTCGCATTCAAGCGCAATCCGCCGTCGCTCGTCGCTCCCGTGTCGATGCCGACGTTACCGTACTTGAAACTCCGCTGATAACGCAGTTCGGCGGCGGCCATGCCGTCAAAATAATAGGCACTACCGTGAAACGTACCGAGCCGAGTTGCCATCTTGCCGCTCGCGCCGACTAGCTGCCGGCTGATCGAACCACGTCCCCCGACGTTGTTCGCAACATACTGGCCGACATAGAACTGATACTGCGTGTCCGCACCCGTACCGCCGTTACTCGGCTTGTAAACCTGCTCATTCCGGGACGACACCACGCGACCGTTGACAACGACGTCCACGCGAATCGGATAACTCCCGACTGGCAACTGACGCGTATCGATTTCCTGGTTGCCGAGGGGAAGATGCTGAACGTTGATCAGCTTGCCGTCGCGGTGGATCTGCACTTCGCCCGATGCGGGCATGAACGCGAAGATCGGCGTGCGCGCCAGCGAGCCGTCGTTCAACTCCGAGCGGCTCGCGGTGCCCGCGCTGACGCCAAGGAAGCGCCCGCCCGGAAGGAACGTCGTCTGTCCCAGCGCGTTCATCGACCAAGTGCTCAGATAGCCGGCCGTGATCGCTACACCGCGGTAGTCACGTTCCAGCCGCGCTTCATACAGGTTGAAATCGTCGCCGCTGCGAATGTCGCCTTCAACATACGCGTGATTGACACCAATAGCACTGACCGACTGCACGTGGAGGTAGCCGTTCGCATCGGCACGGGCGTTCTTCACGACCGACATGTCGTAGTTCAGCACACCGCTCGGATGCTTCTCGGTACTGTCGGGCAGCATATGCAGGCGCGGCGCGCCTTCGCTTGCATAGGCATCCCTCGGCAGTTCCGCGACCAGTTCGAACGTCCGCAGATTGAATTCCAGCTCGACGTCCGATGCGTCCTGGCGTGCGGTCGACGTTTCCGCGACCACGCGCAGCGGCTTACCGTAGTGATCCGCAACCCTCTGCTTCGCGGCATCCGTGATGGCGATCTTCGCGAGGTTGAAGTCGACCAGCGTCAGCGTGCGACCATCGTACTTGACGGTCGCACGGCCCGCTTCCTCCGAACCGCTGTCGGTCTTGAGCCGCACGGGCACTTCGACACCCTGCTCGAGTGCGCCGAGCAGGTTGTCAGGGAAAGTGTACTGACCGGCAGACAATGTGCCATCGACATGTGTACCATCAGCAGGATCAGGTGCGTACTCGGCATTCTCCGGATGCAACAAGTGAGCGTCGCTGCCCGGTTCCGTGTTCGACTCAGGCGCGGACGCCGATGCGTGTTCCGAGGCCGTGATCGCGTCGACGTTGACGGCGTGTACAGACGCGTAGCGACGCCGGTCAGCGTCGGGATTCTCGACTTCCCGCGCGCCCCGATCGAACATCACCGAATGATCCGCCGCAAGCACAGCCGACGACACCCATCCTCCCGCTAGGGATATGGCGACGTTAAGCGCTGTCATTGTCGACTTTTTCATTCGCAGTCCAAATTGAATCTCTGTTGAGTCACGTAACGAAACCGTGATTTGCTTACTTTGCTACGACCTTCGACGGCGCAGCATTCATCGGAAAATACTGGTATTCGCTGCCTTTCCAGACGCCAATACCTTGAAGGGATACCAGGCCCTTTTCCTTGCGCATGTCTCCCGACTCACCCGGAAGCAGGAAAGTGGATCGGCTGCACGCCTTCGGTTCAGTCGCTCCCTTTTCTTCGCACTTCCCCGTGGCCGTGACATGGACGAAGGTATTTCCGATGTTCTTCACGCGCCCATTGCCGTCGTTTTCGAATTTGAAGTGGATCGTGCGTGGGCGCACGACGAGGATCGAGCTCAACCGAATGCGCTGCTTTGCGGATAAGCTGACACCATCACTGATGTTCGCTTGCGACGACACGGCTTGTTCAACGAACGACAACTGGTAGTAACGCTCCTTGTCGTCACGCTTGCCCTGGTAGTAGATTTTGACGTCCGCCGTTCGATGCGGCGGTAGAAACACCGTCGCGGGCGAGATGAGTACATCTTTTTTCTGCTCCTGCAGCACCGTCAATTGCCGCGGATTGGTAATCTCCTGGACTTCCGTCGACACGAATTTGGCTATCGAGTCGTCGTTCTTGATCTGCTTGACGACGTAGAACTCGTTTTCCTGCATTTCGGTCGTCAACGATCCGATGCCGATCGCCGATGCGTGCTGCGCGCCCATCAGCGCGGCCGCCAGCGCCAAAAGTTTGAGTGGCTTCATCGTGTCCTCCGAAAGAAAAGAAAAAGAAAATGCCGGACCCCTGGACCCCGAGATCCGGCATTGCCGGAGTCAAGCCTGCTTCGACCGAATCTATGCAGGCATTCGGCGAAACTTACGCGCTCGGCGTTTCCCAGCTCGCGACGAAACGCACTTCGACGTCGCCGTTGTATCGGCCATCGGAGACGCCCGACAGACCCGCGCCAGTCAGAGGGTTGCCGTCCTTGTCGGTGCCTTCCGCGATCGAGAATTTCACCGGCACGCCATTCGCTTGGTGGTACGAACCGTTCGGCGTCTTGTTCGGGCCGACCTTTGCCAGATTCATGTTCTGCAGGCCATTTGCCGCGATCGACGGCGCCGCGTCACCGCCCGTGCCCGACAGGATGTCGGTGAGGTTTTGGCTCAGCTCGATGCCGCCGAGATCAACGCCGACCTTCAGCGAATCCTTCACGCCACCAGCAACGGCATTCAACGTGTTCTGCGTGAGTTGTGCCTGGATCTTGTAGCCCGTGCCGCCTTCATAACCCGCCGCGAGAACGGTCAGCGTGCGGTCCTGCGTCGAGAATGCTTCGCTCGACGGGTTCCACTCGAAATCGAGCGTCGTGCTACCTTCAGCGAAGACGCTCAGTGTCACGTCGGACTTCTTAACAACCGATGCCGTCCACTTCACCCGGGCTTCTTCCGGGCCCACGGTTGCGGCGATGGCCGGAACCGCGAACGCGACTGCGAGTGCGGATGCCACTGCGAGGCGGATTGCAGTTTTCTTCATATCGATCTCTCAAAGGGTTTCATCAATTGACTTGGAATGACCGGACGACAGCCCCATACCCGGGGATATGCTTCTGGACCACCTGTCCTACCAACCGCCGATTCAATGGATTTGCCAGATCACGGCGGCGAAACAAATTATTTCAAATGAAAGGTAAATGAAATATAAGAATCGGCCTAAAAAGTCCGTGATCCGCTTCGAGCGGGCACGGGTTCACTCCGTAGAGCGCCCGTGCTGATGAGTGACGGTCGCGCCCAAGCGCATTGATCTCCAGCGAGTCGAAGGTCAGCGGAAGAAGGTTTGCCGAGGACGAGATGGGTTGGACGCGCAGGTCCGGTGGGCGCGCCGGAACCGAAGACAACGCGCATCACGACCACAATTGCCGGTGCGTTTCGCGGCGCACCTGCGATGCACTGCCCAATCACGTCTGCTTGAGTTCTCACATGCGCTGAATGGGCCATACCGCGATTGGTTCGATACATCTTGACCGGTCCAACCATGCGTCGCGCGAGCGCAGACAAGATGCCGGCATGCAGCGTGAGGTCCGCGGCGTGTCCGCCGTTTCGGCGGATCGTTAAGCGAGCAGAGATGCCCATCGCCGACTATCGCCGGCGCGGGGCATTAAACAACGGCCGGCCAGCTCACTTCCGGGCGCGAACGAACGCGACGCGGCAGTCCGCGCGAGAACATCCACACCGCCCTCGCGCTCGATCGCGGACCGATACATCGTGACAGGCGCCCCAGCAGAGTGACCGCAGTAGGTGTACGCCTCGTGCATTCCCTGTCAAAGAGACATCGGCGATCGCAGAGACCTCCCGAGCCTCCACCGGCAAGCCGTGTGGGAATTGCCCGGATATCTGCGCTGCGGGATGCATTTAGGACGGTTCTCATATTCTGATCGCGCGGCCCTCCATTAGCATACGAAAGCCATCTTGCGTGTGACTAACAGAACGACTCGGTTATCCGGTCCTCATTGCAGCCCCCTCCGCTCCATCGCTCAATGTCGAGCATGCGTTGCCCGTCGACCTGAATCCGGAATGGCGGCCGAAAAGTCATATGCACTCCACCGACTGTGTCTATTCCTCGCCTCACCATTGAAATGTCAAATCTCAAACCACTTTTTCTACGCGCCGGGATTCGCCTTTGCCTGAGCGGCGTGCTGGCGCTTGGCCATGCTGTCACTGCCCATGCTGCGGCCGATGACCCGCTTGCCATTACGTGCAGCCGTGCTCCCACGACTTCCAGTCATTCCTATGCGCCAATAGTGATTGAGATGGGCGATTATCTTTATTTGCCCGACATTCCCGCTGGCACCACGGGCGCACTCGTTGGGCGCATTCACAAGTCGAATCCCCAACTGACGCAGTTGGCCATCATCTTCAAGGAGGCTACCACTTGGGACTATTTCCCGGACGTCGCCGTCAGCGCATGGGTGTCGGCGGGCGGTGCATCGCGCTCGATCGTTGTTCCGGATAGCCAGGATGTGCGCTTCCCCAACCTTCCCTTTTCCGCCAAGAGCGCACAGAATCGTGTCGGCGCGGACTACATCGTCAACGGCATGCAAATCGCGTCAATTTTTATGTTTACGCAGCAAACCGCGAACTCGCTGGGGCAGTTCGTTCGCGGGCCGGGTACTCAAGTGCAGGATCCGGTCGCCAGAAAGATGGTAGCGGACGCCTTTCTAAACCAGTCACCGATGACGTTCGGTGCGCGTATGTTCTACTCCCCCCTTCTCGATGGAGATCGTGGTAAGCAGCTTGCTGATTGGTGGGTACAAGGAGATTCCTGGAGCCTTTGTGGATACGCCAACGAGTACGTTTATGGAACGACGGTGACGCCGAGCGCCAGCAATATGTTCAAGCTGTCACCGATCAGCGGCACCATCAGCGTGTCGAATGGCAAAATGCTCGTATCGGTTCCACCCGTCTGCCGTATCACGGACGGCAATATGGAATGCCCGATATCCACCAACGCCACGGCCACGATGGAGAACGTATCATTCGTCGTTCCACCTTCTCAGCAGTCCGACATATGGTTCATGACGGCAAGCGGGCAGAAGGTATCAAAGGTCACTGCGACTGCCTTGGGCACATCGAAGTTGGTGGTATCGGCGAATCTGCTGGATTCGCTGCTGGGCGACGCCGAGACGAAACCGCTCGACGATGCCATCGGCGCGATCGTGCAGACTACCGGTGGAACGGCCGTCGACATGCAAGTGTCCTTTTTCGATGACACGGAACTGAAACGTCTTACATTCGGCGTCGCGATCGACGAGCGCGACCCCGCTGCGATGGGCAAATATTCCGGTTCGATCGGCCAGGATCCCGAGATCGTCGTGCCGCTCACGATCCGGCAGTACGGTGCGTCGAAGGCGACGAAAGTGTCGGTAGACGTGCTCGCGCCCAGTGTGCAAACCGCAGACGGGCCACGTTGCAAATTCGTCGACCAAAGCGGGGCAACCGTGGTTGCAGTGCCGTCAATCGTCCGCTTTTATGACGGCACCGGGCTCGACGATCGCCCGGACAATTGCGCCGGTACCGTGTATGACGTCGCCATGCTAAAGTGGCGCGAGACCCTCGGCGGCGCATTCGCGTACGAAGGGGCCCTCGATATGGACCTGCGCTTCCCGCTCGATCCAAAGCAACTGGCGACCGACACGACAGGTACGCCCTGGTTTGGTACCGTTTCGGCCAGCGGCGAAGTGCGTGTCCGTGCTGATTGGCTCTGAGCGACTGCGGCCTTGGCAGTGCTCCGCACGCTAATATTTGACATTGCGCAAATAAATCCTTCGATTCCGCACCGCTTCGCCAGCACGGTGAGTGACGGTTTCGTCTGCGACTGTCTCAGGCCCCCAACGGCGATCGATATGCGGCGCTGCAACCGCATGACCGGCTTCCGATCCTGACGCCCGATCGCCGTCTGGAGCACCTCGCAATTTGATTCTGCCAAGTTAAATCTTTCGTAGATGTGCTAATTTTTCACCACACGTCAAGATCCTGTCGGATTTGAAGTCGTCTAATCGAATAGCAGTCGTCCTTTTCTTGAAAAATCCGGACGCGTCGCGCGCTTTACACCAGCACTCGAGCCTGTCATTGTCCATCTTTAACTTTTTTTCAGACATATCTGATTGTTCCGGTCAGTCGATTCCACGACGATAGGTTCGCGTGGGAGGCGTCGGTCCGGTAACCCGACTTCTTCCGTGCGAACCATTCACTCAGATTTTTTGGGACCGTTCAGAACAATGAAAAAAATAACCCTGTCTCTTCTCTTGATGGCGCTCACCGCGCCCGCCTTCGCAGGCCAATGCAATAGCTACGGCTATCAGAAGAAGCTGCACAGACTTGAAGTCAAAGCCGAAATCGCGAGCAGATACGGCGACAGGATCAAGGCGCAGAAGCTCCGGGAGAAGCGCCAGTATTTGATGTCCCGTTGTCAGCTGACGCACACCCTTGGCGGAGCGGCCGCGAACTACGCGCCGTACCAATATCATTAATTTTCCGTAAGCGCGGGCGCGCAGTGTCCGGATAAATTCGCCGTCCCCGCTGGGAAGTACGCAGGCCCTCGATCACGAGGGCCTGGCGCTTACAAAACACAACGCCGGTCGCAATCTGAACAAATTCGCTCATCTGCGAATTTCCCCACGAAGTCTGAACGTCGACGTGCGCGGCCGCCAGTTCGGTGTCTTCCACGTCGGGCTCTACTGCCGCTTCTTGAATCGCTCCTTTGCATCGCCGAAGGATGCTTGTGTCTTGCCGACGATCTGTTCGGCCTTGCCCGTCAGTCTGCTTGTTCGATTTCCCACGACCCTGCCAACCATCTCCTTCAGTTTTCCCTTTGCTTCCGTGATGCGACCTCTTATCTGATCCTTGTTCATGACATTGCTCCTTGAAACCGACGAATGCTCGAACTGCGGTCCGGCACGCCAAGCGGAATCGCGATGAAACGTCGGTCCAGGCACGGCGATTGCGCGGGTCGAAGCGTTCGCGCTTGTGGACAACAGCGAGTTGATGGCCGAAAGCTTGACGCTCGCCAGGCTCGCGTCTCTGTAACGGGTGCCGGAGGCAAAGCAGGCTGCGGCCACTCGTTTTCAATCTTGCGGAGGAAGCATGAACACGCTCACTAGCGCCGGCCCGCTGGTTTCGCTGATCGCCGGCATTCTCATCCTCGTGGTGCCCCGCCTCCTGAATTACATCGTTGCGCTCTACCTGATCGTCATCGGGCTGCTCGGCCTGTTCGGAGGACGTCTCCATTGAATTGATATGACCACGAGATAGCCGTTCACGAACGCGCATCAGTTACGTCGTGGTGCCATGCGTGGGTCCGGTGGTGGCGAACACCGCCAGTGCAATGAGCAATAGATATACCGGCTGCATGTGGGTGAGTGAATGATCGATCAACGACATCGCGCGTCTTCCTTGATGAGATGACTCGCCTCCCCTGCGCCGGCCGCATGATGCGGGGGCCGTGATACCGCAGGGCCGATCCTCTCGCAATGCGGTGAAGGGGCCTCCCCTTCGGATGCGAAGCGATATTCGACCCGACATCGGCGGAAGGGGATGGGTAATTTTCACTCTCTTGGTCACACATCGAGTCCCGCTACGTCAGACTTTTACCGCTTTTCCTCCGTTTTCATTTCAATTCAATGTAAGTGTTGCTTTGTCGGACCTGAACGCATATCCCGATAGCATTGTGAATCGCGTCCGCGTGCACTTTCGCTTCCGCCTCTCGCCATCATGATATGCATTCCTTCACATTATTAGACATGTCGTGCCGTGCAGCGATGATGACATCGTGCGTTCGACCATTGGATCGGCACGGCTGACAAGAGACGCGGACCGCGTGATCGCAATAGCGAGCGAAGCGTCCGCCGCTCCGTATGGGAACGAATCGTGCTCGTTCGTTGTCAGGCACTGAATGGAGGACAGCACGATGAAGCCCATGACACTCTCAAACCGCCGAATTCTGGCGACACTCGTGGCGGGCAGCGCACTCGTGGCGGCCAGCGCGGCCGTCGCGCAAGTCTACGTTGAACCGCCACCGCGGTACGAAGAGCCCGCCCCGGCGCCGGGTGTGTCGATCACAATCGGCATGCACGGCGACCGCTACTGGGACGGCCATCGCTACTGGGAGCACGACGCGTGGATGCATCGTCATCCGCGTGAACACGACCCGTGGCGGGAGCACGAGCGCGAGCGCATGCGCGAACACGACTATCGTGAATAGTGCAGACCCGCCGCGAGATACCAGGGGAAACCGCTCCTGCTCAACAGTCTCGTACGTGGCGCACGGGCCGTGCCATATTTATTCGGATCACGAACATATATACGTCAAGGCGCAGCCATAAGCGCCTGGATCAGATTGGCGGCGATCGGGCGCCCGAGGCCGGTCACGTAGTCGTACCCGACCGCCGTGGTACAAAGCGTGCCGCATGTGCCGTTCGATCCGCTGACGATATCGTGGAAGTTTGCCGCGTAGGCACTCGACGCGAGTCCGTAAAGCACGCTCTGAATCGCGCTCACCGCGTTCAGCGTCGTCTTGCCGTGCGCGATGCGCAAGCTGTTTGCGATCGCGACCAAAGCGGACCATTGCGGTGCGCCCGCGCTCGTGCCGCCGACGACGAACCAGCCGCGTTGCCCCGCATAGCCGTACGAATCGTAGACCGCGAAGCCTGACGCCGGGTCGCTGTCGTAAGCGACGTCGGGCACGCCGCGCAGCCCGAGGCTATCCGATGGCATCCCGAAGTTCGACTGATACGTCGGCTCCGGCTCGACGGCGCTCTGTCCGCCGCCGCTTCCGGCCCACGCCGTTTCGCCGGCGTAGGCACCGCTTGCATCGATCGCGATCGACGTGCCGCCGACGCTCAACACGTACGGCGACGCGGCCGGGTAGTCGACGCCATTGCCGCCGTCGCCGGACGCAGCGACGAACGACACGCCGTTCGCGCTGGCGAGCTGCCCGTCGTATTGCGTCTCGGCCAGAAATTCGGCGGTCCCCCAGCTGATCGACACGACCTTCGCGCCGACGCCGCCCGGCGCAGGACGCGTCGCGAGCGCGATTGCGCTCATCAGGTCATCCAGCGAACTCGATGCGGCTTCGACCAGCACGATCCGCGCATTCGGTGCGATCGCGTGCGCCCACTGCACATCCAGCGAACTCTCGAGCGCCCAAAGCGCATCGGGCGGAGGCGGCCGCTTGTCCGGCGTCGCGTACACCTTCGTGAAACAGCGCGGGGACGCGCACGGCGACAACCCGAACGTACTGCTGAACAATCTCAGATCCGCTTCGACATTCGGATTGTCGTATGCATCGACGATCGCGATGACCTGATCGTCGCCGCCATAGCCGCGCGCCGGCAATTGATCGAACCCGTAGAAGCGGCGGATTTGCTGCGGCGACAGGCCGACCGGGTTCCGCTTCGCCGATCCGTGCAGATGGAGCGGCGGTCGTGCAAACGCGCGCGGCGCTCGCGACGCGGACTGCGCGAACGACACACCGAGCGTGAGCGCGACGCTCGCCGATACGACGACGAGCGTGCGCAACACACGCGTGAACGAAGCTCGCTTCATGATGCTCCCCCGTTGGCAGACGAACTGACGGGCGTCAGTGCACCTTCGCGCTCGTAAACGACAGCGATTTGCCCGTGCCCGCGATGACCAGCCAGTTGTTCGGATCGGTGGTGACGATCGTCGCGCTCCCGCTTTTCACGCTCGGCATCTGATACGTGCTTTTCGGCAGCAGCCAAGTCATGTCCTGCAGGCTCGTCGGCTGCGTCGCGCTGAATGTCCAGCTGGTTCCCGTATCGGTCGCCGTCCAGTTCACCAGCAGACGGCGCCGGTCGAACTGCGTGAGCTGGTCCATCGTGAACCACTTGAACTGGCCGGTCGTCGCGAGCGACGCCGCGTAGCTGAGAAACGTCGTCACGACGTTCGGATACCATGACGCGCCCAGCGGGTGCATGTAGACCAGCCGGCTCGTTCGGTTCGCGACGACGAAGTCCATCAGCGACAGATACCAGTTCTGGACATCCGTCGTCGGCACCGCGAACTCCTGGAACTCCTCGAACGTCGCATACTTGCCGAACGGCATCACCGGAAACGCCCAGATGCCCGGATTCAGCAGCGAACCATTGCGATACGCACGCGTTTGTGCGTTGCCGGTATGGCCGGTGAAGTAGTACCCGGAATAGCCGTTCGACTCGAGCCAGTTCACCGCCCACGTCGGCGTGTTGCCTTCCGGCGCCGCCCATTCGACGTCCGGCCTGCCCGTCACCGACTGGACCGCATTGTGGTTCAGCACCAGATATTGCGTGAACGTGCTCGCGTTCGTTTCACTGGCGTTCGCCCCCCAGTAGTCATGCGCCCACCCGCCGTGGCTGCCGATTTTGTGCCCGCGCTTGAGCAGGAACGCGACCAGTTGCTTCGCCTGCGTATTGTTCGTCAGGTTGATCCCGAGACCGTCGCCGATCGTCACGTCGTCCGGGCCGGCCGTCATCACGATCGAGTACGGGCCGCTGTTCCAGATACCGAAGTTCTTCAGGTACTGCGCCGGCTGGATCTGATCTTCCGCGCAGAAGTGCCAGTTCAGGACCATCCCGGCCTGCGCGCGCGGCTGCAGCGACAGGTGCGGCATCGACAGGATGTTCGTCGTGAAGTAACGCAGGAAGCCGTGAATCGGCATGCTGTCGGTTTGTCCGTCGAGATACGCGAGCGGCAGGTTGACGAACATCACGCCGCCGTTTCCATACGCCTGATACCCGGCGACGAGACCGAAGTTCGGCGACGTCAGCAGCGTCGTGCCGGTATACGTGCCCTGCGTGACGTAGCTCGGATACGTGAGGAAGCCGTATACGTAGCCGGAAATGCCTTCGAGCACGTCCGTCGTCGCCGACGGCGTCGCAGTCGCGAGCGACGTCGCGCCACTCACCGCGGTCGATACCGACGACAGCATCGTCGACGTCGGCGAATACGTTCCGGATCTGACCTTGCGCCCCGTCGACACGCGCCCAAGATTCAGCGGCACGCCGGTCATGCGCCGGTTTTCCATCTTGTACGTGAAGTACGTCTGATGGTTGTACCCGGCAAGCCCGCCCGGGTTCGATGTGCTCGGCTGCAGGAACAGCAGCTGATTCGTCGTCGAGCCGGTCGAAGAAGTCGACGTGGTGGCAGCCAACGTCGTCGCGGCCGTCGTCGAACCGGACCATGTCATGGACTTCCCGGGCGGAACCTGCAGCGCGCGCAGCGTACTGCCCATCCCGGTCACGGGGCCGAGGCCGATCATGCTTCCGCCGAGCGTATCGTAGAGCACGTAGTTGACGCCGGCCATCGAGCTGAATCGCGATTGCCCGGCCGGATAAAAGCCAGTCGCATTCAGCACACCGAAATCATAGACGAGCATCACGCGCCCGCCGTTCAGTGCGTAGTTCTGGATAGCGGTCACGAGCGTATCGTCGGCGACCGTATGCACCTGGTCCGGCAGGATGAGCCCCTGATACTGCTGCAGCGACGTGCCGCCCTGCTTGAATTGCGTGTCGCTGATGAGCGAGATTTGCAACCCCTCCTCCGCCGCCGAATCGAGCCAAGCGGACACACGCGGATCCGGCAGCGTAAAGTTGTCCGGCAGCAGCAACAGCAACTGGTTCGACAGCGCATTCGCCGGCCCGGCTGCGAACGTCATCAGGCAAACGGAAAAGACGATCAGAA
This sequence comes from Burkholderia sp. RF7-non_BP4, assembly GCF_001521935.1. Lineage (NCBI taxonomy): Bacteria > Pseudomonadati > Pseudomonadota > Betaproteobacteria > Burkholderiales > Burkholderiaceae > Burkholderia > Burkholderia sp. RF7-non_BP4. The sequence goes on along the minus strand of NZ_LOTA01000095.1, from coordinate 129,013 downwards.
GGGCCCGTAGGGTCCGAATTGACTTGGCCAACATTGTTCTCTCCCGACGGAGGTGGGATGACTGCCGATGCCCGACACGTCGCTGCCGCCGCGCTCAACCCATCGAGATCGGGCGAGCGGTGGCCGGGCCGTGTGGCGCCATCGGCTGAGGGGGAGAGCGAACGTGCCGCGTTTCGGACACGTCTCGGCAACGCAAGTACATCGATTCGTCGGACGATCGCAAACGCGCGGCAGCTGTCGTTCCCACCACAACCGATGAAGCTAACAACGTGCCAGTCTCGCAATCACGCCGCCGCAACGGCCACCGGCCATGGGAAGCATACGGAACGGGAAAATCGCGCCAAAAACGTTACAGCGTCGATACGGTGTACGTGGCGGCGCAATGTGACGAAGCAGACGGGAAGCGTCGCGATGGACGATTTGAGGCATCTGGCGCGGCGTCGCGTGGGAATCGCAGTCGCTATCGCCCTGGTTGGCCATCAGCACGCGCCCGAAATCAACGGAAAATGATTCTGTCGAGTAACACCGGCGCTGCACGCGTGCACTGCGTGACCTTTTCCGAGTCATGCCTGATGCAGTGACAAGAAAGATTTCACGCAAGAAAGTCGTTCAGGAAGTGGCGCACGCCGACTCGCCACGCCATGACGCAAAAGGGGCTGGCGGGATCAAAATTCACCCCGCCAGCCCCATTCTCAACGGGCGTATCTGCCCGACCTCCGTCACTTGTCGTATTCGAAGGACTCGGTAAAGACCGTGTCGATCGTGTCGGACCAGCCCAGGTTCACGAACGAGAAATCGGTGCCGCCCGTCCAGCCGGCCACCGACGGGAACGCGACGCCCTGATCGCCCGTCACGTTGAGCGTCACCGCCGCTCCCGGCAGGACCGGCGACGCCTGTGCCGAACCGTTGACGAACGTCGGCACCGTCTGCCCCGACGCGGTTGCGCGAATCTGCACGTTGCCGCGCTTGACGAACGGCAGCCCCGCCTTCGACGTCCAGCTCAGCGGGAACGTCGCGCCGCCCGCGAACGTGCTGGCGGTGCCGGGCGTCAGGCTGTCGCGCGTGGACTGCGCCAGATCGTGCCACGCATACTGGCGCAGCGCGTCGGGCAATGGCGACGGCGTACGCAGCCGGACCGTATAGTGCCGGGCCGGCGCCGACGTGTCACCGTTCTGGTAGATGTCGATCGTATAAGCGCTGAACGGCTTGATGTCGGCCAGCTCGGCGGCGCTCAATTGCGGCTTCGCCCACGCGGTATTGTTGCGCGGCGCATCGCCGGGCCACGTGAACAGCCCCTGACTGGCAGGGTCCTGCGCGACGCCGGCCAGACGGAAATTGTTGCGGCACAGCGCATTCTTCGTCAGCGCGGCGAGCTGGGCCGGCGTCTGCCCGCTCGCGATTTGCGCGCGGATGTTCAGCGTGTCGCACGTACCGCTCGACGGCTGGAGGAACACGCCGTTGCGCAATCCCGGGCCGGTGACGATCGCGAAATCCACCGCGGTGCCCGATGCATCGACGGTGCCCACCTGCAGGTTGAGCGAATCGACGAACGCGTTGGTCCCCGTCGACGGATTGGCCGGATTCAGCCAGTCCCATTTCTGCGCGTTCGCGGTCACCTTGCTCAGCACCGCGCGCTGATTGCCGACCACGCGCCAGCCGGTATCGCCGCTCGCGAGGCTGCTCGCCTGCACCGCGAGTTGCACATGCTGCTGCATGCCGTCGCGAATGCCGTCGGTGCGCGTCCACGCGAGCTTGACCCACATCGTGTCGCTGGCGACGACGCGGATGACTTCCGGCAAGCTGAAGCTGGCATTGTTCATCGCATCGTCGGCCACGATGCCCGGCGCGCCGCCGGCATGCGCGCCGAATTCCTGGTCGGCCGACATGCCGTTGTTGAGATAGGCAGCGGGCACGCCTGCGTTCAGTGCGCCCGACGCGACGCCGTCGACGAAGATCCGGCCGCACGCCGACACGTTGCCCGCCGCGCGCGCCGCGCCGGTCGAACCGGCGAAACACTGATTGAGCGCGCTCTGCAATCCCGCCAGGTCGCTCGCGCTCGGCAGGTTCGACATCACCGTGCCGTTGATGGTCGCGGCGGCCGGCAGGCTGGCCTTGTCGCTCGGCTGCGGCGCGACACCGGGCGCGAGCTGAAGCTGCACCGGCGTATCGCCGGACGCGCCCGCCACCGAGCTGATCTGCACGCCGCCATCCGGCAACACGTTGATCTTCACCTGGTCGAGCAGCCGGTCGAGGCCCGGCCCGCCGGCGGTCAGCGGGCCGGAAATCAGGTCGACGCCCGTATTGCCGGTTGCGGTCAGCAGGTCGACCAGCGCCGACGCATACGCCTGCACAGTGTTGGCGACCGCCTGGGCGGTGACCTTGCTCTGCAGCAGCCCGGTGTCGGCCAGCAACTTCGTCGGGTTGTCGCCGATGATCGTGGCGGCGATCGCATTCGTGATCGGCGTGATGTTGATCGTCTGTGTGCCGGCCGTGGCACTGAGTGCGATCAGCGTGGCTTGAGAATCCGCGACGTTGCCGTAAGCGGACAACGCGAAAGGCGCGGTCAGCCCGGTCACGGTGCAATGAAACGCGCCGGTCGTGGCGTCGGCGGGACAGTCGACCGATTTGCCGGTCGCATCCATGAGTTTGACCGTCGCGGCCTGCATGGCCGCGCCCGCGGCCGCGACGCCGCTGACCGTCTGTGCAGCGGGTTCGGACGGTGACGAAGATGAGTTGCCGCCGCCTCCGCAAGCGGAGACCACCAGCGCTGCGATACCCCACACGACAGGTTTGAGTTTCATTGTTTTTCCCCTGTGATTCTTCTGGTTATCAAGTGCGATACGCGACGCGCATGCACGCTGATCGGAATTCTCGCAAAGGCGATTTTTGCAATCATCATTCAGGTGAATGAAAATCCGGAAACAATGCGGTACTGAAGGAAAATAACCTGTGTTAGCCTGAAACAAATTCGGTATTCGAATCAATATTCGTCAGATAAAACATACATACAAAATCATTACGCGGCGGGGGCAACATGCAACGGGACCAGCTCATCGGGGACCTCTACGAGGCCGCCCTGTACCCGGATGGTTTTCTCGAAGTCTTCCATCGGGTATCCGAATCGCTCGGCGCAAACATCTTTCATATGTTCAGCTGGGACGCCGCGCGCAATGCCCCGAAATTCTCGATCTATTCGCCGCGTGCCGAACTCGACTCGATCGTCGCACTCTACGACCAGTATTACGGCGCACTCGATCCGCGCCGCGGCTTCGTCCAGAACGCCCCGCTCGGCGAATTCGTTTGCTGCCAGGATCATCTGACCGACCGCGATGTCGAGCGCAGCGAATTCTTTCAGGATTATCAGATTCCGTCGGGCATTCGCTACCTGATGGGGATGCGCTTCGCGCGCCCGGGCAGCGACGACATCCTGCTCGGCTTGCTGAGAGCGCACGGCCGGCCGCCTTATTCGTCAGAGGAACGCGCGAACCTGACGGGTATGGCCGGGCATCTGCAACGCGCGATCAACCTCTGGCAGGACGCGAACGTGCTGCGTCGGGACGCTGCCCTCGGCAATGAACTGATGGCGGAACTGGGTTTGTCCGTCTTCACGCTCGACCGGCATTCGCGCGTCGTATTTGTCAACCGGGCAGCAGAATCGATGCTGCGTGCCACCACTTGCCTCAAGCTCGAGCACGGCCATCTGAGCGCGACGAGCGCGCCGCAGAACGATGCGCTCAAGGCGGCCGTGGCACGTGTCGCGCAGACCCGCAAAAGCGAGAACCTTGCCCTGTCCGGGACCGTGAGCGCCGCGCACGAAATCTTTCTCGGCATCGCTTCGCTGTCCGGACAGGCACGCCATGGCGCACTCGGCGACGCGGCGATACTGATCACCGCCAGACGTCGCAGCGCCGCTCCGCTCGTCGTCGCGCAGCAACTGCGGCAGGCATTCGGCTTGACGAGCGCCGAAGCGGCCATCGCCGAAGCATTGATCGGCGGCAAGACGCCGGAGGAATGCGCGGCCATCGCCGGCGTGTCGCTCTCGACCGTTCGCACGCAGTTGCGCGCGATCTACGAGAAGACGCATTCCCGAAATCAGGCCGAGGCGGTCGGGCGGATGCTGTGGGTGCTCCCGCAGCACGTGCGTGACGGGTGATCGCGCGAAACCGCGAGCCACCGACGTATCGAAAAACAGCGGTCGCGACTACCAGTTGTATTTCGCGCTCGCCAGCACCGTTCGCTCGTTGCCGAACACGCATACCGCGTACGACTGGCAGCCGCTGACGTAGCGCCGGTCGAACAGGTTCGCGACATTCACCGCAAGCCGCCAGTGACGCAGGTCGTAGTGCATCGCCAGGTCGTACAGCGTGGTGCTCGGCACCGTCAGCGAATTGTCCGGCGCACCGGCCAACGCGCTCTGGTAGCGCACGCCGGCACCGATCCCGACGCCCGCCAGCGCGCCGCCGTGCCAGGTCCAGTCCGCCCACAGCGACGCCATCTGTCGCGGCAGCGGCACCGACACCGGCCAGTTGTTCAGCGACGCATCGTTCGCCTGCACGTTCTTGACGTCCTGGTACGCGTACGACGCGACGATCGACAATTCGCGCGTCACCTTCCCGACCGCGCTCAGCTCGACGCCGCGCGAACGCACCTTGCCGGTCTGCACGGACGACGTGCCGGTGGGATCGAGACTCTGCGGCGCAGGCGTCACGACGTTGGTCTGATCGATCCGATAAACAGCCGCCGTGAGCATCAGGTTCCGGCCGGGCGGCTGCCAGCGCAGCCCGGCCTCGGTCTGCTTGCCGCGCGTCGGTTTCGGCAAGCCGCCGCCGTACATGCGCACGCCGATCACCGGATCGAACGACGTCGAGTAGCTGACATAGGGCGCCAGCCCCGCATCGCCCTGCCAGGTGAGCCCGATGCGTCCGGAAAATGCACTGACGTCCTGCTGCGTGCCGGTGCCGGCCGCGCGGTCGTCGAAGCGCGCGCTCACGCGATCCTCGCGGCCGCCGAGCGTGAGCGTCCAGCGATTCCAGCGGATCTGGTCCTGCGCGTACGCGCCGAGCGTGTTCATCGCCGTGTACTGATCGAAACGCCCGAGCGACGTCCGGCCGGAGAAGATCGCGGCCGTCACCGGACGATAGACCGGGTGGTACAGGTTGAGCGACGGCGCCAGCGCGAGCCACACGCTGTTGGTCGTGGTCTGCCGGTCGAACTGCAGGCCGAGCAGCAGCGTGTGTTCGAGCGGGCCGGTGGCAAAGCGCGCCTGCGCGCGATTGTCGATGTCCAGCCGGCTGTAGTTCAACTGGAACAGCCCGGCGGTGCGCATCATGTTGGTCGTGCTGCCGGGTACGAGCCCGTTGCCGAATACCGTCGCGTCGTCGAGCGACAGCCGCGACCAGCGCACATCCTGTTGCAGCGTCCATATCGAATCGACGCGATGCTCGAGCGCGTAGCCGAGCGACCATTGTTTCTTTCGATAGTCGTTGAACGCCGCGTCGCCCATGTAGATGTCCTGCGACAGGCGGCCGTTCGGGTTCGGCAGCACCGTGCCCGACGCCGGCAGGAAGTTCGACGAGATGTCGCCGTGATCCTGCAGGAACGAGGCGGACACCGTCAGCGACGTGTCGGCCGTCGGCCGCCAGCGGAACGACGGCGCCACCGCGACGCGCCGGTCGGCGTTCGGGCCGGTCGCCGCGTTGCCGTCGCGCGCGACGCCGACGAAGCGATACGCATACTTGCCGTCCGGATCGAGCGTGTCGCCGACGTCGAGCATGGTCTCCTTGCGCGCATCGTTGCCGATCCGCACGCCGGCTTCGCGAATGCGCTCGCCGTCCGCTAGCTTGGTGTGCGCATCGACGATCGCGCCGGGCTCGCCCGCACCGTACAGCACCGACGCTGGCCCGCGCAGCACGGCGATCGAGTCGATCGTGTAAGGATCGACGCGCCAGTTCGCGATGACCGCCGTGTTCGGCGCCGGCACGCCGTCGACATACAGCGTCGGCGTGAAGCCGCGCAGGGCCGCGTACCAGTCGGTCCGGCTGTCGGCGCCGAACGTCGCGAAACCCGGCACGTAGCGCAATGCCTGGTTCAGGTCGGTCGCGCCCGTCATCTCGATCTGCTGCGCGGTCACGAGGTTGGTCGTCTGCGGGATCTCGGCGACGGGCGTGTCGGTCCTGGTCGCGGTGGCCGTGCGCAACCCGACCAGCCCGAGCGACGCGCGGCCGGCCGCGCCTGTCACGTCGATCTTCGGCAGCAGCGCCGCCGCGTCGGCTGGCGGCGCCGTCGCCGTATCCGATGCCTGTGCGTGTGCGCTACCTGCGGCCGCCGCGCACAACGTTCCCCCGGCCGCGATCGCGATTGCGCGTCGCACCGAACCTGTCGCCTTTCCCATCGTTTCGATACTCTCCGTCGTGCCGTCGCGGCCCCGCCGCCGCGTGTGCTGCCCGCCGCGCACGAATCGGTGCGCGTCAATCGATTGGGGCGTTTTCGCGCGCGTGAATGATATCGGCCGCGGAGTGCGCGCTTCTTATGAAAAGGCACATGAACGCGATCCCGGTATCGCGGGCGCAGGAACGTTCACGATGTACCGTTCCCTCGCCTGTGCCGCGTCCTCGCGCCGCCCTCCGGTTCTTTTCATTCGTTGCGCGGTGCCGACGCCGTTTCACCAGCATGCGCTAGCCGCAGCCCGTTGGCCCTGAAACGATCTGAAACCCGCAACATGTCATACGTTGTACGACAACACGATGAAATAGTGGGAATCTATCGCTTTGGGTACCTGAAAAGCTTGCCTCTCGCCGGCCGGCGACGATCATATCTCGCAAACGTTTCAATCGCCATTCATTTCCGTATTCTTAGTATGTTAATCAACAAATTCATCACAATCCGCATCTCGAAAATATACCGCCCTCAGCGCCAGCTCGTGCTCGAAAACGTCGACGCTTCCAGTACAATCCGCATCGTCATGCGATGACTGATTTCAAATGACGCTGCCACTTTTCAGCTGAGTCCCGTCAAGGAAGGACGCACACCACATGAACGACTCGCAGCTTCGGCTTGAATCCGGCGCACACATTTCCCGGCGCACCTTCCTTTACAGCATCGGCGCACTCGCGCTCTCCGCTTGCGGCGGCACGGGAGCGAGCGAAAGCGTCGCCGGCACCGTGGCCGGCAACCGTGCGCTCGCGCGCGTGGCCACAGGCACGCCGGCCATCGCCACGAACCACGCGTTCGCGCACCCCGGCCTGCTGCACACCCAAGCCGATTTCGAACGGATCGCACAGAAAGTGGCGGCCGCCGCATCGCCCTGGCGCGACGGCTGGAACACGTTGATCGCGAACGGGCATGCGCAGTTGTCGTGGTCGCCGCGCCCGCAGGCCGTCGTCACGCGCGGCGGCACCGGCTCGCAAAACTACCCGGTGCTGTACAAGGACATCGCGGCCGCGTATGCGTGTGCGCTGCGCTGGAAGATCTCGGGCGACACCGCATATGCGGACAAGGCCGTGCAGATCATGAATGCGTGGTCGTCGACGCTGCAGCATCTCGCCGGCGATTCGAACGTCGATCTGGCGGCCGGCATCTACGGCTACGAATTCGCGAACGCCGGCGAGATCATGCGCACTTACCGCGGCTGGGCCGCCGCCGACTTCGCCGCGTTCCAGGCGATGATGGCGACCAGGTTCTACCCGATCAACGCCGATTTCCTGAACCGCCACAACAACACCGACATCACGCACTACTGGGCGAACTGGGATCTGTGCAACATCGCGTCGATCATGGCGATCGGCGTGCTGTGCGACGACCACGCGAAGTTCGACGACGCCGTCAACTACTTCATCGACGGGCCCGGCAACGGCGCGATCGCGCAGGCCGTCTATTACCTGCATCCCGGTCATCTCGGCCAATGGCAGGAGTCGGGCCGCGACCAGGGGCACAACACGCTTGGCATCGCGCTCGGCGGTGCGATCTGCGAAATGGCGTGGAACCAGGGCGTCGACCTGTACGGGCACGACAACAACCGATTCCTCGCGGGCGCCGAGTACGTCGCGAAGGCGAACCTCGTGCAGCCGGACGGCACGTTCCTTCCGGTGCCGTACGCGCCATATGCGAACGTCGATGTCACGCAGGCGCAATTTTCGACCGCCGGCCAGGGAGTGATCCGCCCGTGCTGGGCGCTCGTCTACAACCACTACGTGAACCGCAAGGGGCTGTCCGCGCCGTGGTCCGCGAAGTTCGCGCGCGCGATCCAGCCCGAGGGCGGCGGCGGCAACTACGGCGAGGCGAGCGGTGGATACGATCAGCTCGGCTACGGCACGCTGACATGCACGCGCGACCCCGTTGCGCCCGCAACCGCACCGAGCGGGCTGACCGCGTGGCCGGCCGCCGAGCGGGTCGTGCTGTCGTGGTGGGGCATCGCGAACGCCGCGAGCTACGACGTGAAGCGTGCGTCCGTCTCCGGCGGCCCGTATACGACCGTTGCCAGCGGCATCGTCGATCCGCTGACGTACACGGACACGCCCACGGAAGGCGCCTGGTACTACGTGATCAGTGCGCGGACCGCGGCGGGTGAATCCGCGAATTCGCCGGAAGTCGCCGCGTCGACGGCGCTGCAACTGCATACGCTGCTGACCTTCGACGAGACGGGCGGCACGATTTCGGCGGATGCAAGCGGCAACGGCCATGCGGCCACGCTCGCCGGCGGCGCATCGCACGTCGCGGGAAAGCGCGGCAACGCGGTGTCGCTCGACGGCTCCAGCGGCTACGTCGCGCTGCCGAACGACATCGTCGCCGACGTGTCGGACTTCACGATCGCGGCGTGGGTCAACTGGCGCGGCGGGCAGACGTGGTCGCGCATCTTCGATTTCGGTTCGGGCACCGGACGCTATCTGTTCGTCACGCCGAAAAGCGCACACGGGACGATGCGCTTCGCGATCACGACCAATGGCGGGCATGGCGAGCGCACGATCGACGGCAACGCCGCACTGCCGGCCGAGCAATGGGCGCACGTCGCGGTCACGCTGTCGGACACGACCGCGACGCTCTACCTGAACGGCAATGCGATCGGCTCGGCGAGCGACGTCGTCTTCGCGCCGTGGCGCATCGGCAAAACCGCGCAGAACTGGATCGGACGCTCGCAGTATCCGGGCGACCCGTTCTTCAACGGCGCGATCGACGAATTCCGCATCCATCGCGGTGCGATGTCGGCCGCGCAGGTGAAGGCGCTCGCTCAAGGCGCGTGATGCGTGCCCAGGTTCCGGATGTGCGTCGCGGCGAGCGGCGCCTCCGCGGCCCGCCGCTGCGACATCGCGCATGCACTCACGGCGATCGCCTGAAGTAATGCTGCGCCAGCGCGACCCAATACCGGACCCCGGCCGGAATGATGTCGTCGTTGAAATCGTATTTCGGGTGATGCAGCGCCGGTGCGGCCGTTCCGGCCGGCGCGTTGCCGATCAGCACATAAGCGCCGGGGCGCTCCTCGAGCATGAAGCCGAAGTCTTCGGACGTCATGTTCGGCGGCACGTTGGCGTCAAGGCGTGCGTCGCCGAAGGTGTCGCGAATCACCGCTTCGCAAAGCGCGGTCTCGGCCGGCGTGTTGACCGTCGCCGGGTAGTACTGAAAGAACTCGACATCGACTTGCGCGCCATGAGCGTGCGCGAGCGCCTCGCACATGAGCCGCACGTCGCGCTGCAATTGTTGCTGCAAGGCCGACGACAGCGTGCGAATCGTCCCGCGCAGCTCGGCGCTGTCCGGAATGACGTTGTCCGTCGTTCCCGCATGGAACATGCAGACTGAAATGACGGCCGGATCCACGGGATCCTTGTGCCGCGCGGCGATGGTCTGACACTGCAGCACCATCGAACAGGCGAGCGGGACGGGATCGATGCCCAGGTGCGGCTGCGCCGCATGCGCGCCCTTGCCGGTCACCGTGATCCTGAACCGGCAGCCCGCGGCCATGATCGGCCCCGTGCGCAACCCGAAATGCCCGGCCGGCAAACCGGGCCAGTTGTGCATGCCGAATACCGCCTCCGTCGGGCATTGCTCGAACAGCCCGTCGTCGATCATCTTCCGCGCGCCCGCGCCGCCCTCTTCGCCGGGCTGAAACACGAAATGAACCGAGCCCGGCAACTGCGGCAGGTCCTTCAGCACGCGCGCGGCGCCGAGCAACATGACGGTATGCCCGTCATGCCCGCACGCATGCATGATTCCCTGCGCGCCGGACGCGTGCGCGAAATCATTGGCTTCCTGGATCGGCAGCGCATCCAGATCCGCGCGGAGCACGATTCCGCGGCGCGGGTCCGTACCGGGCAGGCTCGCGACCACGCCCGTGCCGCCCAGCCCGCGTGTCACCGCATAGCCGAGATCGTCAAGCTCGCGTGCAACGATATCGGCCGTCCGGTGTTCCTCGAATCGCAACTCGGGATGCGCATGCAGGTCGCGACGCAAGGTCGCCCAGTGCGCGTGATGCGCTGTCAACGACGTCTCGGGAATGATGGGGTTTTCCAATTTCGACACCCTCGCAAGACAAACCGGTTCAAGTCGGGACTGCGGCCGCGTCAATCATGAAACCCCAGGATCGACTTGACCTCCATGTACTCTTCCATCCCTTCGATCCCGTATTCTCGGCCGTTTCCCGACTGCTTGTATCCGCCGAACGGCGCCTGAGGGTCCCACGCCGGGTAGTTCACGTGCACCTGCCCCGAGCGGATGCGCGCGGCCACCTCGCGCACGCGCTCCTTGTCCGTGCCCTGCACGTGTGCGCCGAGTCCGTAGACCGTGTCGTTCGCGATGGCGACGGCTTCGTCGACGGTGTCGTAAGGCAGGATCGCGAGGACCGGGCCGAAGATCTCCTGCTGCGCGATCGTCATGTCGGTGCGGACATCCGAAAAGATCGTCGGACGCGCATAGAACCCGCGGTCGAATCCCGCCGGCCGCCCGGGGCCGCCGGCGATCAGCTTCGCCCGTTCGTCGATGCCCGCGTCGATCATTTGCGCGACACGGCCGAACTGCGCGCGATTGGCCAGCGGGCCATGCGTCGTCGCCTCGGCGAACGGATCGCCGACGACCATGCGTTCCATTGCCGCGACGGCCAGCGCCTCGACGCTGCCCAGCACGCCGCGCGGCACGATCAGCCGGGTCGGCGCGCTGCACGACTGGCCCATGTTCCGGAACGCGGCGGCAACGCCCGGCGCGATGGCGCGCGACAGGTCCGCATCGGGCAACACGATGTTCGGCGACTTGCCGCCCAGCTCCTGCGCGACGCGCTTGACGGTCGGCGCCGCCGCCTGCGCAACCAGCACGCCTGCGCGCGTCGATCCGGTGATCGACACCATGTCGACCTCCGGGTGCGACGCGAGCGACGCGCCCACTTCCGTGCCGCTGCCGCTCACCAGGTTGAACACGCCCGCCGGCACGCCCGCATCGGCGATCACTTCCGCGAACAGCAACGCGCTGAGCGGCGACAGCTCGCTGGGTTTCAGCACCACCGTGCAGCCCGCCGCGAGCGCCGGGCCGACCTTCGCCGTGATCTGATAGATCGGCCAGTTCCACGGCGTGATCAGCGCGCAGACGCCGATCGGCTCGCGCACGATCGCGGTCGTCCCGCGCCGGGTCCGGAACGGATAGCCGGCCAGATTGTCGCGCGCGACCCGGATATGTTCGGCCGCGAGCGGCACGTGAGCGCTGCGTGCATAGCCGATCGGCGCGCCCATTTCCATCGCGAGCGCCATGGCCAACCGTTCGGCACGCTCCAGGATCAACGCGTGAATGCGGTCGAGCAGCGCGGCGCGTTCTTGCGGCGACGTCGCCGACCAGCGTTCGAACGCCTTGCGCGCGGCCCGCACCGCACGGTCGGCGTCGCGCGCGTTGCCGAGCGGGATGTCGCACAGCACGTCTTCGGTGGACGGGCAGACGACCGCGAACCGCTCGCCGCCGTCAGGCAAAACCCAGTCGCCGTCGATGAAGAAGCGATCGAGCCTGCCGGCTTCCATCAGGTGACGAACCGGTGAAGCGATGGGTGAATTCATTGGAGGATGTCCTTGAGTCGATGACATGGGCTCGCGAACGGCCGAAGCCGCGGTTTGCCGACTAGAAATCGGCCACCTTGCCCCACGCGGAATCGCCGAACCGGCTCGGCCGATACGGTACCGGGTCCACGATCGGTTGCGCCCCCGTGGCGAGATCCGCGATCAAGTGACCGGCGCCGGGGCCAATGCCGAAGCCGTGACCGGAGAAGCCTGCCGCCAGGATCAATCCCGGCACGCCCGGCACCTCGCCGATCCCCGGCACGCCGTCCGGCGTGCTGTCGACGAACCCGGCCCATGCGTGCGTGATCGTCGATTCGCGAAGTTCGGGCAGCAATTCGACGGCGCGTCGATACGTTTCGGCGACCGTCGGCATGTCGGGCTTCGGATCCAGGATGCGCACCGCCTCCATCGGCGTCGGCGCATCGAGCCGCCACCGCTTCAGCGTTTCGTGGCCGCCGCGCATCCCTTCGAGGCCGCCCGGCAGAAGATTGCGCCAACGCTTCGCGAACATCGGCACGAACTGCGGCGCGAAGCGCAGAAACTGCGGCGTCACGTCCACGCGTGCGCGGCCGCTGATGGCCAGTGCGTAGCGTCCGTCGCCGCGACGCGTCACGGACACGCCCGAGGTGTACAGCGCATCGGGCAAGCGCTGTTCGATGGGCGACACGCTCAGGATCGACTGGCGGATCGACGCCTGCGGAAACCGGATGTCGAGCTGACGGCAAAACGACGACGCCCACGCGCCACCGGCAAGCACGACCGTCCGGGTCCTGATCACGCCGGCCTCCGTGACGACGCCGCTGACGCGCCCGCCCTCCAGCTCGATGCCGCGCGCCGCGCAGTGCTGGTTGACGCTGCCGCCGAGCTTCATGAACGCGGCCGCCACGGCCGGTGCGGCCTTCCCCGGGTCGGCCGTGCCGTCGCTCGGCGAGAACACGCCGCCCTTCCATGGCCGGCCGGTCGCGTGCCCGCGTTCGCCGGCCTGCTTGCTGTCGAGCATGTAGGTCGTCACGCCCGCGGTCTTCGCGAAATCGCCCCAGCTGGCCCAGCGCGACAACTCGGCCTCGTCGTTGCTCAGATACAGCAGCCCGCAGCGATGAAAGCCCGTGTCTTCGCCGGATTCGGCGGCGAAGCGTTCCCACAGATCGATGCTCTTGCTTGCCATCGGCAATTCGCGCTCGTCGCGGTTCTGCTGCCGGCACCAGCCCCAGTTGCGGCTCGACTGCTCGGCCCCGATTCGGCCCTTCTCGACCAGCGCGACCGACACCCCGCGCCGGGCCAGGTAGTACGCGGTGAAGACGCCGATGATGCCGCCGCCGATCACGACGACATCGGCCGAAGCCGGCGGCGTGGACGGCGTTTCGATTTGGCGCAACGGAGGGGACATGTTCAGTCTCGTTCGGTTGATACGTGGACGTTCTGCACGACGTAGAATTTCGCCACGCGTTCGCGGCTTTCCCATCCGATCGATGCGCCGCGCGGCACGAAGAGCGCGTCGCCGGCGCCGAGCGACAGCATGCTGCCGTCGGGCGCGGCGAACCGTACGCTGCCGGCAAGCAGAAGCATGAACTCGTTCACGCGATGCGGGCGAACGATCCGGTGATAGGGCGTCGAATCCCACGTGCCCGCGCAGTATTCGGCGCCGTCGTCGATGAACACGTTGTCGCTGCGGCATTGCGGTGCGGGGCCGAGCAGCACCTCGGCCGGCAGCGATGCGGACGGCTTGAAGCTGGCGTCGGCACGCAGCGGGAACACGCCGCGCTTCGTCGGTTCCGCGCATGCAGCCGCGCAGAACATGACGAGCACGTGCGATTCCGCGATGACGCGCAGCGCCGTGCCGCCGCCGATGACCGCCCCCTCCCCCGGCCCCAGCACCAACGGTGCGGCGCCCGCCGCTTCGAGCGTCAGCTCGCCTTCGACGACGACGAGGGTCTCGATGTGCGGATAACGCGAGACGTCAAGCTCGCCGACGAAACGGATACGCCCCGCGGCCATCGCGTCGGGCCCTTCCCACGCGATCTCCCGATGTCGCGCGAAAGGATCGCGCTCCCCGAATGCCTGCTTGCGGAAGGCGGTTGTATTGGTCATGCCGTCGGCACGATGCAACACGAAAACTGCGGTCATTTCTGCTCCTGCCCAGTGCGCGGCGATGTTGTCGAGAACGCGTCGCGCGGTATCGGAAATCGTTGTTCGCGGACGTCGCCCGCCGCGCGCCTATGCAACGTGACACGACGCTTCGCCGCGTTCGACGCGTGTGCGAGTCGACGAGGTTCGCGCCGGCGCGTCACCCGGCCGGGCGACCACGTAATCGCGCGGCGTGATCCCGAGCACCCGCCGGAAATGCCGGCACAGATGGCTCTGATCGAAGAAGCCGACCTCGGTCGCGACGACCGACGGCGCCAGACCGGCGCGCAGCAAATCCTGCGCACGCCGTACGCGCACCAGACACAGATACCGGTGCGGCGACAAGCCGACTTCGCCGCGAAAGCGCGCGGTGAAACGCGATACGCTCAATCCGGCCACCGCCGCGAGCGTGTCGAGATTCAGCGCTTGCGCGAACGATGCATCGATCGTACGCAGCACGTCGCCGATCGCCGGCGAGACGGGCTGCGGAACACGCGGTGCACGTGTTGGCGCGCCGTCAAGCGAATCGTGGAACAGGGTGACCATGCTTGCCGCCCTCATGCGATCGTCTTGACGGCTGCGCCTTGCGCGGCGAAATGCGCGATCGAGCACGGCTCGATCGACGCGGCCATCGTGTCACCGACGCCCGTCCCGTCGTGGCGGCCTTCGCCCAAGGCAAGCAGGCAAACAAATCGTGCGGTCATATCGAATCCTCCCGGAGCAGCCGCTTCAATGCAGGAAATCCTGCATCCGGTAATACGCGCCGACGAACGGCAAAAACCACGCTTGCCCGAAATGGCCGGGCATTGCCGGCCAGTCGAGTTCGCGCCACGGATTCGCCGCAGTCGCGCCGTACAGCACGTCGGCCATCACGCGGCCCATGTGCACGGACATCTGCACGCCGTGGCCGCTGTAGCCCATCGAGTAATAGAGCCCGTCGTGCTGGCCCGCGCGCGGCAGCCGGTCGGCGGTGATGTCGACCAGCCCGCCCCAGCAGTAATCGAGCCGCACGTTCGCCAGTTCCGGGAAATAGCCGGCCATGCCGGCGCGCAGGATCTCGCCGCTTTTCGCATCCGACCGCGGGCTCGACATCGCGAAGCGCGCCCGGCCGCCGAACAGCAGCCGGTTGTCGGGCGTCACGCGGAAGTAGTTGCCGATCTGGCGCGACGTGACGTACGCACGGCGATGCGGGAACAGCCGGTTCAGTTGCGCGTCGGGCAGCGGCTCGGTCACGACGATGAAACTGCCGACCGGCGCGATGCGCCGCCGGAACCAGGCGAACGGGCCGTGCTGCGACGCGCCGGTCGCGACCAGCACGCGATCGGCGACGAGCGTGCCGCGCACGCAGGTGATCGCGTGGCGCTCGCCGTCGATCCGCTCGAGCCGCGTGACGGCCGCCTGCTCATAGATGCGCGCGCCCGCCCGCACGGCCGCCTGCGCGAGGCCGACGCCGAACTTGCCCATGTGCATCTGCACGCCGTTCCGCTGCAACAGCCCGCCGTGGAAGCCGTCCGAGGCGACTTCATCGCGAATTCGCGACGGCTCGATCAATTCGATGTCGGGATCCACGTCACGCAGCAGCGCATCGAACGTCTTCGCCAGTCCAGCGAAATGCTGCGGCTTCGCGGCGAGCTTCAGCTTGCCGGCGCGCCGGAAATCGCAGTCGATCGCATGTTCGGCGACGATCGCCTCGACGCTCTTCACCGCGCTTTCGTAGGCGCGATAGAACTGCTTTGCAGGTTCGGCGCCGATCCGCGCGGCCAGCGATGCGTAGTCCTGCGCGACGCCGGTATTGCACTGGCCGCCGTTGCGGCCGGACGCTTCGCCCGCGATCTGCGCGGCTTCGAGCACGACCACCGATACGCCGCGCTGCGCCAGCGCGAGCGCCGCCGACAGGCCGGTGAAGCCGCCGCCGATCACGGCGACGTCGGCGCGCCCTTCGACGGGCCCTTCGCAGCCTGCACGAAACGCGGGGCGCGTATCCAGCCAGTACGATTCGAATTTCATCGGATCCTTCTCGAGCATTCCGTCGACAGCGATCGGTGATCGCCCGTTGAAAGCCATTTAATCACCGTCAAAAAGCGCGGTTGCCGCGTATTCGCGCACGGCGCGCGCACGATCCACCGTTTTGCACGACCGCCGCAGCAGACTATGCGGATCGCCGCGCGGCGCGCTACAAACGCACCGGCTGCACCGGCGCGGCACCCTCCGCTGGCTCGGCCTGGAAGCGCGCGAGATCTTCCTCGCTGCGATGGCACAACACCTGCGCGCCGTTCTCGAGCGTGCGCAGCGCGGGCGCGGTCCGGTTGCACACGCCGTCCACCCGCATCGCGCAGCGCGACAGGAACGGACACAGCTCGGCGTCGTCGGCGCTCGCGCCGATCGGCACGAGCGGCCGGTGGCAGCGCTCGGCCGCATCGTCGAGCCAGCCCGCGCGCAACTCCGGTGCCGACGACACGAGCAGATGCGAATACGGGTGGTAAGGCGGCGCACAGAGCGCGTCGCAGCTACCCGTTTCGACGCGGCGGCCCGCGTACAGCACGACGATGTCGTCGCTGATCGCGCGCACTTTCGCGATGTCGTGTGTGATGAACACGTACGACACGCCGAGCTTCGCCTGCAGGTCGCGCAGCAAATCGATGATCGCGGCGCCGACCACGGTGTCGAGTGCCGACGTGACCTCGTCGCACAGAATCAGGTCGGGCTCGGCCGCCAGCGCGCGCGCGAGATTCACGCGCTGCTTCTGTCCGCCGGACAGCTCGCCGGTGCGCCGCGCGGCCACCGCCTGCGGCAGCCGCACGAGTTCGAGCAGCTCCGCGACGCGCTGCCGTGCACGCGCGCCCTTGATCCCGTGATAGAACGCGAGCGGCCGCGCGAGCGTGCGCTCGACGCTGTGCACCGGGTTGAGCGCGGTATCGGCGTTCTGGAACACGATCTGCACGCGACGGTGCTGCTCCTTGGTGCGTTTGCCGATATCGAGCGCGAGCGGCTCGCCGTCGAGCAGAATCTGCCCGGCCGTCGCCGGCACGAGGCCCGCGATCACCTTCGCGAGCGTCGTCTTGCCCGAGCCCGATTCGCCGATCACGCCGACCGTCTGCCCACGCCCGATGCGCAGGTCCACTTCGTGCAGGATCACCTTCGCGGGCCAGCCTTTCGCGGTACGGCCGCCGTAGCCGGCGACCGCGCCACGCACGTCGAGCAGCGGCGCCGGCGCGGCGCTCGCCGCTTTCGCGTCGCGTTCGGCATCGCTCGGCGTCACCGCCGCGATCAGGCTCTGCGTGTATGGATGCGCCGGCGCATGCAGGATCTGTTCGGTATCGCCCGCTTCGCGGATCACGCCGTCGCTCAGCACGACGATCCGGTCGGCCATCTGCGCGACCACCGCCAGATCGTGCGACACGTATACGGCGCTCATCCCGTAGCGCCGGATCACGCTCTTGAAGGCCTGCAGCACGTCGATCTGCGTGGTCACGTCGAGCGCGGTGGTCGGCTCGTCGAGGATCACCAGCTCCGGATCTGTGATCAGCGCCATCGCGGCCATCAGCCGCTGCAACTGGCCACCCGACACCTGATGCGGATAGCGTTTGCCGATCGTCTCGGGCTCCGGCAGCGCGAGCGCGCGGAACAGCTCGACCGCCTTCGCCTGCGCGTCGCGCTTCGACAGCGTCCTGTGGATCAGCGCGCTCTCGATCACCTGGTCGAGAATCGTGCGCGACGGGTTGAACGCGGCGGCCGCGCTCTGTGCGATGTACGCGACCTTGCGGCCGCGCAGCGCGGCCAGCGCCGGCGCCGACAACGTGCAGACATCGGTACCGCCGAGCTTCACCGAGCCGCCCGCGATCCGGCAGCCGGCACGCGCATGGCCCATCAGCGACAGCGCGATCGTGGTCTTGCCGGAGCCCGATTCGCCGATCAGTGCGAGCACCTCGCCACGCCCGATATCGAAGTCGACGCCGGGGACGATCGTCGTTTCCTCGCCACCCGGCCGGCCGCCGACCACGCGCAGCCCGCGCACCTCGACGAGCGGAGTCGAATCGTCTCGCATCAGTGTTCTCCGGCGGCAGCGGCCGCGCCTTTGCGGCGGCCGCGATGCGGCAGGCCGTCGATCAACAGGTTGACGCCCACCGTCAGGATCGCGATCGCGACCGCGGGCATGATCGCGACGGCCGAGCCGTCGCCGAGGCTCGCGATGTTCTCGCGCACGAGCGAGCCGAGGTCCGCGTACGGCGGCTGCACGCCGAGCCCGAGAAAGCTCAGGCCGCTCAGCAGCAGCACGACGAACGTGAAGCGCAACCCCGTATCGGCGAGCATCGGGTGGATCATGTTCGGCAGCATCTCGACGCACGCGATGTACAGCGCGCTTTCGCCTCGGGCGCGTGCCACCTGCACGAATTCGAGCGTGCTGATGTTGACCGCCAGCGCCCGCGCGATCCGGTACGAGCCCGGCATGTAGCTGACCGCCGCGGTCAGGACCAGGAGCGGCAGCGACGAGCCGAACGCGGCGACGAACATCAACGCGAACATCTTCGACGGAATCGACGTGAGCGCATCGAGCAGCCGGCTCATCGTCTCGTCGACCGCGCGGCCCGACACCGTCGCGAGCAGCCCGAGCGTCGTGCCGGTCAGCGCGGCGAGCAGAACCGCCGCGAGCGCGAGCAGCACGGTCAGGCGCGTGCCGTACAGGATCCGGCTCAGCATGTCGCGGCCGAGGAAGTCGGAGCCGAACGGCAGCTTCGCGCTGAACGGTGCGAACACGTCCGGCGTGACGATCGCGCCGACGTCGTGCGGCGCGAGCAGCGGCGCGAACGCCGCGATGAACAGCATCAGGCCGACCATCGACAGGCCGACGCGGCCGCCGGTCGTCAGTTTCACGCGCGCGGCGCGGCGCTTGCGCGGCTGGTCGGGGGCGGGCGCGGCGGGCGGCGTCGCGCCGCTCCACGGCGGAGGCGGATCGCCGGACGGCGGCAGCGCGCTACTGCGTTGAACGGGTTCGGTCGGGTGCATGGGCGGCATCTCGGAAGAAGGACGGGACGCTCAGGTCCGCAGTCTCGGGTTCGACACGATCGAGCACAGGTCGGCGAACAGCACGAGCGTCAGATAGGCGACGCAGAAGATCAGCGTGCACGCCTGGACCAACGGGAAATCGCGGTTGCCGACGGCGTCGACCATCAGGCTCGCGAGGCCCGGATAGTTGAAGATCGTCTCGACGACGATCACGCCGCCGAGCAGATACGACAGGCTCAACGCGACCGCATTGGCGATCGGGCCGATCGCGTTCGGCAGCGCATGGCGCAGCACGACCCGCGCGGGGCTCGCGCCCTTGAGCACGGCCATCTCGACGTACGACGCGCTCAGCTGCTCGATCACCGCGGCGCGCGTCATCCGTGCCATCTGCGCGATCACGACCGCGCACAGCGTCAGCACCGGCATCGCATACGCGCGCAGGAAATCGTGCAGGCTTTCGATCGGGCCGCTGTACGACAGCGCGGACAGCCAGTGCAGCTTCACGGCCAGCACGAGCACGGCGACCGTCGCGATCAGGAATTCCGGCGTCGCGACGAGCGACAGCGTGCCGAGGCTGATCACGCGATCGACCACCGATTCGCGCTTGACCGCCGCGAGGATCCCGAGCAGCAGCGCGATCGGCACCGACACGGCGGTCGTGATCGCCGCGAGCGCGAGCGACTTCGGCAGGCGCCCGCCGATCATCTCCGACACCGGCATGTCGCCGGACAGCGAGCGGCCGAAATCGCCGTGCAGCAGCCCCGCGAGCCAGTGCAGGTAGCGCACGTGGGCCGGCATGTCGAGGCCGAACTGCTGACGCAGCGCGGCGACCGTCTCCGGCGTCGCGGACTGGCCGAGCGCGGCCTGCGCGGCGTCGCCCGGCAGCAGGTTCGTGATCGTGAAGATGATCGCGGACACGATCAGCAGCGTCAGCGCGGTGACCGCGATGCGCCGGCCGATCAGCCCGAGCAGGATTCGATTCATGAAGCGGCACTCCGGAAAAGGTCGCGCGCGACCGGGGCGGTGACCCGCACCGGTCGCGCGGCGGCGGCACGCGTCGTGCTCAGGCGTTCCACCACACGTGCTCGGCGAACATGAAGCCCATCATTCCGCCGGTCGGAATCGAGCCGAGGCCCGCGAGCCGCTTGTCGTAGCCGTCGAGGAAGCTGATGAAGGCCGGAATGCCGACCCGGCACTGCTGCGCGACGAGCACCTGCATGTCGCCATACATCTGCTTGCGCTTCGCGTCGTCGGTTTCCGATCGCGCGGCGAGCAGCAACTGGTCGAACTTCGCGTTCTTCCAGCCCGACTCGTTCCACGGCGCATCCGACTTGAAGAACTGCGTGAACACCACGTCGGCGCTCGAGCGCGGGTTGATGTTGCCGAAGCCGAGCGGATGCTTCATCCAGTGGTTCGACCAGTAGCCGTCGGGCGATACGCGGTTCACCTGCAGGTTCAGCCCGATCCTCTGGCCGGCCTGCTGCAGCAGCACGGCCATTTCGATCGACCCGTTCGCGTCGGACGTCGCATAGATCGGCGGCAGCGTGGCGCCCAGCGCGCCCGCCTTCTGGAACAGGAACTTCGCCTTGTCCGGATCGTGCGGCCGCTGCGGCAGCGATGCGTTGAAGTAGCGATGCCCCGGCGGGATCGGCTGGTCGTTGCCGATCACCGCGTAGCCGCGGAACACCGCCGAGCGGATCTGCTCGCGATCGAACAGGTACTTCATCCCTTCGACGAAATCCGGGTTCGCGGTGATCGGGTTGTCGCTGCGCACGATCAGGTCGGTATAGAGCCCCGACTTGGTTTCCTGCAGCGCATAGCCCGGCGTCGACGCGACCCGCTGCGTCGAGCGCGGATCGATCGCGTTGATCAGGTGCACGTCGCCCGACAGCAGCGCGTTCAGTCGCGCGGCGCTGTCGCTGATGCCGATCAGCTCGATCTCGTCGAGGTACGGCATCCCCGGCTTGAAGTAGCTGTCGTTGCGCACGCCGACGGTCGACACGCCCGGCTTGAACGATTTCAGCTTGTACGGGCCGCAACCGATGCCGGTGCTGAAGTCGGTCGTGCCGTCCTTGACGATCACGAGCTGCGGCGTCGCGAGGATCACCGGCAGATCGGCGTTCGCGCTGGCGAGCGTGAGCGTGACCTCGTCCGGGCCGCTCGCCTTCGCATCGGCGAACTGATCGGCGAGCGGCTTGACCTTCGAGGCGGTGGCCGCGTTCTTGTGGCGCATCAGCGAGAACACCACGTCGGCCGGCCCGACCGGTTTCCCGTCGTGGAACGTGACGCCCTTGCGCAGCTTGATGATCCACGTCTTCGCGTCGGTCGTCTGCAACGACTGCGCGAGATTCATCTGCGGCGTCAGGCTCGCGTCGAGCTGCGTGAGGCCGCTGTAGAACATGAAGAAACGAATGTAGTCGGCGCCCGTCGAGCCCTTGGCCGGGTCGAGCGTGTCGGCCGTCGAACTCGATTCGTTCGCGACCCGGATCTTGCCGCCGCGCTTGGGCGCTGGCGCGGCGAACGCCGATTGCGCGTCCATCAGCAGCCCGCCGCCGCCGACGGCCATCATGCCGCTCGCCGCCATGACCCGCATCATGTCGCGGCGCGTGAAGCCGCCCTTGCCGCCGTTGTCGATATCGTCGCTCATCCGAACTGCTCCTGACTGTGGAAAGTGGGTCTGGGATCCAGCGTGGTTCGAGAAACCGTCGCGCCGCCTGCTGGTAGCGGGCGCGACGTCTGCGCATTGAGTTCATTTAAGCATCGCCAAAATGCGGGTTGTCGCGATTCGGGGCGGCTGCACGATACGATTCGACCGTTTTGGGCCACCTGCGCAGCATGATTTGCTGCGCGGCCACGCGTGCCGCCGTTTGCTCGATGCCGTGTCGCGACGGCTGCGCAGCACGTGCGCGACGAAGGAAATCGTAAAGCGATGCACGCCGCAGATTGCGCCGACAAAATTGGCGATTCGGCATCCGAAGCACGTTCGGCTCACGCAAACCGCATGTTTGCGTGGAATGCGCACTCGCGGCCCGCGGTGCCCGAAACGACCGGAACGCCCGCGTGCGCATGCGACGGCGGGTGCCGGCCGCGACGACGCCCGCAGCCTGAAAGATCGGGAGATTGCCGCGACGTTGAAGCGGCTTTGCGAGACAACAGGAATACGGCCGGATTGCCCGATGCGGGTACGAACTCGTGGCGCTGCGCCAGGCCGCAATTCCCCGCCGTGATGCGGCCGACGCGGTCGATGCCTGCACGTCGGCGCGCACGCCGGACACAGGCCGGCGCGGCGAGAGGGAGACGAGATGATGCCGTTGCCGGCAGATGCCGGCACGCGGCCGTCAGGCAGCCAGCCTGAACACCGAGACGGCGGCCCGCAACCGTGCCGCCTGCTCATCCAGCGAGGATGCGGCCGCGGCAGCCTGCTCCACCAGCGCGGCATTCTGCTGCGTCACTTCGTCCATTTGCGCGACCGCGAGGCCGACCTGCTCGATGCCCGTGCTTTGCTCGGCGGATGCCGCTGAAATCTCGCCCATGATGTCGGCCACCCGGTCGATCGACCGGACGATCTCCGTCATCCGCGCGCCCGCCGTCTCGACGAGCCGGCTGCCGCTGCCGACCCGCTCGACCGACGCCTCGATCAATCCCTTGATGTCCTTCGCGGCCGCCGCGCTGCGTTGCGCGAGCGAGCGCACCTCCGAGGCCACGACCGCGAACCCGCGCCCTTCCTCGCCGGCCCGCGCGGCCTCGACCGCGGCGTTGAGCGCGAGAATGTTCGTCTGGAACGCGATGCTTTCGATCACGACGGTAATGTCGGTGATCCGCACCGATCCGTCCGAAATCTGCCGCATCGTTTCGACGACTTCGCGCACGGCCGCGCCGCCGAGTTCCGTCGCCTCCTTCGCGTGGGTCACGAGCGTGTTCGCCTGACGTGCATTGTCGGCATTCTGTTTGACCGTCGACGTGATCTGCTCCATGCTCGCGGCCGTTTGCTGCAGCGACGCGGCCTGTTCCTCCGTGCGCTGCGACAAGTCCAGATTGCCCTGCGCGATCTCGCCGGTGCCGACGGCAATCGAGTGGGTCGTGGTCTGGATTTCGGCGATGGTCTCGGTCAGCCGGGCCTTCATGTCGGCGAGCGCGACGAGCAGGCTGCCCGGCGCGGCGTGCACCGTATCGAACTGCACGTCCAGTTCGCCGGCGGCGATGCGGGCCGCGATCTCGGTCGCATGCGCGGGCTCGCCGCCCAGCGTCCGTCGGACGCTGCGCAACACGCCCCACGCGATCGCCGCCAGCGCCGCGGCGATGACGAGCGTGATGGCGCCGAGCACCTGCGCAAGCCGCGTAAACGCGGCGTTGATGTCGTCGTAGAAGAATCCCGTGCCGATCCACCAGTCCCACTCCGGAATGGCGACCACGCCCTGGAGTTTCGGCTCCACGTCCGCGTCCGGGCTGCGCTTGATCAGCACGTCGACGAGCGCGAAATGCGCCTGGGCCATTCCCGCGCGGTACGCCTCGCTGTCGGTCATGCCGCCGGTCGTGCGGTTGCCCTTGGCGCGGGTGCCGATGAACTTCGCGTTCGGATGCACGAGGTTGACGCCGTCGGACGTCGTCACCCAGTAGTAGCTTTTCGAATTCGCGTTGAGCGCGGACAGCGCGGCCTTGGCCTGCTGCTGGGCCTGATCCCGCGTGAGCGTGCCGTTCGCCTGCATCGCGCGATACGCGTCGACCAGATGCTCGGCTTTTGTCAGAAGAATGACGATCTCGTCACGGCGGCTGTCGATCAGCGCGTCGCGCAGCGTGTGCAGCGACATCGCGGCAAGCAATACAACGCCGAGCAGCGCCGCGGCGACGAGCATCAGCAGTTTCGTGGACAACTTCATGCGGAGGGCCTCGCGATATTAACCGTTCGGTACATATATCGGCCCGGGCGGCCCTGCCTTGAATGGCTCTGTATCGGTAATTACCCTCGGTTCGTGCGGTGATCGCGCGCGCAAGGCGGCACGGCCGCGCACGCGGGGCACGCGGCCCCACGCCGGCGCGGCGTCGCTTACAGCCCGAGCTGCGTCGCGAGATGGCCGATGTCCGACACCTCGTAGTAGTTGTAGAACGGTGTGCCCGGCTCGTGGCCGCGGTTGACGAACGCCTTGTGCTTGATGCCGAGATCCTCGGCCGTCATCAGGTCGTAGCGCAGGCTCGACGACACGTGCAGCACGTCCTCCGGCTTGCAGCCGAGCTTGTCGAACATGTATTCGAAGCCCTGCATCCGCGGCTTGTACGACTGCGCCTGCTGCGCGGTGAACACCGCGTGGAACGGCGCGCCGAGCTTGTCGACGTTGCTCATGATCTGGTCGTCCGACGCGTTCGACAGGATCACCAGCTTGTACTTCGTGGCCAGCCGCGAAAGCCCGGCCGGCACGTCCGGATGCGGGCCCCACGTCGGCACCGCCAGATAGAAACGCTCGGCCTCCGCCTCGTCGAACTTCACGCCGATCCGCGCGCAGGTGCGCCGGATCGCATTGACGACGACGTCGCGGTACGGCTTCCATGCGCCGAGCACTTCGTCGAGCCGATACGCGGCGAACGCGCGCACGAATTCCTCGAGCGCGACCGGCGACAGCCGGTCCGCGTAGACCTCGCGCGCCATGTCGGCCATCCGGAAGCGGGTCAGCGTGCCGTAGCAGTCGAACGTGATGTACTTCGGTTCAAATTGGATCATGTGACGTCCTGTCGGTGTGAAGCCCCGGCAGGGCCGGGGACGGTCTGGGTTCAACGAAATTGAATCAGGGCAAAAAATCCGTCGCGCATCGTTCGACGCGGCTCGAAACGCAGATTCGCCGCGTGTTGCAGGCCGCCGGCAGCACGATCTGCGGCGTGATCGCACGCGGCGCCGTCGACGGCGAGCCGGCCGACTTCACGAAACCGTCATGCGGCCGCCGCGTTTCCATCGTAGCGGCATTCCCACAGCAGAAGCTGTCGCAATGACGGGCCGCTCCGGCATGCAGCGCGCGTTCGCCCGTGCCGATCGAGCCGGTTTGCGTCGATCTCGCACGACCGCCCGCCGACGCCGGAAAACAGGCGAATCGTCCTATCCGCGCCGCGGTGGCACTGGCAGAGTCGATATGTCATTCCTACCCATCCGGAGTCCGGCGTGGCCGACCTCAATTCTTCCAGCACGCTCACCTATCGCCCGTTCGCCGAAACCGACCTGCCTGCCGCGCACCGGCTGTCGGAAGCAGTCAAGTGGCCGCATCGACTCGACGACTGGCGCTTCGCATTCCAGCTCGGCAGCGGCTTCGTCGCCGAAGACGAAGCCGGCATCGTCGGCACCGCGCTCGGCTGGCGCTTCGGCGAATCGCACGCATCGCTCGGCATGGTGATCGTGTCGCCCGAGCGCCAGGGCTGCGGCATCGGCCGCGAACTGCTCGCGCGCGTCGTCGACAGCCTCGGCGCACGCACGATCTTCCTGCATGCGACGCCGTCCGGCGAACCGCTCTACGTGAAGTTCGGCTTCGAGGCGATCGGCACGATCGACCAGCACCAGGGCGCCGCGTTCCAGCCGCCGCTGATCTCGCTGCCGCCGGGCGAGCGCCTGCGCCCGCTCGGCACCAACGACGGCCCGCGCCTCGCCGCGCTCGCATCGCGCGCGGCCGGCTACCCGCGCGACGCGGTGATCGATGCGCTGCTCGGCGTCGCCAACGGGATCGCACTCGACCGCGACGGCGAACTGCTCGGCTTCGCGCTGTTCCGCCGTTTCGGCCGCGGGCACGTGATCGGCCCGGTGGTCGCACCGGACGCGCTGCGCGCGCAGGCGCTGATCAGCCACTGGCTCGCGCTGCACGAAGGCATGTTCGTGCGCCTCGACGTGCCGGGCGACAGCGGCCTGTCGGACTGGCTGCAGGGGCTCGGCCTGCCGCGCGTCGATACCGTCGTCGCGATGGCGCGCGGCGCGGCGCCCGCCCGCGATCCGTCGCTGCGCGCGTTCGCGATCGTCAACCAAGCACTCGGCTGAGCGGCGCGCGCGATGAGTTTCCTCTACAAGGCCGACCCCGTGCGCGGCGCGCAATGGGCACGGCGCTTCGCGCAGCAGGCGCCCGACCTCGCGTTCCGGATCTGGCCGGACCTCGGCGATCCTGAAGCCGTGCGCTATCTCGCCGCGTGGCAGCCGCCCGACGATCCGACCGCGCTGCTGCCGAATCTGGAGATCGTGTTTTCGGTCGGTGCCGGCATCGATCAGTTCGACCTGTCGCGCGTGCCCGCGCACATCCCGGTCGTGCGGATGATCGAGCCGGGCATCGTCGAAGGGATGGTCGAATACGTGACGCAGGCCGTGCTGACGATCCATCGCGACCTGTTCGACTATGCGGCGCAGCAGCGCGAGCACGTGTGGCGCGAGAAGCCGGTGCGCGCGGCCGCGTCGCGACGCATCGGCGTGCTCGGGCTCGGCACGCTCGGGCAGGCCGTGCTCGACACGCTGCGGCGCTTCGGCTTCCCGTGCGCCGGCTGGAGCCGCACGCCGCGCACGCTAGACGGCATCGATTGTCATGCGGGCGATGCGGCGCTCGACGCGTTCCTCGCCCGCACCGACATCCTGATCTGCCTGCTGCCGCTCACCGACGACACGCGCGGCCTGCTCGGCACACGCGTATTCGACGCGCTGCCGGCCGGCGCATCGCTCGTGCAGGTCGGGCGCGGCCCGCAACTCGATGCGACCGCGCTGCTCGCCGCGCTCGACAGCGGCCGCCTCGACAGCGCGATCCTCGACGTGACGGACCCGGAGCCGTTGCCGGCCGGCCACCCGTTCTGGACGCATCCGCGCATTCGCATCACGCCGCACATCGCCAGCGCGACGCGGCCGGACACCGCGGTCGACGCCGTGCTCGCGAACCTCGCGCGCCATCGCGCGGGGCAGCCGATGATCGGCGTCGTCGACCGCGCACGCGGCTACTGACGCGCGCGCCCGGCCCGGCGTGGCGCGCAGCAGAAAATGCCGAAGCGCCCCGTGCAAACACCGCGTTCGTACGTTTCAGACCGCAAATTGAAGGCGCGTGCGGATTGCTCGCCCGGTAGCATGACCTCACGCTGACACCCGACGAGAGTCCCGCACTGCCATGAACCAAGCCGCGCTGATCGAAGCCGATCGTCAACACCTGATCCACCCCGTCGTCAACTATCGTGCGCACGAGGCGCGCGGCGTCACCGTGCTCGAATCCGCCGAAGGCGTGTTCCTGCGCGACGCCGACGGCCACACGCTGCTCGATGCGTTCTCGGGCCTGTGGTGCGTGAACGTCGGCTACGGCCGCGACAGCATCGTGAAGGCCGCCGCCGACCAGATGGCGAAGCTGCCCTACGCGACCGGCTATTTCCATTTCGGCTCGCAACCCGCGATCGAGCTGGCCGAACGGCTCGCGTCGCTCGCGCCGCCGTCGCTGAATCGCGTGTACTTCACGCTCGGCGGCTCGGATGCGGTCGACTCCGCGGTGCGTTTCATCACGCACTATTTCAACGCGACCGGTCGCCCGACGAAAAAGCACATGATCGCGCTCGAACGCGGCTATCACGGCTCGTCGTCGATCGGCGCCGGGCTCACCGCGCTGCCCGCGTTCCATCGTCACTTCGACCTGCCGCGCGCGGATCAGCACCACATCCCGTCGCCCTACCCGTATCGCCATCCGCTCGGCGACGACGCGCAGGCGCTGATCGCCGCGTCGGTCGCCGCGCTCGAGGCGAAAGTCGCCGAACTCGGCGCGGACAACGTCGCGGCATTCTTCTGCGAGCCCGTGCAGGGGTCCGGCGGCGTGATCGTCCCGCCGGCCGGCTGGCTGAAGGCGATGCGCGACGCATGCCGGCGCCTCGGCATCCTGTTCGTCGCCGACGAGGTGATCACCGGCTTCGGCCGCACGGGCCCGCTGTTCGCGTGCGAGACCGAGCAGGTCGACCCGGACCTGATGACCGTCGCGAAGGGGCTGACCGCCGGCTATGCGCCGATGGGTGCCGTGCTGATGTCCGATGAAATCTACGAAGGCATCGCGGGCAGCCGCGCCGATTCGCCCGCGGTCGGCCACGGCCATACGTATTCCGCGCATCCGGTCAGCGCGGCGATCGGCCTCGAAGTGCTGAAGCTCTATCACGAAGGCGGGCTGCTCGCGAACGGCCGGGCGATGGCGCCGCGTTTCGCCGCGGGGCTCGATGCGCTGCGCGCGCATCCGCTCGTCGGCGACGCGCGTTCGGCCGGCCTGCTCGGCGCGCTCGAACTGGTGGCCGACAAGACGCGCAAGACGCGCTTCGACCCCGCGCTCAACGTGCCCGACAGGATCGCCGCCGCCGCGTATGCGAACGGCGTGGTGTTTCGTGCATTCGGCGACGGCGTGCTCGGTTTCGCGCCGGCGCTGAGCTTCACCGCGGGCGAGTTCGACCTGATGTTCGAACGCGTGCGCAAGACGCTCGACGACGTGCTGGCCGATGCGGGCGTGCAGTGCGCGCTGGACGCCGCGCACGCGCAGCCGGCCTGACCGGGCACGGGAAAGCCGGGCTTGTGGCGGCAATCGTTCGACTCTAAAGTAACCGGACATTCCATTTTTTCCCTCTCACGCGAACATGACGGACAGCAAGCTGGATCGCATCGACCTGCGCATCCTCTCCCAGTTGCAAAAGCGCGGACGCATGACCAACGTCGAGCTGGCCGATGCGGTCGGGCTGTCGCCCAGCCCTTGCCTGATCCGCGTGAAGCGGCTCGAGAAGGCCGGCTATATCGGCGGCTACGGCGCGCACATCCAGCTCGAGAAACTCGGCGACGTGCAGGTCGTGTTCACCGAGGTCACGCTGGCCGACCACCGCCGCGAGGACTTCGACCGTTTCGTCGCGGCGATCCGCAACGTCGACGAGATCGTCGAGTGTCACCTCGCGAGCGGCGGCTACGACTATCTGCTGAAGTTCATCACGCGCAGCGTGAGCCATTACCAGACGATCGTCGAAGGGCTGCTCGAGCAGAACATCGGCATCGAGAAATATTTCAGTTACGTGATCATCAAGTCGCCGTTCGTCAAACGGCACTACCCGCTCGAATCGCTGTTCGGCGAACGTCACTGATTGCCAGCGTGCGGCATCCGCGAACGCGGCGGCCCGCCGTCCGCGCGGGGTAGTCGCGCGTCCGCGCCGCAGCCGTCGTCGCCGAATCGCTCCATCCAAGGACCTGTCATGCCGCTTACGCTGTCCCGAACCGAACTCGTTCGCACCGCCAACCTGATCGACGGCGCCTGGCGCGACGCGCTCGACGGCCGCCGCTTCGACGTCACCGATCCGGCGACGCTCGAGACCGTTGCCCACGCACCCGACAGCGGCGCGGCCGACGCACGCGCCGCGACCGATGCGGCCGCACGCGCGCTGCCCGCATGGCGCGCGACGCCCGCTCGCGAACGGGCCGCGATCCTGCGCGCATGGCATGCGGCGATCGTCGCGCACACCGACGATCTCGCGAAACTGATGTCGCGCGAACAGGGCAAGCCGCTCGCCGAAGCGCGCGGCGAAGTCGCATACGGGGCGTCGTACGTGCTGTGGTTCGCCGAGGAAGCGACGCGCACGTACGGCGACCTGATTCCGCAGCAACAGCGCGGCAAGCGGCTGAGCGCGGTCAAGGAGCCGATCGGCATCGTCGCCGCGATCACGCCGTGGAACTTCCCGCTCGCGATGATCGCGCGCAAGATCGCACCTGCCCTCGCGGCCGGCTGCACGGTCGTCGCGAAGCCGGCCGAGGACACGCCGCTCACCGCGCTCGCGCTGGCCTTCCTCGCGCAGGAAGCCGGCGTGCCGCCCGGCGTGCTGAACCTGATCGCCGCATCGCGCGAACGCGGCATCGATGCGGTGGCCGACTGGCTCGCCGACGGCCGCGTGCGCAAGATCACGTTCACCGGATCGACGCCCGTCGGCAAGCTGCTCGCGCGCGAATCGGCGGCGACGCTGAAGAAGCTGTCGCTGGAACTGGGCGGTAACGCGCCGTTCATCGTATTCGACGATGCGGAACTCGACGCCGCGATCGACGGGCTGATGGCCGCCAAGTTCCGCAACGGCGGCCAGACCTGCGTATCGCCGAATCGGGTGTACGTGCAGGCCGGCGTCTACGATGCGTTCGCCGCGAAGCTCGCCGCGCGCGTCGCCGCGCTGAAGGTCGCGCCCGCGACCGACCCGGCCGCGCAGATCGGGCCGATGATCAACGCGCGCGCGGTCGACAAGATCGCGCGCCACGTCGGCGACGCCATCGAGCGCGGCGCGCGCGTGCTCGCCGGCGGCAAGCGTCTGCCCGAGCTCGGCCCGAATTATTACGCGCCGACGGTGCTCGCCGACGCCACCGCCGACATGCAGCTGACCTGCGAGGAAACCTTCGGCCCCGTCGCCGCGCTGTTCCGGTTCGACACCGAGGACGAAGCCGTCGCGGCCGCGAACGACACGCCGTTCGGGCTCGCCGCGTATTTCTACACGCAGGACGTGCGCCGCGTCGCGCGCGTGTCGGCGCGGCTCGAAACGGGCATCGTCGGCATCAACGAAGGCGCGCTCGCGAGCGAAGCCGCGCCGTTCGGCGGCGTGAAGGAATCGGGCTACGGCCGCGAAGGCTCGCGCTACGGCCTCGACGATTATCTGTCGATCAAGTACCTGTGCCAGGGCGGGCTCGACTGAGCCTGCGCGACCACCGGGATTCGCCGCTGTCGCGTGCTCGTTGCGCGGCGCACCCCGGACGCACACGTTTGCGGCACCCGTGCGGTCATTGCGTCGCATGCCGGCCTCGATTTCCGGGCATCCCTGCCGTTAACCCGGATTTGACCAGCGCCGCTGCGATCGCAGCCGGCTTCCCGCACGAGCGCGAGCAATGCCTGCATCCATTCCGATCGAGAAAGTTGCCGACTGGGCCGGCCGCCACCACCTGATCGTCGGCGTGCTGGGCACGCTGATGTCGCTTGCCGCGCTCTGCATCAGCGCGGCGACGCTGTGGGCCGCACGCAGCGAGGTCGTCGGACATGCGCACGAGACGTCGCGCAACGTCGCGGCCGTCCTGGTCAGCGAGATCGCGCGCACCGTCGAGACGTCCAACAACGCGCTCGTCTCGCTCGCCACCGATCTCGGCAATCCCGCCGTCGCGCGCATGGACGCCGGGCTGCGTCACGACGTGCTGTTCGAGCGCACGGCCGCGCAATACGTGACCGGCATGGGCGTGACGGACCGCTTCGGCCATTTGATCGACGGCTGTTGCAGCTCGACCCACAACTGGGATTTCAGCGATCGCGACTACTTCAAGGTCCATCGCGATGCGGACAACGTCGGCCTGTACGTGTCCGAGGCGTATCGCGCGCGTTCGCGCGGCAACACGGAATCGATCGCGCTGTCGCGGCGCATCGAGCGCGCGGATCACACGTTCGACGGAATCGCGGTGGTCGCCATCGACCTCGCGTACTTCGATCGGCTTCTGTCCCGCCTGAACGTCGGGCCGCACGGCGTCAGCGCGATCCTGCGCGCGGACGGCACGATCCTCGCGAGAAACCCGCCGTTGACCGATCACCAGATGGTCCGCCTGCGCCGCTCGAAGTCGTTCGAACGCATGGTGAGCCGCGAATCGGGCTTCTATGCGGCGCGCTCGAGCATCGACGGCGTCGTGCGGCTTTATACGTTCCAACGGGTGCCCGGCACGCCGTTGATCGCGGTCGTCGCACCGGCCGAGCATGACGTGCTGGCCGGCACCACGCATTTGATGTGGACGGTCGGCGTGTCCGCGTCCGTCATCGGTGCGCTGTTCTGCGCGGTGGTGTGGCTGCTCGCGTTCGCGCTGCGGGACAACCTGCGCAAGCAGACGCTCCTCACCGACCTGACGCGCACCGATCCGCTCACGGGCCTGCACAACCGTCGCGCGCTCGATGCCGCGCTCGCCGACGAATGGGAACGGCTGCAGCGCGGCAGCGACGGCAGCCTGTCGGTGCTGTTCATCGACGCAGATCACTTCAAGCAGTACAACGACCGCTTCGGTCATGCGCAAGGCGACACCGCGCTGCGCTTTCTCGCCGAGTGCATTCGCGCGCATACGCGGCGGCGCGGCGATCTTGCCGCGCGCTACGGCGGCGAAGAATTCGTCGTCGTATTGCCCGACACGGATGAAAGCGGCGCCGCGAAAGTCGCCGAGGCGATTCGCCGCGCCGTGGAGCGCAGCCGGCTCGACGGGTTCGACGCGACGATTCCGGCTTTCACGGTCAGCATCGGCTACGCGACCGGGCACCGTGCGCACCCGCGGTCCGTGCACGCGTTGTCGCATCAGGCCGACCTCGCCCTCTACGCGGCGAAGCGCCAGGGCAGAAACCGCGTGTGCCGCGCCGACGCGGAATGGGTCGCCCAACCGGCGTGAGCGCGCCGGATCCGATCGTCTTTTCGAACGCGCGCGCTGGCCGGACCGGACATCGCCGACGGCCCGATCGCCCCGCCACGATGTTCAGCATCACGAATTCACCAAATAGTGAGAATTTTGGCGCGTCGACCGCCCCCCCGAAACAAATCCGTAACGGCTGCGTCACGATCGCCCACGACAATCCGCCATCTTCGACACTCAGGATGGAGCCTTGCATGTTTGCGTCACGAAGCCGTTTTCCGCTGCACGTCGCAGCATTGTCGAGTGCGATCGTTCTCGCCGCGTGCGGCGGCGGCGACGATGTCGCATCGACCACCACGACCAGCGCGGCCATGCCGGCACCGCCGGCCGACCCCGGCTTCGTCGACAGCGCACCCGTGCCGAGCGTGCCGGCCTTCGTCGACAACATCGCGACCAACCAGCGCGGCGACGCGCGCTATGCCACGCTGTCGACCAACGCGGCCGTGCGCGTGGTGAGCCGCTTCCTCGACCTGTGGCAGCCGGCGACGATGCTCGTCGATGCCGGCGTGAGCGCGCCGGCCAACGGCGGGTTTCCGGCGATCTCGCCGTCGACCTGCTCGGGCCTGCCCGGCAGCGGCACGCCGTGCGGCACGAGCCTGAACGACACGGTGCTGGCCGCCAACGTTCAATATGTGATCAACGCAACGACCGCACGCACGCAGCAACAGGCCGACGCCGCGTACTTCGACGACCGGCGCGCCAAGGGCTACAGCGTGACCGACGGCATGGGCCCGCTCACCGGCGCGTGGCGCACGGCCGCGCAGCAGACGACCAGCATCACCAGCGTGCCCGCCGACGCGACGACGGTGCTGTACAACGATTCCGGCAACAACGTCGGCGTCGGCAGCAGCACGAACGCGAGCTTCGGCAAGGTCGTCGACCTGCTCAACGAAATGGGCAACAACGCGTCGACCGAACCGTCGAAGCGTTTCTACAAGTACGCGCGGCCGTACCGCTGGAGCACCGGCGTCGTCGTCGCGCCGACGCTCGTGCCGGCGGAAAGCACGACGCCCGCGACCGACGGCGGCTTCATCAGCGGCCACACGGCCGAAGCGATGCGCGACGCGATGACGATGGCGTGGCTCGTGCCGGAGCGCTTCCAGGAGATGGTCGGCCGCGGCCTCGAACTGGGCGAGAACCGCATCCTCGCCGGCATGCACTCGCCGCTCGACGTGATCGGCGGCCGCATGCTCGCGCTTGCCGTCAGCGCGGCGAACCTGACCGCGTACGCGAGCGATGCGCAGGCCGCGTACGGCCAGGCGCATCAGGCGCTGCAGCAGCTCACGGGCACGACCGACACGACGTTCGCCGCCTTCGCGCACTCGGGCACGACGGCCACCGACCGCTTCGCCGATTACGCGACGAACAAGACGGCCTTCGCGCGCCGCCTGACGTTCGGCTTCGGCGCGATCGAGTCGACCGACGCGCCGCCCGTCGTGCCGAAGGGCGCGGAGATCCTGCTGCAGACGCGCTTCCCGTACCTGAGCGCGGACCAGCGCCGCGTCGTGCTGAAGACGACCGAACTGCCGTCCGGCTATCCGGTCATGGACGATGCGGAAGGCTGGGGCCGCCTCAACCTGTTCACCGCGGCCGACGGTTACGGTGCATTCAACGGCAACGTGATCGTGTCGATGGACGCTTCGCAGGGCGGGTTCAATACCGCCGACCTGTGGCGCAACGACATCGCCGGCGCGGGCAAGCTGACGCTGCAAGGCAGCGGCACGCTGACGCTGGCGGGCAACAACAGCTATACGGGCGGCACGCAGGTGAGCGGCGGCATGCTCGCCGCGGCATCGGCAAGCGCGTTCGGCAAGGGCGACGTGTACGTCGGCTCGGGGGGCAGCGTGAGGATTGCCGCCAGTGCGCCGGTGGTCATCGCGACGCGCTATACGCAGCTCGACAACACGACGCTCGAACTCGACATCGACGGCAACGGGGGCGGCCGCCTGCGCGTCGGCGGCCCGCTCACCGTCGCGGGCGGCACGCTGCACGTGAAGTTCGTGAACGGTTATGCGCCCAAGGCCGGCGACACCATCGCGCTGATCGACGGCGCGGCGGCTTCCGCGAAGTTCTCGACGGTGACGGTCGACGGGTTCAAGGCGACGCCGGTTTATACGGCGACGGGCGTGTCGGTCAGGTTGTCGGCGGCATAGCCCGCCTCGGCCCGTCGATCCTTGCCACGGCGCCGCCTGCTGGCGGCGCCCGCCGGTCTCGCCCGTTTCGTCGTCGAGTCGTTCGACGGCCGCCGCGCCACGACCGGACGCCGGCGCCTGCACACACCCCACCTTCCGCGACGCGTCCCGCGTGACGCGCCGCTTGCAGCCCGCATCGCATCATCCCCGAGCGTATGAAATTGCGATTGCAAATGCCTCTCATTTGCATTAAATTTCGGCGCGAATGTACTGTTTG
Source organism: Burkholderia sp. RF7-non_BP4 (assembly GCF_001521935.1). Lineage (NCBI taxonomy): Bacteria > Pseudomonadati > Pseudomonadota > Betaproteobacteria > Burkholderiales > Burkholderiaceae > Burkholderia > Burkholderia sp. RF7-non_BP4. Next base: position 94,060 of record NZ_LOTA01000095.1, on the reverse strand, counting down.
GAACATAGCCGTCGGCGCAAGGCCCATCCACCGTGCCCGAATGCAATCCATATCAAGGGACGGGGTATGAGCAGGAAGAACTGGGCGGCCGCACCGATGGCCATCGTCGTCGGCGCGGCCGGCCTGAGCACCGCCGACGCGCAGGAGGCAACGCTGCCCACCATCGAGGTCTCGGGGCAGCGCGCGAGCGCGCCGTTTCGCACGCGCGAATCGACGAGCGCGACGCGCAGCGAGGCAGACGTGATGGAGATTCCATTCGCGGTCAGCAGCGTCGATGCGAAACTCGTGCAAACCGTCGCCGCGACACGCGGCGAGGACCTGTACGACTGGGTCGCGGGTGTCTCACGGCAGAACAACTTCGGCGGCCTGTGGGACAACTACGCGGTGCGCGGCTTCGCCGGCGACGGCAACACGTCCGGCACCGACTACCTCGTCAACGGCTTCTCGTGGAACCGCGGAATCAGCGTCCCGCGCGACACGGTCGACCTCGAGCGCATGGAAGTGCTCAAGGGGCCCGCGTCGGCGCTATACGGCCGCGGCGATCCGGGCGGGCTCATCAGCTATACGACCAAGCAGCCGCAGTTCGCGCGCTCGAACACCGTCGGCGTGTCGGCCGGCAGCTACGGCGCATTGCGCGAGACCTTCGATTCAACCGGGCCCGTCACGAAGTCGCTCGCGTACCGCTTCGTCGCGATGAACGAGAACAACGGCAGTTTCCGCGATACGGTGTCGAGCAAACGCTACCTGTTCGCGCCGTCGTTCACGTGGGACATCGGCGCGGACACGACGCTCCACTACGAATTCGAGAGCGCACGCCAGCGCGCGCCGCTCGATCGCGGCGTGGTCGCGGTGGGCGGGCAGCTCGGCGCGATTCCGGCTTCGCGCTTTCTCGGCGAGCCCCGCGACGGCGACTACGACGTGCGCAACACGGGCCACCAGTTCACGCTCGAGCATCGCATCGATGCCGGCTGGTCGATCAACGCCGGTTTCGCGCAGCGCACCACCGACCTGTCCGGACGATCGTCCGAGGCGTTCGCGCTGCAGCCCGACGGCCGCACGCTGTGGCGCCGCTACCGGCAAGTCGCGTTTCATTCGAACGATCTGCAAGGCCGCGTCGAGACGACCGGCGCGTTCCGCACCGGCGGCATCGGCCACACGCTCGTGCTGGGCGTCGATGCGTACCGCTTCAACTACGACCAGTTCGTCGCGCGCTCGACGCCCACTGCCGCCGCGCCGTATGCGATCGACATCTTCGATCCCGTCTACGGTCAGCCGGCCCCCGTCCCGCGCACCGCGACCAATCTGCTCGAGCGCGACGACGGCCAGGGCCTCTACGCGCAGGACACGCTCGCGTTCGGGCCGCACTGGAAAATCCTCGCGGGACTGCGCTGGGATCGCTTTCACCAGTCGGTCGAGAATCGACTGAAGGGCACGACGAGCAGCCAGTTGCAGACTGCATTGAGTCCGCGCATCGGTATCGTGTATGAAATGAGCCCCGCGTTTTCCGTGTATGCGAACACCGCGTATTCGTTCCGGCCGAACAACGGCGCCGACGTCGACGGCCGCGCGTTCGATCCGGAGAAGGGGCATGGCTATGAGGTCGGCGCGAAATGGGCCGGCGCACGCTGGCTCGCGACCGTCGCGGCATTCCACGTCAACAAGCGCAACGTGCTGACCGCCGACCCGGCCAATGCAGGCTTCTCGCGCGCGGCCGGCGAAGTGCGCAGCCGCGGCGTCGAATTCGAATGGAACGGCGACCTGGGTCATGGCGTGCGCGGCCTCGTCAATCTTGCGTACGTCGACGCGCAGGTCACGCGCGATGCCGTGCTGACACCCGGCGCGCGCCTCGTCGACATTCCGCGGCTGAGCGGCAGCGCGCTGCTCATGTACGAAACCACCGTCCCGTTCGCGGACAAGGCCGGCGCCGGCGCGGGCGTGATCTACGTCGGGCGCCGGGCCGGCAATACCGCGAACACGCAGGACGGTTTCGAACTGCCGGCCTATGCGACCGTGCAGCTCAACGGCTATGTGCAGGTCAACAAGCACCTGCGTGCGTCGGTCGTGCTGAACAATTTGTTCAATCGCACTACTTACGTCAGTTCCTACAACAGCATGTGGGTCACGCCGGGCGCGCCGCGCAGCCTGTTTGCATCGCTCTCCTACGCGTTCTAGCCTGATTCGGTTTGCCATTGGCCGTCCCGTTGGCGGCCAACCACCATTCTGCTTCGAAGGTCTTCTTTCTCAGTCGATACCGTCTGAGCGCACGTGCTCACGCGGCCCGTTGGCATGCGCTTTTCGCACAGATATTGACAAATTTCCCACACTTTTCGCGCGACTCATTCGTTAGCATTGTCGCCCTGCTTTTCCGATTCATATTTTCGCAACGAATGGTGAAAAATGAAGAAACCCTTCCGACATGCATCCATGGCATTTGCGCTTTTGATATGCGCACAGCTTTCGCACGCGCACGCCATTGCTGCTGACACATCCCCACGATCCAATGGCGCCCTGCCAGTGACGCCACCTCGACCGGATTCCATTTCGCAGCGCGTGAAAGTCGGTTTGTCGAGCGAGGAAACGACGCTCATCCTTCCGTGGTTCGTGGAGGAACTGATCGCGACAGCGAATACCAGCCATTCGCTGGATGAAGCAGCCAGCGATTATGCCGGGCGCTTGAAGCGCGGTCTTTGATCAATAGTCCGTTGCCCAACCTGGAATAGCCTGACAGTCGCCAGAGGCGATTCACCGCATCGGGCGTTTGCTGTTTCAGGGTGGCAAGGGGCTTCTCGTGGTCGTCGATGCCGGGTGCCGAATACTGCGAGGCCGGTCGCTGACTACGTCACCCTTTGCACGAATTTGACTGCCGATGCGTTCCCCGACGTACTCACATGGCTTCAACGTCCGGAAGCCGCCGTCGGATACGACAACAACGATGAGTCCGGCCCTTGACCTTCACGTGGACGTCAGGGTTCACGCCGGCACCTTTTCATCAGGAGATGACTCATGAACCTCACACCGGACGAATTGAACCTGCCCCGGCTCGGTGCTCGTCCCGTTCGAACGCTGCAGCTGGACGGCGGCATCCTGGCCGCACAGGTGGGCAGCGAACCGCCAGCGGTCATCGTACTGAACGGCGGACAAGCATTCGTCTCGAAGACGACCTCGCGTCGGCTGCGGCGCGACCTGCTCCGCGTTGCCGGTATTTTGCCGCCCGACACACCATTCGTATTGCTTGGCTATCCTGACAAGCCCGGCATGCAATACCGAATCGCCGACATCGTCGAGCAGATCGCGCGTGGCATCGCCGCGCATTGGCGGTGCACGACGCTCATCGGCATCTCATTCGGCGGCGTCGTAGCGGCGCGCCTCGCGGCAGCCCACCCCGAACGCGTCTCGCGACTCGGGCTGGTTTCGAGCGCGCATCGCCTTGCCCCGGATGGCTGCCGGCTCATCGAGCAGCAAATCGTTCATACGACCCGCTCCGATTTCGTCCGTCTGCTCGAAACGATGTCCGGATGCTTTCGCGCAAGCTGGCGCAACGTGCTCTTGCGTGCGGCGTTGCTCAGTCGACGCCGCCACGTCGCGTCGTCGGTCAACGAGCGGCACGTCATCGTCCGCACCCTGCGCGCATTGCGTGACGACGCACGTGACGATTCGCCGTGGCCGCGGCGGATCCGCGCAGATACGTTGATCGTCGGTGGCGCCGACGACCCGATTTTCGCCGAGGCGGCGCTCGAAACTTCCGCATGGGTGCCGTCGGTGACCCATCATGCGCTGCCCGGCGAAGGGCATATGGTGATGATCGAGCGCCGGAAGCAGGTTGCGCGACTCGTTCGGAACTGGCTCGACGCGCGCGCTTGATTTTCGCGTGACACGACGGACAGCCGCGAACCTACTTCGCGGCCGGGGGAAACAGCACGCCGCGCGGAATCGACATGATCAGCACGCAACTGACCAGCAGGCAGGCGCCGAGCGCGTAGGTTCCGTTGTTGATGTTGCCGGTCATTTCCTTTGCGATGCCCGTGATCATCGAACCCGTGAAGCCGGACAGATTGCCCACCGAGTTGATCAGTGCAATGCCGGCGGCCGCGGCCGTGCCGGACAGTATCTGCCCCGGAAAGGTCCAGTAGATCGGCATCAGCGCCAGGATGCCGCACGTGGCGATGGTCAGGAACAGGATCGACAGCACCACGTTCTGTGCGCAGGCCGCGCTCATGATCAGGCCGACGCCGCCGATCAGCGCGGGAATCGCGGCGTGCAGCCGGCGTTCGCCGGTCTTGCGCGAGTGCGACGCGTTCCACACCATCGCAAAGATGGCCGTCAGATACGGAACGGCAGTCAGCAGACCGATATGCATCGGGCTGCGCACGCCCGACGCGCGAATGATCGACGGCAGCCAGAAGGCCAGCCCGTAGAAGCCGGTATTGAAGGTGAGCAGGATGAAGGTCAGCAGCCAGACGCGCGGGCTGCGCAACGCGGCACCCACGCCATGCGACTTGTGCGCGGCCTCGGATTCGAGGTTGCGCGACAGCACCGCCTTTTCCTCGGCAGACAGCCACTTCGCCGACTGCGGGCCATCGCCGAGGCAGGCCAGCACGATGAACGCCACCACGATCGACGGCAGGCCTTCGAGCAGCAGCATCCATTGCCATCCGCTCATGCCTGACAAGCCGTGCGTCTGCTCCATCAGCCAGCCGGAAATGACACTGCCCAGCGTCAGGCTCAGCGGGATCGCCACCAGGAAGCCCGACATGGCCACGCTTTGGCGACGCGCGGGAAACCAGTAATTCATGTACAGGATGACGCCCGGGAAAAAGCCGGCTTCGCACAGACCGAGCAGGAAGCGCAGCGTATAGAACATGGTGGACGTCTGCACGTGAAAGAACTGCGCGAGCGGCACGATGAAGGCCATCGACGACGACACGATGCCCCATGTGATCATGATCCGCGCGATCCAGAAGCGTGCGCCGTAGCGGTGCAGCAGCAAGTTGCTCGGCATCTCGAACAGGAAATAGCCCCAGAAGAAAACGCTGGCGCCGAGCGCGTAGACGCTGTCGCTCAGGCTCAGGTCATCGAGCATCTGCAGCTTGGCGAAACCCACGTTGACGCGGTCCAGGTAGGCCACGACGTAGCAGAGCAGCAGCAACGGCAGGATGCGCCGCATGACCTTGCGGTAGAGAGCGTCTTCGGACGAGCCGACCGCGGCCGGTGCGGCGGCGGTCTGCGTGAGGGATGGCATCGGTTTGTCTCCTGATTGTGTAGGACTTCTTCGTGCCGGCGGATTCGCTGAGGAACTGACGCGCCTATGTTACCGATAACATTCCCGCCCAAAAAAAGGCGCCGATCTGGCGACGGGCGCAACCGGCGATCTGATACCGGTAACAGCTTCGAAGGTAGCATGCCGCGACGAGCGTGCTCAAGTCCCGATCGACAAGTGGTTTCCCTAGTGCCGCGCGAATCACCGGCGCGCGGCGGCGGCCCGCACGGCACCGGTATCATGTAGCCTTTCCAGGTTTCTCCCGATCGCGATTCCCATGCCCAGCCCCACCGCCGTCCGGCCTGCCGGACCGCCCCGCATGTCCGATGTAGCGCGCCTGGCCGGCGTATCGAAGATGACCGTCTCGCGCGTGCTGGCCGGCCACAGCGTGGCCGCCGAGACGCGCGAACGGGTCTGCAGGGCCATCGATCAGCTCGGTTACGTGGCCGACGCCGCCGCCGGTGCGCTGTCGTCCGGGCGGTCGGAATTTGTCGCGGTGCTGGTGCCGTCGCTGTCGAGTTCCAACTTCTCCGACACCGTGCGCGGCCTGACCGACGCCCTCGAGCCGCATGGCCTGCAACTGCTGCTCGGCGACACCGACTACGACCTGGCGCGGGAAGAACGGCTGGTACGCTCGATGCTGCGTCACCAGCCGCGCTGCATCGCGCTGACGGGTGCGCAGCACACCGATGCGACGCGCACGGTGCTGACGCGCTCGGGCATCCCCGTGGTCGAGATGTGGGACCTGCCCACGCATCCGATCGATACCGCGGTGGGCTTCTCGAACGTGCGCGCCGCACGCGCGATGGTGCGCCATCTGGCCGAGCGCGGCTACGAGCGCATCGGCTTTCTCGGCGGCGCCAGCGCACTGGACCGCCGCGGGCTGGACCGGCTCAAGGGATACCAGGCGGAGATCAAGGCACTGGGGCTGGGCGAGCCGCGCGTCGTGCGGCTGGGCGAATCGCCGATCACCATGAGCCACGGCGGGCCCGCCATGGCAGCACTGCTGGAGACGTGGCCGGACACCACCGCGGTCATGTGCGTGAGCGACATGTCGGCGTTCGGCGCAATCATGGAATGCCATCGACGCGGACTGTCCGTGCCCACGGACATGGCCGTGGCCGGCTTCGGGAACTTCGAAGTGGCGACATGCTGCCACCCGACCATCACCACGGTGTCGGTCGACGCCTACGGCATCGGCCTGCGCACGGGCGAGGCTCTGCTCGCGGCGCTGCAGGCGCGCGACGGCGGCGAACGGATCGAGCCGCACCGCATCCGCGTCGACTACACGATCGTCGCGCGGGAAAGCGCCTGACGAGCCGACTGCCGGACCTGTCGTCCTTCACGAGAAGCGGTGGCGTCCGATGCGCAACGTGTGCGACGTCATGGAGGCACCTCCCCCCTCCTCCGTCGCCGCACGTTCCCCAACCGCCTGCACCCACCCACACGCAAAATTCCCTTCCGCGACGCAAAAACCCCGTGCTAACATGCCCCGAAATGTTACCGGTAACTATCCGGCACAAAAAACCGGACACGGCCCTATTCGGAGACAACCCGCCATGCCGCAAACCCCTCGCCGCCTGCGCAGCCAGGAGTGGTTCGACGACCCCGCACACGCCGACATGACCGCGCTCTACGTCGAGCGATTCATGAACTACGGGTTGACCCGTGAGGAATTGCAGTCGGGCCGTCCCATCATCGGCATCGCGCAGACGGGCAGCGACCTGGCGCCGTGCAATCGCCACCACATCGAACTGGCCGAACGCACCAAGGCGGGCATTCGCGACGCGGGCGGCATCCCGATGGAATTCCCCGTGCATCCGCTGGCCGAGCAAAGTCGCCGGCCCACCGCGGCGCTCGACCGCAACCTGGCGTATCTCGGGCTGGTGGAAGTCCTGCATGGCTTTCCGCTGGATGGCGTGGTCCTGACGACCGGATGCGACAAGACCACCCCCGCCTGCCTGATGGCCGCGGCCACCGTGGACATGCCCGCCATCGTGCTGTCGGGCGGACCGATGCTCGACGGCTGGCACGAGGGCAAGCGCGTCGGCTCGGGCACGGTGATCTGGCACGCCCGCAATCTGCTGGCCGCCGGCGATATCGACTACGAAGGTTTCATGCAGCTGACCGCGGCGTCGTCGCCGTCGATCGGCCACTGCAACACCATGGGCACGGCGCTGTCGATGAACAGCCTGGCCGAGGCGCTCGGCATGTCGCTGCCGGGGTGCGCGAGCATTCCCGCCGCCTACCGCGAGCGCGGCCAGATGGCATACGCGACGGGCAAGCGCGCCGTCGAGCTCGTCCGCGAAGACCTGCGCCCGTCGAAGATCATGACGCGCGCGGCCTTCGAGAATGCCATCGTCGTCGCCTCCGCGCTCGGCGCATCGACCAACTGCCCGCCGCACCTGATCGCCATCGCGCGCCACATGGGCGTGGCACTGAGCCTGGACGACTGGCAGCGCTTCGGCGAATCCGTGCCGCTGCTCGTCAACTGCATGCCGGCCGGCGAATACCTCGGGGAGAGCTTCTACCGCGCCGGCGGCGTGCCCGCCGTGCTGCGTCAACTCGATGCGGCCGGCCTGCTGCGGCGCGACTGCCTGACCGTGTCCGGCCGCGCGATCGGCGAGATCGCCGACACGGCGCAGGAGGCCGACCGCGACGTGATCCGCACGCCCGACGCGCCGCTCAAGCATGGCGCCGGCTTCATGGTGCTGTCCGGCAACTTCTTCGACAGCGCGATCATGAAGATGTCGGTCGTCGGCGAGGCCTTCCGGAAGACCTACCTTGCGGAGCCGGGCGCGGAGAATACCTTCGAGGCACGCGCCATCGTTTTCGATGGCCCCGAGGACTACCACGCCCGCATCAACGACCCTCGGCTCGACATCGACGAACGCTGCATCCTGGTGATCCGGGGCTGCGGCACGGTCGGCTACCCGGGCAGTTCGGAAGTCGTCAACATGGCGCCGCCCGCCCATCTGGTGAAGCGTGGCGTGACGTCGCTGCCATGTCTCGGCGATGGACGCCAAAGCGGCACGTCGGCCAGCCCGTCGATCCTGAACGTGTCGCCGGAAGCGGCCGTCGGCGGCGGCCTGGCCCTGCTGCGCACGAACGATCGCATCCGCGTGGACCTGAATCGCCGCAGCGTCGATCTGCTCGTCGACGCAGAAGAACTCGCGCGCCGCCGCGAGACCGCAAGCTTCACCGTGCCGCAGGCGCAAACGCCGTGGCAGGCGCTCTATCGCCAGTTCGTGGGCCAGTTGTCCACCGGCGGCTGCCTCGAACCGGCCACGCTCTATCTGAAGGTCATCGAGCAGCGCGGCAACCCGCGCCATTCGCACTGATCCACCCGCCCACGACTCTTGCCGAGCTGACGACCATGCGTACTCCTTCCGTTTCCGACTGCCTGCCGCACGACCTTGCGCAGGCCCTGCTGATCGGCCGTGTCTGGCGGCACGACGGCGCCCACGCGGGCCCGAGCGTCGTCGCCGTGCGCGGCGGCGACGTGTTCGACATCACGCGCACCGTGCCGACCACCGCGGACCTGTTCGACCGCCCCGACGCCGTCGACATCGCCCGCACCGCCCCCGGCGAATCGCTCGGCCGCGTCGAGCCGCTGCTGCAGGCGGCGCTGGACGGCGCGTCCGGCACGCTGCGCCTGCTCGCCCCGTGCGACGTGCAGGCCATCAAGGCGTGCGGCGTGACCTTTGCCGTCAGCCTGATCGAACGCGTGATCGAAGAACAGGCCGGCGGGGATCCTGCCAGGGCGAGGGAAGTACGCGAAACCATCGCCGCGACCATCGGCACCGATCTGTCGAAGATCGTCCCCGGTTCGGACGCCGCCATGCGCCTGAAGGCGGAACTCGAGCGCCGCGGCGCGTGGTCGCAATACATGGAAGTCGGCATCGGCCCAGATGCCGAGGTGTTCTCCAAGTCGCAGCCCATGTCCGCGGTGGGCTTCGGCGCGGACGTGGGGCTGTTGCCCGGATCGGTATGGAACAATCCGGAGCCGGAGATCGTGCTGGCGGTCGCCAGCAACGGCCGGCCGGTCGGCGCCACGCTCGGCAACGACGTGAATTTGCGCGACATCGAAGGCCGCTCCGCGCTGCTGCTCGGCAAATGCAAGGACAACAACGGTTCGTGCGCGATCGGCCCGTTCGTGCGGCTCTTCGACGGCGGCTTCACGCTGGACAGCGTGCGGGAGGCCAGCGTGTCGTTGCGCGTCGACGGCGCGGACGACGACTTCGTCCTCGACGGCATCAGCCACATGCGCGAGATCAGCCGCGACCCGGCCGATCTCGTCGCGCAGACCTGCGGCGCGCATCACCAGTATCCGGACGGCTTCATGCTGTTCCTGGGCACGATGTTCTCGCCGATCCAGGACCGCGACGCGCCCGGCGGCGGATTCACGCATCACCTCGGCGACCGCGTCACCATCTCCACGCCCGCGCTCGGCGCGCTCGTCAACGTCGTGCGGCTTTGCACGGAGATCGCGCCGTGGACCTTCGGCGTGCGCGCGCTGTACGCCAATCTGGCCGCACGCGGCCTGCTCGATGCCGCGGCATGCCGTTGAGCCGATAAACCGCATGCCGCCCGCATCCGGCACGACGCAGCCGAACCGGGAACGAAATATGCGCGCATCCCGGTTTGCCGGTTGCACGGCAGGTTTTGCAACGCAGGCAACCGGCGTCATGACCCGCAATTACAAGGAGAAAAGCGATGACTCTGCTTATCTACCTGCTCGGATGGATCATTTTCATCGCCGGCGTGGCATGGGGCCTGATGACGCTGCACGTGTCGCAGCACATCATCGAGATCGTCGCCGTCATTCTGTTCGGCATCGCGGTGATCACGGGCGCGACGCGCGCCCGCAATCGCGACCGGACGTAGCCCCTGAACGCGCGCCGGATGCCGCATGCGTTCAGGCGTCGTGCAGCGCGGCGGCGGCGTCAATATAATCGGCTTTCCCGACGAGTCGATGATCGGCGACGTGCCGGTTTCGATCGTGTATTCGTACAGCCGAATCTGGAGCCGAGATGACCCTCCCCGCCGTTCCGTTTGCCGAATCGTTCGACCTCGAGGCTGCCTTCGCCGATGTATCGGAGTACTGGTCGCCGAAGGTCGTCGCGCAGGTCAACGATCAATACGTGAAGGTCGCCAAGGTGCGCGGCCAGTTCGTGTGGCACGACCATGCGCATGAAGACGAGCTGTTCTTCGTCGTGCGCGGCCACCTCAGGATCGAGTATGAAGGCGGCCGCGCCGTCGACTTGCCCGCCGGCTCGATGCACGTCGTGCCGCGCGGCACGCGGCACAATCCGGTCGCCGACGACGAATGCTGGGTCGTGCTGATCGAGCCCGTGCAGACGAAACACACCGGCGACGTCCAGTCGCCGCTGACCCGGACGATCGACGAGCAGTTGGGTCAGGCGCGCTGAGTCCCGTGCCGGCGTCGTTTCGGGCATCCGCCGCGCGACGGCCGCACCGGGTTCAACCGCGAGCGGACACGACGCCGTCGAGTTCGCGCACGGCATCCTCCGGCAACGCCAGCGAACCGGCGGCGAGATTCTCGCGCAGATGCGCAACCGACGACGTTCCCGGAATCAGCAGGATGTTCGGCGCGCGGCGCAGCAGCCACGCGAGCGCGGTCTGCATCGGGGTCGCGCCGAGCCGCGCGGCGACGGTGTCGAGCGCGGACGACTGCAAAGGATTGAAGCCGCCGAGCGGAAAGTACGGTACGTAGGCGATGCCGTCGCGGCCAAGCGCATCGACGAGATCGTCGTCGTCCCGGTGCGCGAGGTTGTAGTGGTTCTGCACGCAGACGATGTCGCAGATCCGGCGCCCTTCCGCGACCTGCGCGGCCGTGACGTTGCTCAGCCCGATGTGCCGCACGAAGCCTTGCCGCTGCAGTTCTGCCAGCGCGGACAGCGGCGCCTCGATCGAGCCCTCGGCCGGGCCGTGCGTGTCGAACATGATGCGCAGATTGACCACGTCGAGCACGTCGAGACCGAGGTTGCGCAGGTTGTCCTGCACGGCGGCGGCGAGCGCTTCGGCCGAGAATGCCGGCAGCCACGAACCGTCTTCGCCGCGCCTCGCGCCGATCTTGGTCACGATGAGCAGATCGTCGTGATACGGATGCAACGCTTCGCGAATCAGCCGGTTCGTCACGTGCGGGCCGTAGAAGTCGCTCGTATCGATGTGGTCGACGCCCGATGCAACGGCTTCGCGCAGAACGGCAAGCGCCGCATCGCGGTCCCGGGGCGGGCCGAACACGCCGGGACCGGCGAGTTGCATCGCGCCATACCCGATGCGGTGAACGCGGCGGCCCGCGATGGAAAACGTGCCGGACTGGACGACGGGGGACATGAGCGTGCTCCTGTGGCGAATGAATGAGCCGCAGGTTACGCCGCGACGCGCTGCGCGATAACCGGTCATAATCCGCACGACCTGTACGAAAGGGCGAACAATGCAAGTCGATCTGGGCGATCTGAACGCGTTCGTGGCGGTGGCGCGTGCGAAAGGCTTTCGTGAAGGTGCGCGCACGATCGGTGCGAGCGCGTCCGGCCTGAGCGAGGCTGTGCGCCGGCTGGAGGCGCAACTCGGCGTGCGGCTGCTGCATCGCACGACGCGCAGCGTGGCGCCGACCGAAGCCGGCGAGCGCCTGCTCGCGCGGCTCGCGCCGGCGCTGGGCGAGGTGGAGGCGGCGCTCGACGTCGTCAATACGTTTCGGGAACGGCCGGTCGGCACGCTGAAGCTCAACGTACCGACGAGCGCGGCGCGGCTCGTGCTGCCGTCGATTGTCCCGCGCTTTCTCGACGCGTATCCGGAGATCCGGCTCGAGATCGTGGCGGACGAAAGCTTCGTCGATATCCTCGCGGCCGGCTGCGACGCGGGCATCCGTTACGACGAGCGCCTCGAACAGGACATGATCGCCGTGCCCATCGGCCCGCGTTCACAACGCTTCGCCACCGCCGCGGCGCCCGCCTACCTCGACCGTCGCGGCCGTCCGGCCCATCCGCGCGAACTGCTCGATCACGCATGCCTGCGCGGCCGGTTCGCGAGCGGCGCGATGCCAGCGTGGGAATACGAGCGCGCCGGCGAAGTGGTCCGCGTGGAGCCGTCCGGGCCGCTCGTCGTGCAGATCGGCGGCGCCGTCGATCTCGTCGTGGACGCCGCCTGTGCGGGGCTCGGCATCGTGCATCTTTACGAAGACTGGCTTCGTCCGCATCTCGCGAGCGGCGCGCTCGAGCCCGTGCTCGACGGCTGGTGGCGGCCGTTCTCCGGCCCGTACCTGTACTATCCGGGGCGGCGTTTCGTGCCGGCTCCGCTACGGGCCTTCGTCGATTTCATCAAGGCGGATGTCGAGCAACAGGCGTTCATCGAGAAAGGCGGATGAAAGACCTCGACGCTAGACTGCGTGCGGCACGTCGCTCGCGTAAGCGCGCGCGGCTCGCCGCTCGGCCCGCCACGGCCCGCGTGCCCTTTCACCGTCATCGACGAGGCCCGCATGCGCCATCCGACGAAACGCCCGCTGTTCGCCATGCTGCTGGCCGCCGCCGCACTGTCGTGCGCCGTGCCGCCTGCGCGCGCGTGCGACGTGCCCGCCCCCGTCACGCGCATCGATCCCCCCGGCTACTACGACGATGCGGCCGGCTATGCGCGCGCGGTGAAGCCGATGCGCGATTTCATCGCGCGGCTCAATGCGTCGGCCGACAACGGCGACTGGTCGTGCGCGGTGACGTTGCTCGAAAGCTGGGCGCAAGCCGACGCGCTGATGGAGCCGATCTCCGGTTATCAGGGCGACTACGAGCGTTCGTGGGCCGGCACCGACTTCGCGATGGTGATCCTGCGCATGCCGCGCGACGTGCGCGACGCGAACCGCGCGCGGCTCGATGCAATCGGTCCGTGGCTCGAACGGATCGCGATCGCCACCCGCGATTCGGAGGCGATCAACCATCTGCACAACAATCTCGTGTACTGGGCCGGGCTCGACCTGATCGCGATCGGCACCGTGACGGACAACGCAAACCTCGTCGATTCCGGACTGCTGAGCGTGCGCGAGGGCATTCGCGACATCGGCCCCGACGGGGCGCTCGCGCGCGAAGTGAAACGCGGCAACCGCGCGCTGCACTACCACACGTTCGCGCTGCTGCCGCTCGTGTTCGCGGCCGAACTCGTGCAACAGCGCCATATCGATCTCTATCGGGAAAACGATGGCGCGATCGGCCGTCTCGCGAATCTCGTGATCGACGCGGTGGACGATCCCGCGAGCTTCGCGAAAATCACGCCGATTCGCCAGGACCTGTTCCCGTGGACGCTGCGCGACGAGCTCGGCTGGGTCGAACCGTACTACGCGCGCTTCGACGATCGCCGCCTGCCGGCGATCATTGCACCGCGCCGCCCGTTCAGCGAATGGCGGCTCGGCGGCAACGTGACGGCGGCGTGGGGCGCGCCGCTGCGCTGAGCGGCAAGCGCCTGCACGCGGACAGCCTCACCGCCGGTTCGACCGCGACACCACGTCGATCCACACCGCCAGCACCAGCACCGCGCCCTTGACGATCATCTGCCAGTACGCGTCGACGTCGAGCATCGACATCCCGTTGTCGAGGCTCGCCATCACGAGCGCGCCGATCAGCGCGCCATAGACGGTGCCCGACCCGCCGCGCATCGACGTGCCGCCGATGAAGCATGCGGCGATCGCGTCGAGCTCGCCCATCGTGCCGGCCGACGGCGAGCCGGCCGCGAGCCGCGCGGTGTTGACGATGCCCGCGAACGCGCACATCAGCCCCATCAGCGCGAAGATCGCGAGCTTCACACGGTCGGTGTCGACGCCCGACAGCCGCGTCGCCTCCAGGTTCGAACCCACCGCATAAATGCGCCGGCCGAACACGGTCTGCGTCGCGATCCACGAAAACGCGCCGAGCAGCGCGAGCAGCAGCAGCACGGGCACCGGGATGCCGCCGTAGCGGTCGAGCGTCGCGACGAACGCGAACAGCACCGCGCCGGCGCCGACCACTTTCGCGACGTCCTGCCACAGCGGCGCGACCGCGAGCCGATAGCGGTGCCGCGTGCCGCGCTGCCGGATGACCAGCAGCGCGACGAGCGCGAACAGCAGCACCGCGAGGCCGTCCCCGGCCGCGCGCGGCAGATAGCCCTGCCCGATGAACACGAAGCCGTCGGACACCGGCGCGATCGTCGAGCCGCCCGTCACGCCGAGCAGGATGCCGCGGAACGCGAGCATCCCGCCCAGCCCGACGATGAACGACGGCACGCGCCGGTAGGTCGACCACCAGCCGTTGAACAACCCGACCAGCACGCCGAGCGCGAGCACGGCCGGCACCGTCGCGGCCACGGGCCAGTGGCGATTGACGTCGAGGATCGCCGCAATGCCGCCGAGCAGCCCGAGCAGCGAGCCGACCGACAGGTCGATCTCGCCCGCGATGATCACGAACACCATCCCGCATGCGAGCATCCCGGTGATCGACATCTGCCGCAACAGGTTCGACACGTTGCGCGGCGTGACGAACGCGCCGTCGGTCAGCACCGAGAAGAACACCCAGATCGCCGCGACCGCGAACAGCAGCGCGAGCACCTTGTAGCGCACGAAGATCTGTCGAAGCGGATGGCGATGCGTGCGGCGCGCGTCGGCGTCCGGCGGCACGGCGGAAGAGGAGGAAAGTTCGCTATTCATGTGGCACTCGCTGCAATGGGTTCGGCCGGCTGCCGCGCGGACTTCAGCGCGGCGCCGAGTATCTGTTCCTGCGTGAGACCGTCGTTGACGAAATCGCCGCGCAGCTCGCCTTCTCCGATCACGAGCACGCGATCGGCGAGCCCGAGCACTTCCGGCAACTCCGACGACACGACGATCAGCGCGACGCCGCGTTGCGCGAGCGCGAAGATCAGCCGGTAGATCTCGGCCTTGGCGCCCACGTCGACACCGCGGGTCGGCTCGTCGAGGATCAGCACCTGCGGGTCGGCCAGCAGCATCCTGGCGAGCACCGCCTTCTGCTGGTTGCCGCCGGACAGGCTCGCGATCGGCAGGAACGGATGCGCGGCACGCACCGACAGCCGCTGCATCTCGGTGCGGATCGCGTCGAGTTCGGCGGCCGCGTCGATCCGCCCGTGGGCGGCGAAACGGCGCAGCACCGACAACGTGATGTTGTGGCCGACGCCGAGCTGCGGCACGATCCCGTGACGCTTGCGGTCCTCGGGCACCATCGCGATCCCCGCGCGGATCGCATCGGCCGGCGAACGGATCGCGAGCGGCCGGCCGTTCATCCGCACGCTCGCCGTGCTCGCGCCCGGATACGCGCCGAAGATCGCCTGCATCAGCTCGGTGCGGCCGGCGCCGACCAGCCCCGCGACGCCGAGTATCTCGCCGCGCCGCACGCTGAACGACACGTCGTCGACGCGCTTGCGGCGCGGGTTCGCCACGTCGTGACAGGTGACGTTGCGCGCTTCCAGCACGACGTCGCCGATCTCGTGCGGCTCGCGCGGATACAGGTTGCGGATCTCGCGGCCGACCATCATCGCGATGATCCGGTCGGTCGTCATCCCGCGCATCGGCTCGGTCGCCACGTGGCGGCCGTCGCGGATCACGGTCACGGTGTCGCACACCGCGTCGACTTCATCGAGCTTGTGCGAGATGTACACGCATGCGACGCCGCGGCGCTTCAGGTCGCGCACGATGTCGAGCAGGATGCGCGTCTCGGCCGCACTCAGCGACGACGACGGCTCGTCGAGGATCAGCAGCTTCGCGCGCTTGTTCAGCGCCTTCGCGATCTCGATCAGCTGCTGATGGCCGCCGCCGTAGTTCATCACCGGCTGCGCGACGTTGATCGCGTCGATCCGCAGCTCGCGCAACAGCGCCTCGGAACGCCGCACCATCTCCGCGTAGTGCATGCGCCCGCCGGGCAGCGTGATCTCGTTGCCGAGGAAGATGTTCTCCGCAACCGACAGCTCGGGCACGAGCATCAGTTCCTGGTGGATGATCACGATGCCCGCGCGCTCGGTATCGCGCACGCCGGACGCGACGAGCGGCGCGCCTTCCCAGCGGATCTCGCCATCCCACGTGCCGTGCGGGTAGACGCCCGACAGCACCTTCATCAACGTCGACTTGCCGGCGCCGTTCTCGCCGCACAGCCCGACGCACTCGCCGGGCCGCACGGTCAGATCGATTCCGTCGAGCGCCTTCACGCCATCGAATGCCTTGACGATGCCGCGCATCGTCAGCAAGGGTTCGGTCATACGTTCATTGCCTCGCAGTGAGCATGCGGCCGCACCTGGCCGACCACACCTGGCCGGCCGCATGCATCCTGCCCGTCGCGCCGTTACTGGCTCGCGAGCTGGGCCTGGGTATAGAAGCCGTCCTTCACGACGACGTCGACGTTGCGCTTGGTCAGCAGTGTCGGCTGCAACAGCACCGTGTCGACCTTCTTCTTCCCGTTGTCGTACTGCGCGTTGAATGCGGGCTTCGTGCCCTTCGCGAGATCGACCGCGAGCTTCGCGGCTTCGCTGGCGATCAGCTTCAGCGGCTTGTAGACGGTCATCGTCTGCGTGCCGGCGATCACGCGCTTGACCGCCGCCAGGTCCGCGTCCTGCCCCGACACCGGCACCTTGCCGGCCAGGTGTTGCGCGGCGAGCGCCTGGATCGCACCGCCCGCGGTGCCGTCGTTCGACGCGACGATCGCGTCGATCCGGTTGTTGTTTGCGGTGAGGGCATCCTCGACGATGCGCAGCGCGGTCGATGCGCTCCATTCGGGCACCCACTGCTGGCCGACGACCTTGATGTCGCCGCGATCGATCGCCGGCTTCAGCACCTTCAGCTGGCCCTCGCGCAGCATCTTCGCGTTGTTGTCGGTCGGCGCGCCGCCGAGCAGGAAATAGTTGCCCTTCGGCTTTGCATCGAACACACCCTTCGCCTGCAGTTCGCCGACCTTCTCGTTGTCGAACGAGATGTACGCGTCGACGTCCGCATCGAGGATCAGACGGTCGTACGACACGACCTTGATGCCGGCCTTCCTCGCTTCGGCGACGACGTTGCCGAGCGTCTTCGAATTGAACGGCACGATCACGATCACGTCGACGCCGCGCGAAATCAGGTTCTCGATCTGCGAAATCTGCCGCTCCTCGCTCGCATCGGCCGACTGCACCGACACCTTCGCGCCGAGTTTCGTCGCGGCCGCGACGAAATAGTCGCGATCGCGCGACCAGCGCTCGACGCGCAGGTCGTCGATGCAGAAGCCGATCTCGGGCTTGTCCTTGCTCGCATGCGCGAGCGGCGCGCCGAGCGCGAAGAGCGCCAGCGCTGCCGCGCCGGCAAGGGAACTCAATACGGTACGACGCGTCACGGATTTCATGTCTCCACTCCTTGTTATTGGACAACTCACGAACACCGGGCGGCCGCGGGAATGCGCCGCCCGCATCGAGTCACTGCAAAGCACGGGATCGCACCGGCGAAGCGCCGGTCACGCGCCCGTCGCAAACACCGGCTCGAGCGCGCGGTAAAGCGCGCGAAACGTCGGCCGCCGCGCGTCGCGATACCACGCGTGTCGCGCGGGATCGGGCTCGCGCACCGCGACGATCGGCGGCTGCGGACACACGTCGTCGAGCGACGCATCCGGTTCGAGCGCGAGATGCGCGAGCCGTGCGGCACCGAGCGCCGGGCCAACCTCGCCGCCCGCGCGCAGCGTCAGCGCGCGACCGCTCAGGTCGGCGAGCATCTGCGTCCAGTACGCGCTGCGCGAGCCGCCGCCGATCACCGTGATGCCCTCGGGCGCCAGTCCGGCCGCATGCAGCGCGTCGATGCCGTCGAGCAACGCGAAGCCGACGCCTTCGAGCGTTGCGTTCGCGAGATCCGCGCGCTGCGTGTCGGGCGTGAGCCCGTAAAACACGCCCTTCGCATTCACGTCGTTGTGCGGCGTGCGCTCGCCGCTCAGGTAAGGCAGGAACCACGGGCGGCTGGCGCGTGCGTTCGCCTCGGCATCGGCGAGGAGTGCGGCAACGCCGTCGTAACCGGCCAGTTGCGCGGTGAAGTCGATGCAGCCGGCCGCGTTCAGCATCACCGACATCAAATGCCAGGTATCGGGCAGTGCGTGGCAGAAGCTGTGCACCGCCGATTCGGGGTTCGCGCGAAACCCGTCCGACACCGCGAAATAGACACCCGACGTGCCGAGCGACAGCAACGCGTCGCCGGGTCGCACGATCCCGACGCCCACCGCGCCGGCCGCGTTGTCGCCGCCGCCGGCCACCACCGGAATCTCGCGCAGCCCGAGCGCGCGCGCGACGGCCGGCAGCAGCGTGCCGGTCACGCGGTTGCCCTCGAACACGGCCGGCATCTGCGCGCGCGACAGCCCGCACGCGGCGAGCAGCGTATCGTCGTAGTCGCGCTTCGCGACGTCGAGCCAGAGCGTGCCGGCGGCATCCGACGGATCGGTCGCGAACGCGCCGGTCAGCCGGTAGCGCAGGTAATCCTTCGGCAGCAGCACGTGTGCGATGCGCGCGAACACGTCGGGCTCGTGGCGGCGCACCCACAGCAGTTTCGGTGCGGTGAAGCCCGGCATCGCGACGTTGCCCGTCACCGCGCGCAGCGCGGGCACGAGCCGCTCGAGTTCCGCGCACTCCGCGTCCGCACGGCCGTCGTTCCACAGAATCGCGGGACGCAGCACGTCGCGGTGCGCATCGAGCAGCGTCGCGCCGTGCATCTGCCCGGTCAGTCCCAGCGCGTCGATGTCGCGCGGATCGATGTCGGCCGCGCGCGCCTCATCGACGACCGCGGCCAGCGCGCCGCACGCGGCATCCCACCAGTCGCGCGGCGCCTGTTCGGACCAGCGCGGCCGCGGCCGGCTCACCGTCAGCGGGCGGCTCGCGCTCGCCCGCACCACACCGTCGCGGTCGAGCAGCACCGCCTTCACGCCCGACGTGCCGAGATCGAGTCCGATATACATGGCGTCAGCGCAGCCCGAAGATCGCCTGGTTCACGATGTTCTCGAGCCGCTCCTGCGCGCCGCTCACATGCCGCGGGTCCACGCCGCGCGCGAGCGCGTCGTCCGCGAGCGACTGCAGCGTATAGCCGCCCGACAGGATCTTGCGGCCGAACGCGTCGTCCCACTGCGCGTAGCGCTGCCGGCGCAGCGCATCGAGCCGGTCGTTCTCGACCAGCACGGCCGCGCGTTCGAGCGCGAGCGCGAGCACGTCGATCGCGCCGACGTGGCCGTAGAACAGGTCTTCCGGATCGATGCTCTGGCGCCGCACCTTCGCGTCGAAGTTCATCCCGCCGGTCGTGAAGCCGCCGTGGCGCAGGATCTCGTAGAACGCGAGCGTCAGTTCCTCGACGCTGTTCGGGAACTGGTCGGTGTCCCAACCGTTCTGCGGATCGCCGCGGTTCGCGTCGACGCTGCCGAACACGTCGAGTGCGAACGCGTTCGCGATCTCGTGATGGAACGAGTGGCCGGCGAGCGTGGCATGGTTCGCCTCGATGTTGACGCGAATCTCGTTCTGCAGTCCGTACTGCACGAGGAAGCCGTGCACGGTCGCGACGTCGTAGTCGTATTGATGCTTGGTCGGCTCCTGCGGTTTCGGCTCGATCAGCAGCGCACCCTTGAAGCCGATCCGGTGCTTGTGCTCGACGACCATCGACAGGAAACGCGCGAACTGATCGCGCTCGCGCTTCAGGTCGGTATTGAGCAGCGTCTCGTACCCTTCGCGGCCGCCCCACAGCACGTAGTTCTCGCCGCCGAGCCGGTGTGTCGCGTCGAGCGCGTGGCACACCTGGGTCGCGGCCCACGCGAACACGTCGGGGTTCGGATTCGTCGCGGCGCCCGCCGCGAAGCGCGGGTGCGAGAACAGGTTCGCGGTGCCCCACAGCAGCCGCACGCCGCTCGCCTGCTGGCGCTCGCCAAGATAGTCGACCATCCGTGCGAAATTGGCCGCGTACTCGCGCAGGCTGTCGCCTTCCGGCGCGACGTCGGTGTCGTGGAACGTGTAGAAAGGCGTGCCGAGCTTCGTGAAGAACTCGAATGCGGCATCGGCCTTCATCCGCGCACGTTCGAGCGCGTCGCTGGGCTGCTGCCATGGCCGCCGGAACGCGCCCTGCCCGAAGATGTCGTGCCCCGGCCATACGAACGTATGCCAGTAGCAGACCGCGATCCGCAGATGCTCGGCGAGCGTCTTGCCGAGCACGCGTTTCTCGGGGTCGTAATAGTGGTACGCCAGCGGGTTGTCCGACTGCGGACCTTCGTAGCGAATGGCGGGAATGTGTTCGAAATACGACATGGTGTCTCCGTGCTGGGTCTTGTTGCAGCGCAACGCGCATCGCGATGAAGCACGCGGCCGAATCCGGTTGGCTGGATCGTGCCCGCGCGACTGCCGGCCGGCAATTGCGAAATTGCGCAGCACGCTTAACGTTTCTTGCCAGCCGCTGCGCGCGGCGTGCGTTCCGTCCTACAATCGCCGGACACCAGAGAACCGCGCGGCACGCCCGCGCGCCCCGGAGACAATGGCGAGACGCCCGAGCGGCGCCCACCCCGAGACCGACATGACCCGTGCCTCTTCCGCCCAGACGCCGCACCGCATCGCGCTGCTGTTCAACGCGAACAAGGTCTACGACCGCGAGATCATCAGCGGCATCGGCCAGTACCTGCACACGACGCGCGTCGTGTGGGACCTGTTCCTCGAAGACGACTTCCGCTGCCGGCTCGCCGGCATCGAACGCTTCGACGGCGACGGCATCATCGCGGACTTCGACGATCCGGCCGTCGCCGACGCGCTCGCCGGCTCGCCGCTGCCGATCGTCGCGGTCGGCTCGTCGTACGAGGATCCGGCGCAGTACCCGGAGGGCGTCCCATATATTGCGACGGACAACCCGAAGCTCGTGTCGCTCGCCTATACGCATCTGATCGGCGCGGGGCTCGCGCATTTCGCGATGTACAGCCTGCCGGTCGCGCAGGAGAACCGCTGGGCGCAGCAGCGTGAGCTCGCGTTCGACCGGCTCGCGCGCGCGGACGGGCTCGACGCGCCGATCTACCGCGGCGTGTCGACGAGCGCATCGGGCTGGAATCACGCGATCGAGCAGCTGATCGGCTGGCTGCATGCGCTGCCGAAGCCCGTCGGCGTGATCGCGGTCACGGATGCGCGCGCGCGGCATCTGCTGCAGGCGTGCCTGCTCGCCGGCATCGCGGTGCCGGAACAGGTCGCGATCATCGGCATCGACAACGATCCGCTCACGCGCACGCTGACGCGCATTCCGCTGTCGTCGGTGATCCAGGGCACCGAGGAAATGGGCCGCACCGCCGCGCACCTGCTGCACCGGATGCTGCGCGGCGCGAGGTTTCCCGGGCAGCGCATCCTCGTGCCGCCGGTCGGCATCAACGTGCTCGAATCGACGCGCCACCAGCCGCTCGCGAGCCCGCACGTGATGCGCGCCCGGCATTTCATCCGGCAGTACGCGTGCCAGGGGATCAAGACCGAACAGGTCGCCGACTATGTCGGCGTGTCGCGCTCGCTGCTCGAAGAGCACTTCCGGCGCGAACTGCAGCGCACCGTGCACCAGGAAATCCTGCGTCACAAGATCGAGGCCGCGCAGGCGCTGCTCGCGAGCCGCAATGCGTCGAGCGCGGAAGTCGCGATCCGCTGCGGCTTCACGTCGCTGCAATACATGTACGCGGTGTTCCGCCGCGAACTCGGCTGCACGCCGCGCGAGTATCAGGAACGCGCGGCATCGGCTCACTGAATTCACCGCTCACGAGCGAACCCACACATGCATATCGACACCGACTCCCCCCGCCCGGCATCCGACGTCGGCCGCATTCCGTCCGAACCGTGGGGCACGCTGCCCGGGGGCGACCCGGTGCGGCGCTACACGCTGCGCAACGCGCACGGCATGCGCGTCGTCGTGAGCGATCTCGGCGCGACCGTCGTGTCGTGGCTCGCCCCCGACCGCACCGGGCGCTTCGCCGATATCGTGCTGGCGCACGACACGCCGGCCGAGTACCTCGAATCGGGTGCGTACCTCGGCGCGACGGTCGGCCGCTGGGCCAACCGGATCGCGGACGCGCGCTTCACGCTCGACGGCATCGATTACACGCTCGACCGCAACGAGAACGGCAATCTGCTGCACGGCGGCGCAAGCGGCTTTCATCGTGCGCGCTGGGACGTGATCGACGACCGCGGCGAGCTGACGCTGCGGCTCGATTCGCCGGAAGGCGATGCGGGATTCCCCGGCAACGTGAGCGTGCAGGTGCGCTACGTGCTCGACGACGACGGCACGCTGACGATCGACTATTCGGCACGAACCGATGCACCGACCCCGCTGAACCTCACGAATCACAGCTACTTCAACCTCAGCGGACGCGCGGGCAGCGACGTGCGCGGCCACCTGCTGCAGGTCGACGCCGACGCGTTCGTCGAAGTCGACGACGCGCTGATCCCGACCGGCACGGCCGACGTGACCGGCACCGCGTTCGATTTCCGGCAGAGCGCGCCGATCGGCGCCCGCCTCGACTGGCCGCATGCGCAGCTCGCGCGCGGGCGCGGCTTCGATCACTGCTACGTGCTGCGCGACCCTACGCGCGGCGTGCGGCCCGTCGCGTCGATCTACGATCCGGAAAGCGGTCGGGAGCTCACCGTGTCGACGGACCAGCGCGGGCTGCAGCTCTATACGGGTAACTATCTGGATGGCGTGCGCGTGGGCGGCGGCATCCCGTGCGTGCGGCATGCGGCGCTATGCGTCGAAGCCGGGTTCTATCCGAACCAGGTCAACATGGACGCGTTGCGCGACGAAACCATCCTTCATCCGGGCCAGACCTATCGCCAGACGACCCGGTATCGGGTCGGCATTCGCGGATAGCAGGCAACGCACGCGTTCTTTGCGTCGGCATCGGCGGCTGCGCTGCGCTGCGCTACGCTCGCGCAGCGTTGGCCGCCCGGCGAGTGCGGTTTCCGACGTCACGGATCGCCGCGCGAGCGATCGCGCTGACGCTCGACATGATCGACAGGGTCGAGCCGGCTGCGGCGGTGCATACGATCGGGGCGCCGGAGCGCGCCGCGTCGACATCGCGCATCGGCCGGCCGTCCACGCTCGCGTTTCTGCGTGAATGGCCGGCCGTCCCGCTTTCGATCCCGATCCGGTCAGAACTTGTGCCGAATCCCCGCATGCACCATCAACTGCTTCGACGTCGATGACAGATCGGCCGCCCCCGGGACATACGCCTGGTCGAGCGACGAGCCGGTCGCGTCACCGGCAACCCGCTGGTACGCGCCCATCAGATAAACGTCGGTGCGCTTCGACAGGTTGTAGTCGGCCATCAACCCGATCGAATGGATCTTCGGTTTCGCGCTGCCCGTGGTCGCGTCGTAGCGCACGGTCGTATACACATACTGCGCGCCCACGAAGAACGCCGGCGTGAACTGGTATTTGCCGTTCACTTCGAAGTTCTGATACTTGATCGCCGTGACCGTGCCGCCCGCGAGCGGCCCTGTCACCGGTTCGATCGTCTCGTCGCCGAACAGGTAGCCGACGTTCGCGGTCGGCCGCGTGACGTTGCTGTTCGTATACGCAAACCCGACCGTCGCGGGCCCTGCCGTGTAGTTGACGCCCGCCCCGAAGATCCGCAGCCGCGCCGACGCGAAGTTCGCATCCGCGCCGACCGACCCCGAGCCCGCGATCGCGCCGCCGGCCGTCGCACCCGGGTTATCCGCATTCAGGAACGCCGCGCCGACGAGCAGGCCGCCCTGCTCGTACTGCGCGCCGACGCTCCACTGCCGGTTGTTCGCGAACCCGGTGTCGTTGCTGAAGCTGTACGTGCCGCCGAACGAGAAGCCGGCGAAATCCGGGCTCGCGTACTTGACCGTGTTGTTCACGCGAAACGTATTGCCGGTATTGTCGTTGTCGAGCGGATGCGAGAACGGATAGACACCCCAGTTGCCATTCGCGGTCGTCGGCGCGAGATAGTCGACGACCGAGTCATATTGCCGGCCGAGCGTCAGCGTGCCGAAGCGCGTGCTGCCGAGCCCGACGTAAGCCTGCCGCCCGAACATGCGGCCGCCCTGCGCGAGCGTGCCGCTGTTCACGTTGAAGCCGCTCTCGATCTGGAACAGCGCGCTGTAGCCGCCGCCGAGATCCTCGGACCCTTTGAGACCCCAGCGGCTGCCCTGCGCAAAGCCGCTCGCCATCTGCCATGCGCCGTGACCACCGACGTTGTTCGTGTAGTCGATGCCCGCGTCGATCAGCCCGTACAGCGTGACGCTGCTCTGCGCGAAGGCCGGAGCAGCACAAAGTGCCGGCATCGCGACGAAAAACAATCTCCAGTTCATTCGTTTTCCTTATCGATATGATGGTCGCTACCCGCTCGATACGGAGCGGCGCGGCTTACTTCGTACCGTAAATGTCGAAGTCGAAGTACTTGCGGTTGATCCGCTGATACGTGCCATTCGCGAGGATCGCCGCCAGCGCGCGGTTGAATGCATCGCGCAGGTCGGTGTCCTGCTTGCGCAGCCCGAGGCCATCGCCCTGCCCGAAATACTTCGCATCGTCGATCGCCGCGCCGACGAACATGAAATCCTTGCCCTGCGGCTTCTTCAGGAAGCCGTCGCTCGCCGCGATCGATGCCTGGAACGCCGCGTCGAGCCGCCCCGTCACGAGATCGGCATAGACCTGATCCTGGTTCTGGTACGACTCGATCTGCACGCCCGCCGGCTGCCAGTTCGCGATCGCATAGTCGGCCTGCGCGGAACCCTGCTCGACGCCGACCCGCTTGCCCTTCAGCGATGCAGCCGTCGGCAGCAGCGGCGAACCCTTGCGCGCAATCAGCCGCGCCGGCGCATTCGAGATCCGGTTGGTGAACGCGATCTGCTGCATCCGCTTCGGCGTGATCGTCATCGACGACGCGATCACGTCGAACTTGCGCGCGAGCAGCCCCGGAATCATCCCGTCGAAACTCGACTCGACCCACACGCAGCGCGCATGCAGCTCCGCGCACAACGCGTTCGTGATGTCGATCCCGAAGCCGGTCAGCGTGCCGTCGGGTTGCTTGTATTCGAGCGGCGGATACGTGGGATCGACCGCGAGGCGGATCTCCTTGCCCGTCCAGTCGCCGGCATGCGCGACGCCTGCCACCGTCGTTGCCGTCAGCGCCACCGCAAGCGCCGCCATCCACTGTTTCATTGCCAGTCTCCTTGTTTCCATCGTTGAAGGTAAATCGAATCGGTCCGGCCGCCTCACGCGAGGTAGCGCTCGGCGAGCGCGATCCAGTAACTCGCGCCCGTCGCGAGACACGCATCGTTGAAGTCGTAGCCGGGGTTGTGCAGCCCGCAGCCGGCCGCGCCGTCGCCGTTGCCGATCGACAGGTAGCTGCCCGGACAGACGTCGAGCATGAACGCGAAGTCCTCGCTCGCCGCGATCGGCCGCAGGTGCGGAATCAGCGCGTCGTCGCCGCCCCATTCGCGCGCGACGTCGCGGGCGAACGCGGTTTCCGCCGCGTGATTGACGAGCACGGGATAGCCGTGGCGATACTCGATTTCGGCCGTTGCGCCATAGCTGTCGGCTTGCCCGTGCACGATCGCGCGAATGCGCCGTTCGAGCAGCGCGCGCACGTCCGGCGACAGCGCCCGCACGCTCAATTCCAGATCCGCATGCGGCGGAATCACGTTCGATGCGGTGCCGGCATGAATCGAGCCGGTCGTGACGATCGCCAGTTCCTGCGGATTCACGTTGCGCGACACGACCGTCTGCAACGCCATCACGATCGATGCGCAGACCACCACCGGATCGATCGTCGTGTGCGGCGCCGCGCCATGGCCACCTCGCCCGGTCACGCGCACACGCACCTCGTCGGCCGACGCCATCGCCGGGCCGTCGCAGAAGCCGAGCACGCCCGTCGGCAGCCCCGGCACGTTGTGCATCGCAAACACGGCATCGCACGGAAACTGCGTGAACAGCCCGTCGTCGATCATCCGCTTCGCGCCGCCGAGCCCTTCCTCCGCCGGCTGGAAAATCAGGTTCAGCGTGCCGCTGAAGCGTCCGCGCTCCGCGATGCAGCGGGCGGCCGCGAGCAGCATCGCGGTATGGCCGTCGTGGCCGCACGCATGCATCACGCCGTCGTGCCGGCTCGCATGCGGCAGCCCGGTCGACTCGCGGATCGGCAGCGCATCCATGTCCGCGCGCAGCCCGAGCCGCTTCCCCGTGCCGCGTGTGAGCGTGCCGACCACCCCGGTGCCGCCGAGTCCGCGCGTGACGCGATAACCCCATGTTGTCAGGCAATCGGCGACGAGTTCGCTCGTCGCATGTTCCTCGAACCCGAGTTCCGGATGCGCATGCAGCCGGTGGCGCAGCGCGATCATCTCCGTCTCGATGGCCGCCATTTCAGGTGGAATGCGTGCTCGATCCAACCCCGTTACTCCTCGATGCGTGCCGGTTGTCGATCGCCGGGATGGCGGATCGTGGCGAAATCGTAGGCAGCGAAAAAACCGGCGAACAGCCGCAGTTTCGTTATGATGACAACCTTTCGTTGTCGGGTATCGCACCATGAGCACGATCAAGCTGCATCAGCTGCAGGCGCTCGTCGCGAGCGCGGAGGCCGGGAGCATCCGCGGCGCGGCGCGCACGCTCGGGCTGTCGCAGGCGGCCGTCACCCGCGCGCTGCGCGAGCTGGAGGCCAGCGAGCGCCTGCCGCTGCTGGTGCGCGCGCCGGAAGGCATCGGCTTCACGGAATACGGGAAAACCTTGCTCACGCACGCGAAGCTCGTGCTCAAGCAGCTCGAGCATGCGCAAAGCGATCTCGAACGAATGCGCGGGCGCGTCGAAGGGCGGCTGAGCGTCGGCGTCACGCCGTGGCTGACGATGACGTTCCTCGCGGAAACCGTGCTGCGGTTTCGCGAGCGGATGCCCGACGTGCGCCTCGAACTCTACGAAGCGCTGATGGCCGTCGCGCAACCGCTGCTGCGCGACGGCAGCATGGATTTCGCGCTGGGTCACGTGCAGGCCGGCGGCGGCGCGCAGGAATTCGCGTTCGAGCCGCTGCTGCGCTACGAGACGTCGGTGATGGTGCGCGCCGGGCATCCGCTCGAACGCGCGAAGTCGGTGCACGACCTGCTCGAATGCGACTGGGTGCTGAATTCGTCGGCCGACGGCCAGGCCGCGCTCGTCGACTATCTGTTTACGCGGCACGGCGCACGGATCGACGAGCGGCGCATCGTGCGCGCGCAATCGGTCGCGATGCTGCAGACGATGCTCGAGCAGGCCGGCATGTGCACGTGGTGCCCGACGATCCTCGCGGCGGTGCCGCCGTTCGGTGAGCGGATGCGCGTGCTGTCGCTCAAGGAGACCTTCGAGCCGAGCGAACTCGGCATCGTCACGCGCCGCAGCAGCACGCTGAGTGATGCCGCGCGCTGCTTCATCGACTGTCTGCTGCAGGTGATCCGGCGGCATGCGCGGTCGGCGCGCAGCGAGGACCTTGCACTGTTCCGCACGCTCACGCTGCTGATCTGACGATGTGCCGGGCAGGCGCACGCGCGCGGCGCCTGCCCGGCAGCGATCCCGTATACCTCCGCGCCGCATTGCTCTATACTGCCC
Source organism: Burkholderia sp. RF7-non_BP4 (assembly GCF_001521935.1). NCBI lineage: Bacteria > Pseudomonadati > Pseudomonadota > Betaproteobacteria > Burkholderiales > Burkholderiaceae > Burkholderia > Burkholderia sp. RF7-non_BP4. Next base: position 66,242 of record NZ_LOTA01000095.1, on the reverse strand, counting down.
CCCAGTATCCGGAACCCACCGATCCCATGCCCCATTCCCCCGAAGAAAAGAAACGCGTCCTGACCCGCGTGCGCCGTGTTCGCGGGCAACTGAACGCGCTCGAGCAAGCGCTCGAGGAGGGGGCGGACTGTGGCCCGATACTTCAGCAACTGGCTGCCATCCGCGGCGCGATCAACGGCGTGATGGCCGGCGTGCTCGAAAGCCATTTGCGCGAGGAATTCACCCAGCTCGCGGACGCCCCGCGGCCCTCGTCCGGATCGATCGACGATATCGTGACCCTCGTCCGGTCCTACTTGCGCTGACCGGTGCAGGTTCGTCGACGTCCGAGCCATTCGATGATTCTTTTTTGACAGGATTGCCATGAAATCACGTGCCGCAGTTGCGTTCGAGGCGGGTAAGCCGCTCCAGATCGTCGAAATCGACGTCGAACCGCCCCGCAAGGGCGAAGTGCTCATCAAGATCACCCATACCGGCGTCTGTCACACCGATGCCTTCACGTTGTCGGGCGACGATCCGGAAGGCATCTTTCCCGCCGTGCTGGGCCACGAAGGCGCCGGCATCGTGGTGGAAGTCGGCGAAGGCGTGACGAGCGTGAAACCCGGCGATCACGTCATTCCGCTGTACACCGCCGAATGCGGCGAGTGCCTGTTCTGCAAGAGCGGCAAGACGAATCTGTGCGTGTCGGTGCGCGCCACCCAGGGCAAGGGCGTGATGCCCGACGGCACCACGCGCTTCAGCTACAACGGCCAGCCGATCTATCACTACATGGGCTGCTCGACGTTCAGCGAATACACGGTCGTCGCCGAAGTCTCGCTCGCGAAGATCAACCCGGACGCGAACCCGGAGCAGGTGTGCCTGCTGGGCTGCGGCGTCACGACCGGCCTCGGCGCGGTGAAGAACACCGCGAAGGTGCAGGAAGGCGATACGGTGGCCGTATTCGGTCTCGGCGGCATCGGCCTCGCGGTGATTCAGGGCGCCAAGCTCGCGAAGGCCGGCCGCATCATCGCGATCGACACCAACCCCGGCAAGTTCGACCTCGCACGCGTGTTCGGCGCAACCGACTGCGTCAATCCGAAGGACCACGAAAAGCCCATCCAGCAAGTGATCGTCGACATGACCGGCTGGGGCGTCGACCACAGCTTCGAGTGCATCGGCAACGTCAACGTGATGCGCGCCGCGCTCGAATGCGCGCACCGCGGCTGGGGCCAGTCCGTCATCATCGGCGTCGCGGGCGCCGGCCAGGAAATCTCCACGCGCCCGTTCCAGCTCGTCACCGGTCGCCGTTGGCTCGGTACGGCATTCGGCGGCGTGAAGGGCCGCTCCGAACTGCCGGGCATGGTCGAGGAAGCGATGGCCGGCACGATCCAGCTGGCGCCGTTCGTCACGCACACGAAGCCGCTCACCGGCATCAACGAAGCGTTCGACCTGATGCACGAAGGCAAGTCCATCCGGACCGTCGTGCATTTCTGAAATACGCGCAACGAGATCGGCCGCAGTAACCGGTCTCGTTGCGCGATACCGCCGGCACGCCAGGCGCTCGGCCCGGACGCGCCGGCGATCGGAACCGGCGCGCAACCCGCGCGCGACCTATTTGGCCGCCTGCGCCGCCGGCGTGAAACTGCACTTCGGATCGTTCTTGCCCCGCGCCGAACAGCATTCGAGCAGGTCGCTCACCGACTTCGCGTTCGCCGCATTCCATTCATACAGGCTCTTGTTGTTGTCGATCGGCATCCAGTGCGTCATCGGATACCGGCTCGCACGCGCGTTGCTTCCCTTCGGCGGCGGCAGCAAACCCGCGGCCAGCGGCACGTAGATCTTGCAGCTATTCTGATCGCCGATCCGGTGACAGCCGATGCAGGTATTGCCCGGCGTGCTGATCGCGCGCGACGTCCACGACGCGAAGTCGGCGCCGAGGTTCACGTACTTGCCCCACGGATCGGTCGGCACCTTGTTCCAGACCTGCCCGATCCACGGGCTGTACATGACCGGGCTCGCGTCGTGACACGACACGCAGCGCTTCGTCGCGGTCGCGGCCGGCTTCCACCAGAACTCCGCCGCGGACGGATGGCCGGGCGGCGGCGTCGTCTCGTTCGGCGGCGGCACGCGCGCAGCGTTCATGCCCTCGGCGCCGCCCTTCTCCGCATGAAACCAGCAGGTCTTGCCGTTGCCCGCATGATGCAGCACGATGTCGACTTCGTCGTAATACGGGCTCCGGTTCGCGCGGATCTGCTTGCGGCGGCAAAACGCCGAGATCTGCGTGTCGCCGCGCGACAGGTCGAGGATCTTCGAATACGGCGTGCACTGTCCGGACGTCGGCGCGTCGTAAGGCAACAGCGCCGGGCGATCGCACGTCATGTGCGCCGCGTAGCGCGCGGGCACGCGGCCGTTGACGGTGATCGGCACATCGGTGCCGTCATTGCAGTCGAACGCGGGAATCTCGCCGATTTCGTCGGTGCACTGCTGCGCATACTCGTGCAGCGACGTATCGCCGCTTGCCGCCGCGAGCGCGAGCGGCGTGACCTGTGCGGCCAGCATCGCCGCCAGCGCGACGACGCAGGTTCTCATCGTCATGCCGCCCCCTTCGTGTAGCGTATCGCCACCTTGCGAATGGCCTCGATGTACTTCACGTAACCGGTGCAACGACAGATGTTGCCGCCCACCCAGGTTTCGATCATCGCGTCCAAATCGCGCTCGTGCACCGGCTGCACGCGCAGATGATCGAGCATCGCGGTCGCGGCCATCAGGAAACCCGACACGCAGTAACCGCACTGGAACGCGAACGACTCGAGAAAACTCTGCTGCAGCGGCGACAGCGCGCCGCCCTGCGCGAGCCCCTCGATCGTGTACACGTGCATGTCCGCCATCGCGCTGACCGGCGTCGAGCACGACAGCGTCTTTTCCATCGGCGCATCGGGCGCATTGCGCACGCCGACCGTGCACGCGCGGCACACGCCGATGCCGCAGCACAGCTTGGTGCCCGTCAGGTCCTGCCGCTCGTGCAGGAAGTCGATGAGGTTCATGTCCGCGTCGGCCGCGTCCGCTTCGACGGGCTTGCCGTTGACGATCATTCGGACCGGATTGCTCATTGCAGTGCCTCCCGAATCTTCTCCGGCGTCACGGGCGTCACCCGGAACCGCCGCCCCGTCGCCATCGCGAGCGCATTGAGCAGCGCCGGCGCGATCGGACACATCACCGCTTCCGCGATGCCGCGTGCGTTCGCGGGATCGCCGCCGGGCGGCGGTAATGCGATCAGCTCCTGCACGGGGATGTCCGGCAGCCGCGTGACCTCGTAGCGATCCAGATTCCATCGGCCGCCGCCCGGCCCATCCGGCCCCAGCGGACAGGTTTCGGTCAGCACGTTGCCGATACCCATCGCGACCGCGCCCTGCGACTGCCCTTCCACGAGCTCCGGCGACAACTGCCGGCCGACGCTCACCGCCGTCACCACGCGTTCGACCTTCACGCGCCCGGTCGCCGAATCGACGGACACCGCGACGAGCGTCGCCGACGGCGCGTAGGTCGTGCGCCCGTAAAGCGTCGTATTGACCGGCGGCGGCTGCAGCACGCGCTTCAACGGCGTCAGGTGATACGGATCGAGGCCGACCGCCACGTAGTCGTAGTCGACCTGCGCATTGCCGGACGCGAACGGATAGGTTCCCTTCCAGAAATACCCGGCATAACTCGCATGCACGGCCGCGATCGTCTGTAATCCTAGCTTCCTGATCGTGCCGAGCAGCGCCGCCCACGGAATCGGTGCGAGGCCGTTCGCGGCGAGCGCGCGATCGGTCCAGCGCACGTCCTCCGCACGCACGGGTATGCCCCACCACGCGCGCGCAGCGGGCAGCACGCTCTGCAGAAACAGCACCTGCGCGGCGCCCTTGACCGCGTGGTACTGATGGAATGCGCCGAGACAGGCGCTCGACGAACCGTAGGTGTAGCAGACGTACTTGCTGTCGTCGGGCGGACTGCTCGAACGCTTCAACCCGAGCGCGTTGAACGGCCCGATCTCGCTCATCGCAATCGTTTGCGCGTTTTGCCCGAGAAACTCGGCCGGCGCGAGACCGAGCGTCGTGGCCGCGCCGTTGCCCATGTCAGTGTACGGCGTGACCACGCGCAGGTTGCCGTCGGGCAGGATCTGCACCATGCCGAACATCCCGTCGCCGGAGGTGCCGTATGCTTCGTTCGCCATCGCGAGGCCGACGCCGTAGCGGAGGCCGCGCGCGCTGCGCTCGGCACGAATCTGCTCACGCTCGAGCCATAACGGATGACGTTCGAGCTTGTCGAGCAGCGCGTCCAGCTGCAGGTCGAACAGGATCGGCGCGCCCGTGATCGCGCGGCCCTTGCCGAGCTCGGGCGCCTTGCCGAGCAGATTGGCGCGCCGGATCTCGAACGGCGACATCCCCAGCCGGCGTGCTGCCTCGTCCATCAGCGTCTCGATCGCCATGAACGCCTGCGGGCCGCCGAAGCCGCGCTGCGAACCGCCGAAGACTTCCCGCGTGTAGGTCGACGCGGCCTGCGCGCGTGCCCGCGGAATCTCGTAGCAGCTCATCGCGCTCAACGCGGCAAGCTGCGCGACGTACGGCGACAGGTTCTTCTTCCCGCCGCCGTTCATCAGGAAATCGCAGGTGATCGCTTCGAGCTTGCCGCGACGGTCGAACCACAGCGATTCGGAGAACTGCGTTTCGCAGCGTTTCAGGCCAACCTGGAATTGCTCGTAGCGCGACTGCTGCCAACGCAGCGCGCCCTTCGCAAACGGTGCCGCAAGGGCCAGATACAGCGGGAAGTAGGATTTGTCGCGTCCGCCGAAGCCACCGCCCGGGTAGCACGCGATGACCTGGGCCTCCTTGACCGCGACGGCGCTGCCGTCGAACAGCAAACACGCACCATTCGCATCGTCGTTCGCCGACTGCGTGCCGAGCACGAGGCTGATCTTCGACGCGGACGCGTCGTACCATGCGAGTCCCGCTTCGGGCTCCATGAACATCGGGTCCATCGCCGGCGTCTCGAACCCCTCGTCGCCCGTCGCCCGAATGCCGATCCACGTGCCGGCGGCCGCGTGGCTGGCGATCGTCGCATCGATGTTGGCGACCGCCGCCTCACGTTCCTCCAAGTACTTCGCCGTCGGCTTGCCGTTGCCGTCGGTCTGGTAGTTGTCGACGTAGCTGAACCGCCGCGCGTCGTCGCGCACGTAGACGGTCACGGGCGAATACGGTACGACCGGTGCGGCCTGGCCGGTGCCGACCGGCGCGCCGTAGCGGATCACGCTGCGATTGAAATCGAGCAGCTTCCTCGCGCGACGATAGATGTCGAAGTTCTCGAATATCAGCAGCGCGGCCGGTTGCCCGTAGCAGTCCGCCGGATAACCCACTCGCGCGAGCCAGTAGATGTCCTGGTTCGCGATCGGATCGGGCCCCGGTGCAAGCTTGATCCTGCGCGCGCTCAGCAATGCGTTGTCGACGATGGCGATCGGCCGCAGTTCGCGCGGCAGCACGCCGAGATCGTAGCCCTGATACACGGCGTCGACCCGGTCGCAGCGCAGTGCATAAAGCCAGTTCTCCTGCTGCGGCCAGCCCACGAAGTCGCGGGACTTGAAGTCGCGCGCGTAGATCTTCTGGCCCGTTACCTTCGGCATGCCATCGATGCGCCAGCGCGCCTTGCCGGGCACCGGCGCCCAGCTCGGGCCGTCCGCATCGGCCTGCGTCTCGCCTGCGGCGAGTACGAGTGCCGGCAAATGCGTAACCGAAACGGCGACGACGGCGCCGCTGCCGGCGAGCTTCAGAAACGTCCGGCGTGTCACAGGCACATGGATGGCCATGCTGCGTCCCTCGTTCGAATTGTTATGTCGGTCCGTCGAGTGCGCGACGTGCGTCGCCGCGCCGGCCGCGAGCGGCCCGATACGCGTGTGCGTCGGTGCACAGGATGTCGGTGAGAAAGCAGTGTTCCGGGCGCGGTTGCGCGCGCCGGCCGTCAGGAATCGGGAGGGAGACGACGCGCGCCGAAGCCCGGCGGCATCGCAGGTTCGGTCCGCGCGGGTGGGCGCCTGTTCGATGAAGCGTCAGGCGGCGTGCATCGCGCTGCGTATTCGTTCATGATTCCCCCGGCCCCGATCGTGCTTGACTGGCCTGTTGCCCGTATCGTCGGGCAGTCGCTCGATTTTCAGGCGTTGTGTTGGTTCTTTCCGCGACGCGGGGCGATCGTCCCGTTCGCGGCGTCATTCAAGCCTGATTTTGAACAATCGTAGGAATTCGAATCGACGATTTCAAGGAGATTTTCGGGCGCGATGACGCGCGCATCGGCGGCGGCATCCGTCGATACGTGCCGCGGCCGCGCGGCGGTTGCCTGCGTCGACCGGCAATCCGGTAAACAATCGCTCGCGTTATCGACACGAATGGATTCAGCCGTGACGGCTGGTCCGTTCCGGGCGGTTTTCCGTCCAGGGTTAGCCGTAGGGGGCCACCCGCGCGGGCAGTGGACTACGGCTGTCTCCATGGTCGACCATGGGTCCGGGTTGCATTGACGCCGCTATGATCGACCTGTCTCGCGACGCCGCCCGGGGGGAGGAGGAGCCTCCCATGAAGACGGTGACCGTGCCGGCCGGCGATGCCCGGTCGGCACGTACATCCGGTTCGCGCGGCAGTCCCGCGCCGCTGCTTACTGCCCGATGCTCGTGAAGGTCGGCAGCAGCACGCGATACACGTGAATCATCGCCGGCCCGAGCAACACGCACATCAGCGCCGGGAAGATGCAGAAGATCAGCGGGAACAGCAGCTTCAGCGCGATCTTCGCGGCGCGCTCCTCGGCGCGCATCCGCCGCCGCGTGCGCAGCATGTCGGACAGCACGCGCAGCGATTCGGCGATGCTCGTGCCGAAGCGGTCGGCCTGGATCAGCATCGCGCAAAACGATTCGATGTCCTCGACGCCGGTCCGCAGTGCCAGATTGCGCAGCGCGGTTTCCTTGGTGAATCCGGAACGCATCTCGAGCAGCAGCAAGTCGAGCTCGCTCGCGACCACTTCGCTGCGAAAGCGCAGTTCCTCGCTTACCCTCATCAGCGCCGCATCGAGCCCGAGCCCTGCTTCGACGCATACGGTCAGCAGGTCGAGCGCATCCGGAAAGTCCTCGAAGATCACCCGCTGACGCGTCGCGATCCGCCGCTTGAGGATCACGTTCGGCACGTAGTAGCCGATCCCGGCGAGCGCGACGAGGATGAACGACAGCAGCATGCGTTGCCCCGCGAGCCGCGTCGTGGCGAGTGCCAGCAGCGCCGCGCCCGGCAGCGCCAGCGCGAGTACCGTCTTCGCCGCGAAGTAAAGCGCGCCCGCGTTCGCATCGCGCCAGCCGGCGTTCATCAGCCGGATCCGCAGCGGTGAATTCTCCCAGCCCTCCTGCGGCACCGACAGCCGGGAAATCGGTTGCGACAGCTCGACGAGCTTCGCGACCCAGCGCGATGCCGGCCCGCCGCCGTCGCCCGCGCCGGCGCCGATGCCGACACTTGCTCCGCTCGCCTGCTGGATCCGGCGCTCCATGTTGCGCGGCGCAAACAGCAGCATCGCGACCAGCACGCCGCCGGCGACGAAGATGAACAAGCCGGCCAGCATCACGGTATGTACTACGCTCAGGTTTTGCATGACAGCCTCGAATCGGTTCGTGAAGCCTGAGACGCGCGTCAGACGCGAATCCGGATGATGCGGCGAATCCACAGCATGCCGAATGCCATCGACCCCAGCATCACGCCAACCATCTTGATGCCGGCCGGATCCTGCCAGAGCACCGACAGAAACTCCCGGTTCAACACCGCCATCATGCCCGCCGTGCCGAACGGCAGCAGCCCGAGGATCCAGGCCGACAGCCGCCCTTCCGCCGACAGCACGCGGACCTTGTCGAACAGCTTGAAGCGCTCGCGAACCAGCGATGCGATGCTGTCGAGCAGCTCGGCCAGGTTGCCGCCGGTCTCGCGCTGGATCAGCACCGCGATCACGAAGTAGCGCAGGTCATGGGCCGGCACGCGCGTCGCGAGGTTCACCAGCGCATCGTGCAGCGATACGCCGTAATTGATCTCGTCGAACGTGATCCGGAATTCACCGCCCATCGGATCCGGAAACTCCTCGCCGACCATGCCGAGCGCGCTCGTAAAGGAGTGGCCGGAGCGCAGCGCGCGCGCGATCATGTCGCAGATATCCGGCAGCTGGCGCTCGAGCTTGAGCATCCGCCGGTTGCGATGCCGCATCACGTACAAGGCCGGAAAGCACGCGGTCAGCAACGCAATCGGCACCACGGCGATCAGCGGCAACGGGGTGAACAACAGGACGAGCATCGCCGTCACCGGCAATACCGTGCTGTACACGACGAGCTTCGCCACCGTCCAGTCGAGCCCCGATTGCTGCAGCAGCAGGTCCACCGACTGCACACGCGGCACGCGCAGCAGCAGCCGGTCGAACGGTTTCGACTCGTCGAGCATCCGCTTCTTGAGAATCGACAGCCGCTCCTGCTGCACGCTTCCGCCGGCCGACATCGCGCGCAGGCGCGACTCGATCCGGCGTGCCGCGGCACCGTGGCGTGAGTTCCACCATTGATAGACACCTTCGATCGCGAGCACGACTGCGACGAAGGTGAGAATCACAAAACCGTAGAATATCGAGTCCATGAAACCTCCCCGGAATCAGACGAACGCGCGCCGTCACTTCGTCTCGTAACGCTGCGCCGGGTCGTAGAGTGAATCCGGCAGGTTGATGCCGAACGCCTGCAGCCGCTCGGCGAACTTCGGCCGCACGCCGGTCGCGCAGAAGTGTCCGCGCACCGTTCCGTCGCGATCCATGCCGGTGCGCTTGAACGTGAAGATCTCCTGCATGTTGATGATGTCGCCTTCCATCCCGGTCAGCTCCTGGATGCTGACGATCTTGCGCTTGCCGTCGGTGAGCCGCGTCGCCTGGACCACCACCGAGATCGCCGACGCGATCTGCTGACGCATCGTCTTCGGCGGCAGCGTCAGGCCGCCGACGCTGATCATGTTCTCGAGCCGCGTGAGCGCATCGCGCGGCGTGTTGGCGTGAATCGTCGCGAGCGAGCCTTCGTGGCCGGTGTTCATCGCATTGAGCATGTCGAGCGCTTCCGCGCCGCGCACTTCGCCGAGAATGATCCGGTCCGGCCGCATCCGCAGCGCGTTGCGCACGAGCGTGCGCTGCGTGATCTCGCCCTTGCCCTCGATGTTCGGCGGCCGCGTTTCGAGCCGCAGCACGTGGGGCTGCTGAAGCTGCAGCTCCGCCGCATCCTCGATCGTCACGATCCGCTCCGATCGCGGGATGAAGCCCGACAGGATGTTGAGCAGCGTCGTCTTGCCGCTGCCGGTCCCGCCCGACACGAGCACGTTCACTTTCGCCCTGGCCAGCGCATCGAGCAGTTCCGCCATCGGCGGCGTGAGGCTCTGGTAACTCACGAGGTCGTCCATCTTCAGCGGGTTGACCGCGAAACGCCGGATCGACATCAGCGGCCCGTCGATCGCCGACGGCGGAATGATCGCGTTCACGCGCGAGCCGTCCGGCAAACGCGCATCGACCATCGGGGTCGATTCGTCGATGCGGCGCCCGACCCGCGACACGATCTTCTCGATCACCTTCATCAGGTGCGCGTCGTCGTAGAACGTCACGTCGGTCAGCTCGAGCTGGCCGGCGCGCTCGACGTACACCTGGCGGTACGTGTTCACGAGGATGTCGGAGATGCCGGGGTCGCGCAGCAGCGCCTCCAGCGGTCCGAAGCCGAACATTTCGTCGTACACGTCGATCACGAGCTGGCGCCGCTCGATGTCGTTCGCGAGCAGGCGCTCCTCGTCGAGGATGCGCGAGATCAGCGCCGCGATTTCCTGCCGCACCTGTTCCTGCGGCAGGCGTGACAGGCGCTCCAGCTCGACCCGCTCAAGAACCGCCAGATGAATTTCACGGCGCAGCTTCTGGTACGCGTCGCGTACCGACGAATGCGTCGCACCTGCCGGTTCGGTGCCTGCCGCCTGCGGCTGCGTCCGGTACAAGGACATCTGTTCGCGCAATGACATGATGGTTTCCCCGAAAGATTCACATGGACTTGAGCTTCGGCGTGGCCTTGCGGCCGAACAGCCGTGACATCAACGGTTCGCTGCTGGACGTGTCGTGCCGGGTGCGCACGTCCCCTTCGACGATCTGCTTCGCACAGGCCTGCAACGCACGCGTCACCGCGGCGCTGCGTGCGACGCGCGAGACCGGATGCCCCTGGTCGAGCGCCTCGCGCACGGTGTCGGCATCGTCGGGTATCGTGCTGCTCGCGTGCAGACCGAGCACTTCCTCGAGCGCGGTGCGGGACCGTTCGCTCGCGCGCGTCATCCGGTTCACCACCAGCCGCATCTGGTCGGTCGGGTAGCCGAGCGACACGAGAATCTCCAGCAGCCGGCGGCCCGCGCGCACGTGCGGCATCGCGGGCTGCAACACGAGCTGGATCTGGTCGCAGCGATCCAGTGCGATCATCGACAGCGGATTGATGCTCACGCCGATGTCGAAGATCACGAAGTCATAGCGCGGCGCCGCGACGCCGAGGATCCATTCGAGCGCATCCTCGCGCATCTCCGCGGCCTTGACCGGGTCGCCCGCACCCGCGAGCACGTGGAAGTTCTGCGTCACGTGCGCGACGCTCGCGTCGAGAAACGCGCCGTCGAGTCGCTCGATCTGCGCGCACAGCTGCGGCAGCGTCGACGGCGGCGTCTCGTCGCTGACGAGGAACGCGGCATCCGCGAACTGCTGGTTCAGATCGACCAGCAGCACGCGGCGCTTGTGGGTTTCGGCGATCTCGTACGCGACGTTGCTCGCGGCGAAGCTCGTGCCCGCGCCGCCCTTGCACGACATGAACGACACGAAGCGCGTATCGTCGCCGTCGCGCCGCGTGCTTTGCGCGGCGGCCCGCTCGAGCGCGCGGGCGAGCGCCGCAGGGTCGAGCGGCCACTGCAGCACGTCGCGCGCGCCGGCGCGCATCGCATCGAGCAGCACGTTCGGCGCCGCATCGGCCGTCACCAGGATGCAGGTCAGGCCCGGGTGCAGCCGGCAGATCCGCTCGAGCGCCGACAGCTCGGACGCATCGGTCGTCGCGCCGTCGATCAGCAGGATGTCGAATGAATCGAGCCCGTCCGTTCGATGCTCGATCTGGGACGGCCGTCCATGCGCGCGTGTCACGCGATAGTGTCCGCTGTCGGTGACCAGGCGCGCGGTCTGCGTGAGCCGGGCGGTATCGTCGGCAGCTACGAGGATATTGATCATGACTGTGCCTCGTCGGTTTCGATTATTGACAGGCGCTACCGCCCGTCGAGGAGTTCAGGCTTTCCCGCGACATCGTCGTGGTGAACGGCGGCATCGTGATCGCGACGTTCGCGATCGGAATCATCGTCCTGACCGTGACGTTGGTGATGCTGACGGTCACGAACGAGCAGGAGCTCACGTCGCAACCTGACGGCGTGTAGCTCACCGACACGTTCGCGTTCGACAGCATCGGCATCAGCGACTTCACGCGCTTCACGACGCCGGCGGCGTTCACGTCGCAGACGATCGCCGTGCGTGCGCCGAGCCGGATGGCCTCGGTCGCGGTGTTCCAGTAAAACAGCACGCGCCCGAATTCGAAGATGCCGATCAGCAGCATGATCAGGATCGATGCGATCAGCGCGAACTCGACGATCGTCGCGCCGCGTTGGCCGCGACGGCGCGACAGCGGGAAGGGACGCGCGTTCATGACACTTGCCTCATCACGGTGACGATGTTGCCGAAGGTGATCGACGACAGCCCCGGGTAGGCCGGAATCGGCTGGTACTGGTAGCCCTTCACCTTCACCTCGACGACGTTGATGCTGCCGGTCGCCGTGCCGCTTGCCGCGTTGTTGGTCGAGTCGTAGGTCGGCAGGTTCGCGAACTGCGGCGGGTCGGACGCGTCGGCGCAATCGGTCGAATGCGCGGCGTCGCACACGATCACCATCGATGTCGTGAGCCCCGGCACCAGCTCGGTGCCGGCAGACCCGCAGGTCGTGTTGCCGTAGACGACCAGGCACTGCGCCGCCGCGAGCGGATAGCCGCTGTCGGCCGGCAGATAGACCGACAGGTAGCGCGCTGCGTCGCGCGTCGCCTTGGTGAGGGTCTCGTACTGATAGATCGCGCGGCCGAACTCGGCCACACCGGTCGCGAGCACGATCATCGGCATCAGCACGAGCGCGAACTCGACCGCGGCGACACCGCGCATGCGCGACCGGCGAATCGGGAACCTTTTCATGATCGCGTCTCCTCTATTGAACGAGCATCGGCACCTTGAGGCCGACGGAGCTGCCGCTGCCCGGCAAACCGTGCGTCGCGCAAGGCGTGCTGCCGGATGACGCCGAGCCGAGGTATTCGAGATGCGCGACGACACCGCCGGCGCCCGGGCTGAACGGCAGCGGATCGAGCATCAGCACGCAGTCCCACTGCGTGACGGTCAACTGGTTGCTTGCCCCACTCAGCGTCGAGCAGTCGCCCTCGGGGGCAAGCGCGACGCGACGGTCGCCGCCGAACGTCTGATAGTTGCTTGCCGTGGCGGTCCCATTGGTCGCAATGCCGCTGCCGGCCGGCGGTGCACCGTCGCCCTGGTAGGACTTGAAGCTTGCGCGATCGAGCACGAACTGCGTGTAAGCGTCGCCGACGATGCCCGCGGTTCCCGGCGGCCCGTAGTTGGGGCCGACGTATGCGTAACCGGTGAAGTCCGGCTGGCCGCTCGAGCCGTTGGCGCCGTTCGTGTAGATGCCGAAGCGGGTATTCCAGGCGCGCAGCGACGCGGACTTCAGGCCCGTCGAACCGAGCTTGGGTGGCGACGTGATGTTGCAGGTATTGCCGGACAATTCGCTCGCGATGGTCGTTTCGTTCGTCGAACCGTCGAGCGCGGCCCAGCCGAAATTGCCGGGCCCGTACGTCGACGACGAGCCGGACGGCGACGAGATCCAGTCGCCCACCTTGTACGGCGCGGTGGACGACGCCCGGCACACGAACACCGGGATCGCACAGGTGGTCTGTCCGGCGCCGACCGTCGCGATCGCGCTCGCCGAAACCTGCGCCGCGTTCGCGACCTGCACGCCGGGAATCGTGTTGAGCACTTCGATGAACCAGTGCGCGATGTTGGTCAACTGCGCGGTGCACTTCACGTACTTGATGTTCGCCGGCGTGGCGACCGCCGTCTTCGTCAGGAACGAATTGGTCAGCGAATCGCTGAACGTGACGTTCGAATCCGTTTGCATCTGCACCGCGTTCTGCTGAAAGAACGCGAAATTCGAGTGGCCGGCGGCGATGCCGTCCGCCTCCGCGACCTGCAGGCTGATGGCCGACGTGAGGTCGCGCGCAGCGGACAGCGCGCATGAGTCGGCGCTGTTCTGAAGTTCGCTGCGCGTGACGTACAGCTTGCCAAGGTCCAGCGCGAGACCGACGAACCCGATCATCACCGCCAGTGCGAGGCCGACGATGATCGCGACGGCGCCTTGCTGGCGACGCATACCGCGACGCGTGAGTTTCGGATGACGAGCTGCGCTGGACATGGCGTTCTCCCTGAGCGTGCCTGTGTTATTGCCCCGACGACTTGCCGATCCCGATCACGAATGCATTCGCTTTCGGTTCGGGCTGCCTGAACGACTTGTCGTAGTTGTCGAGCGCGGCCGCGGCGGCGCTGCCGTCGACCCCCTGCCGCGAGGCCGCGTGTTCGGCGGCATGCGGATCGATGATCTGGGCTTGCGTGACGGCGCGGACCGAGTCGCCGAAGCGGCTGTCCCACACCGGCGTGGACGACATGCAGCCGGCAAGCGCGAACGCGAGCGGGACGGCGAGCGCCGCACGGCGCACGAATACGAGGTAGGCGGATTTCATGAGCTTCCCCTTGGATGGCTTCAACGATCGTTGGACGCGGGTTCCGCATTCGCCCGCGCGATCTGCGCGTGGGCGGCGGCCGGCAGACTCTGCTTCGAACGCGGCGCCGGTTTTGCCGGCGTGTCGGAGCCGGCCGCCGCGAGACGCGCGGCAGCGGCTTCGATGCGCGCGATCCGTGCCGCGCTGGCCGCGTCGGCCTGCGGTTGCGGCCGCAACGGCACGGCAGGCACCGGTTCGACGTTCACCGCCCCCGCCGTGGCGGCCGCTGCAGCCGCCGGCTTCTCGGGCTGCGCCGGCACCGGTGCCGGTGCTTCGGCAGGTTGCGGCGCACGCGGTGCGGGCAGCGCGGCGGCCGGTGCGGCCGGTGCAGCCGATTGCGGCGCGGGAGCCGGTGCCGGCGTCTGCGGTGCATTCATCGCGCCGCTCGCCGGTTGCGCGCCCGCCTTGCGGACACCCTTGCGGCCTTCCATGTTGCCGGTCGCATACACGTCTGCTTCGTTGGGCTTCGAGAAGCTGTCGGTCGGCAGCGGCAGGTCGGCGGTCTGCAGCGGCCTCACCAGGTGCGGCGTGATCACGAAGATCAGCTCGGTGCGGTCCTGCTGGAACGACGTGCTGCGGAACAGCGCGCCGAGCACCGGCACCTCGCCGACGCCGGGAATCGCCTTCAGCGCGCCGCTCGCGTTGTCCTTGATCAGCCCGCCGATCGCGAACGATTCGCCGTCGCCCATCTGGACCGTCGTCGACGCGCGCCGGGTCGTGATCAGCGGCAGGATCGAGGTGCCGCCGATGTTGGTCGCGCTCAGCGTGACCCCCGTCTGCGACAGTTCCGACACTTCCGGCGCGACCTTCAGGCTGATCCGGCCGTTGCCGAGCACCGTCGGCGTGAACTTCAGCGCGACGCCGAACTCCTCTTCCTGCAGCGTGATCGTCGACGTGCCCGTCCCGCTGCTCTGCGGTACCGGGATGAAGATCTTGCCGCCGGCGAGGAACGTCGCCTCCTGGCCGCTGATCGTCACGAGGTTCGGCTCCGCGAGGATCTTGACGAGGTTGTCGGTGTTCTGGGCATCGGCCGCGATGCTGAACGGCTTGTTGTTCGCCTTGTTGAAGACCGCGGCGCTCGCGACACCCGCGAGCAGGTTGCTGACGAGCGCGCCGCTCCAGGAGCCGAAGCCGCCCTGGATGTTGAATGCGCTGCCCATCTGGTTGATCAGCGTCTTCGACACTTCGGCGACCTTCACCTCGAGCATCACCTGCTGCGGCGACGTGACGGCCAGCATGTTCAGCACGCCGGCGCCCTTGCCGCTGCCGTCGCCGGCGCTTTCGCTGTACGCGCGGGCGATCTGCACCGCCTGCTGCGCGGCCTGCGAGTTCGACACGTTGCCCGCCAGAACGATCGTGCCGGCGGCGGTCGAGACGTGAATGTCGCGCTCGTTCGGCATCAGCTGCGTCAGCGACGCCTGCAGGCCGCCGGCGTCCGCGCCGACCGCCACGTCGATCACGCGGCATGCGCCGCTGCGGCCCTGCACGATCATGTTGGTCGTGCCGACCGTCAGCCCGAGGATGTACAGCGTCTGCGGCGACACCATCGTCGCCTGCGCGACGGCCGGGTTGCCGATGGTCCGGTTGCGGACCGGCTCCGGCATCGGCACCAGCAGCGACTTGCCGAGCGGCACGCTGACGCTGGTCGACTCGCGCACCGCGCCCACGCAATTCGGTCCGCGCAGCGGGCCTGCCGACGCGGCAGGCGCGGCGGCAACCGCCGGCGCCATGCTGATCGTCATCTGCATCGGCCCCTTGGCGACGGCAGCCGGCGCGCTCGCGCCGCCTTTCATCAGCGCGGCCGATTCCGCGCCTTCCTGGGCCAGCGCGCTGTATACCGTCAGCCACCCCGTACACAGGATCGCGGCCATCATCGTGCCCCGTGCGATGCGTGTGCGCACCGGGCCGGTACCTGAATGTTGCGGATTGATCTTCATTTCGTCTGATCCCCCGAGTGACCGGCGAGCCGCCGGTTGTCGACTTCCAAGGCCGCCGTGCCCTGACGGCGGCCGATCTGGTTGATGTGTTTGTCTGGATGTGTGTTCTACGGCTTCAGAAGCATTCGACGCTGCCCCGTACTCCGGTCAGCACGCCGACACAATCGTGGCGCGCCTCCGGCGCCGCGTGCGACGCGACGTGCACGCGCACGGTCCGTACGCGTTCGTGTACCGGTGCGGGCGGTGCATCCGGCACCGGAGCCTTGCCGAGCAGCGTCAGCTTGGTCGCGCCGTCGGTCGTCAGCGTCTTCTGGTCGACCTGGTTGCGCAGCACGAGCGACAGCGTGCCGACGCTGCGCGCGAGGTCAAGGCGTTCGGCCTGGTCGGGCGTGACTTCGAGCGTCACCGCGTTGACCACCTTCGGTGCGGTGTCGTCGCGGCTGACCTGCTGCGCGACGGCCAGCACCAGGATGTGCTCGAGCACGATCTTGGAGATGCTCTGCCCGTCGGTCTTGCCCTGCTGTTCCTGCGTGTTGACGATCACGTCGACGTAGTTGCCCGGCAGCGCGAAGCCCGCGACGCCGACCACGTCGTTCACGCGCACGGTGATCGCACGGCTGCCGTCGGCGATCACGGCGGACAGCCCGCCTTTCGTGCCGACCGGCGCGAGCTTCGACTCGATCACCGGCTCGCCGCGCGCGAGGCTCGTGCGCACGACGCGCCCTTCGAGTTCCTTCGTGTCGGTGAACGCGCCGGTCGGCACGCTGCCCGACGGCCAGCTCACCATGCGGATCTGGTTCGGCCCGAGCGGCTCGCCCAGGTTCAGGTCGGTGGTCGCCACCGCGACCGACGTGACCGAGCTGCTGGATGTATTCATCAACCAGCGGGACGCGAACACGACCGCGGCAAGCCCCGCGACCATCGCGACGATCAGCATCATGAGCGCTCGACTGTTTTTCATGGCAATGCTCCTCAACGAATCGTGAAAGAAACGGCTCAACCGGTTATGACTGTGTGACCGCCGTGCTCGGCAGGCGGCAGATATCCGCCGTCGCGCTCGGGCGCCGTGCCGAAATAACTGGCCCATGCGTCGTGCAGCGCGTCGTGCGTCACTTCGGGCGGATCGCCGCGATACCGCGCGCCGGCGGCGACGAGGCGCAGCAGATCCATCGGGAAGCATGCGAGATATGCCTTGCCGGTCGGCAGGTGCAGCCGGTGCAGCAGATAGTCGAAGGCGTCCTGCGTCGACACCAGTCCGAGCGACTCGCATGCGGCGTCGAACACCGCGCGGTAGTGGTCGATCGACAGCGGGCCGACGTGAAGCTTGGAGCCGAGCCGGCGCATGAATGCGTCGTCGGCGAACTGCTCCGGCGCCAGGTTGCTCGAGAACACCGGCCAGACGTCGAACGGCAGCACGAATCGATTGCCGGACTCGAGCGTCAGGAAGTCGACGCCGCGATCGAGCGGACGCAGCCAGCGGTTGAGCAGGTCGCGCGGCTCGACGCGCTGGCGGCCGAGATCGTCGACGATGTACATGCCCATGTTCGCCTTCATGTGCGGCGGCGCCTGGTAGAAGCCCGCCGCCTCATCGCGGCGCAGGTCGAGCTCGTCGAGCGTCAGCTCGCCGCCGGACATCACGACCGGCCGCTCGCACAGGCGCCAGCGGCGATCGATCGACTGGCCCTCCGTTTGCGACGGCGCGTCGACGTGCACGAGCGGATCGTAGATCTGGATCACTTCCCCGGCCGCATAGATCGCATACGGCACCGGCACGTGGCCGCCCATCAACGCGCCGAGCCGCTCGGCGAGGAAGGTCTTGCCGCTGCCGGCGGGGCCGTAGATCAGCAGCGGACGGCCGGAGTTCAGCGCGGCGGCCGCCGAGTCGAGTACCGACGTGTCCATCACGACGCCTTCGAATACGGCCCATACGTCGTTTTGGGCCACGCGCAGCTTGCGCACCGAATGGGTGGACACGCAGTCGAGATACGCGTCGAGCGTCACCGGCGCGGGCCCGCTGTACGTGCTGCGCGCGCACTCTTCGAGCGCGGCCACGCGGCCCGCGTCGGTCAGGCGGAACGTCACGTCGAGGTCCGTCTTGCCGCGATGGGTGAGTTCGACCAGATGCTCGCGTACCAGGAACGCGAAGATGTCGTCGAGCACCGCGAGCGGCAGGCAGTGGCGCTCGATCAGGTCGCCGTAGGACGGCCGGCCGAGCACCAGCGTCGACTTCAGCACGAGCCCCGCGACGAACGACTGGCTCAGTCCGGTTTCCTCGAGCGAGCGCGGCGCGGCAGGCAACTGCGTGCCCGGCTTCGCATAAGCCTCCCGCAACGGCGACGGATGCGGCAGGTGCGTAACCTGCGCGTCGCGCTTCGGTTCGGTGGGGATCGTGTTCATGTGCGTTTCATCCTCGTTGCGGGTTCGTCGCGCTAGACGCGCGAAACGAACAGCATGCCCAGCGTGCCGGCGGCAATCGCGACGCCATACGGCAACGCGCCGACCGACGCGACTTCCACGGGGCCGTCGGTTTCCCCTGCATACGCGCGGATCGAGCGATGCGCGATCAGCGCCCGGACGTTCGCCCACATCTGGCGCATCCGCCCGCGCACCAGCACAAGGCCGATCGCGCCGATCCCGCCGGCCAGAAAGGTGGCCAGCACGATGTCGAACGTCATCTGCGCGCCGACCCATGCGCCGATCGCCAGCATCAGCTTCACGTCGCCTGCGGCCATCCCGCGCAGCAGATAGAACGGCAGCAGCATGCCGAAGCCGGTCGCCGCGCCGCCAAGCCACGCGAGTGCGCCGGCCTGGACCCCGTGCAGCGCGCACTGGGCGATCAGCGCACCGGCCAGCCCGATCGCGACGAGCCGGTTCGGGATGCGTCGGCTCGTGATGTCCGTGCTGGCCGCGACGACGACGAGCACCGTCACGCACAACGGGACCGGATAAGGCAGCGCGGCAGGCAACATGGCGAACCTCGATTGGCTGTAATAGTCGGAATCACTGACCCAGTGCGGTATTGACCGCCGCGGTCACGATCGACGCGATCATGTTGTACGCGTCTTCAACCGAACCTTTCAGTGTGACCACGCTTCCCAGCACGATGGTGGCGAACACTGCCGCGATCAGCGCGTACTCGATCGACGTCACCCCCTGCTCGTCGCCGATCCATCGCGATACCGCTACCGCACGTCCGCTGGTCCGCATGACAGCCTCCGATTCGGTTGGTCAAGAGAGCGGGGAGACTCGCGCAGTGCACCGGCCGAGTCGTCCGCCGTTCGATCCATTCGACATCTGTTGATTGAGTGTCCGGCCCTGCACGATCGACGGGATGGCGACGAACGGGCCGGACCCGCCGTTCGCCGCCCCGCCATTCAGATCGCCGCGTTGAGATCGTCTGCAATCGTGTTGAAGACGGTCTTGAGGTCGTTGCCGACCAGCGTCAGTGCTGCAACGAGGCCAACTGCGATCAGTGCGGCAATCAGGCCGTATTCGATGGCCGTCACGCCTTGTTCGTCTTGAACGAAACCGCGGATCTTCTGGATGAACGTGGACATGGCTACTCTCCTTTCGCACTACTATGAAAATCCCGTTGTCGGGGATCGACGCGGGGAGCGGGGGTACTACCGGAACAACACAAGGATTCGGATGCTGCGCTCAGCGACGCACACGGCAGGGTACGAGCCTGGCCTGGCGAACGATGGTCGGTGAGCTGATGCGTGCGATATCCATGCGCGCTGCGATCTGGCGAATGACGCGATCGAGCAGAACGGCGAAACGACCGTTCCGTGCATGAATACGGATTGAGCGGATGACGCTGATGCGTCGATGCAACTGCGGGTCTTCTGCGCGGCATGCGAGCCGCGGCGTGCTCTGGTCTTTCATTTTTATTCCCCAATGCTGTCATGTGATTCTTTTTGCGCGGACGATGCCGTCGCCTATTCGCCCAGTCGACGTTTCCGGCGGTTTTCAAGGCCTGGGCGGCGTATTCCCCGACGCGCCCTCGATCCGTTGCTTTCCGCAGGTGATTGAATCCGGTCTTGTCAGCCTGTTGCTTCAACCGGTCGTTCATCACGTCGTCGACTGTCGTGCGGACCTTGACGCAAAGAGCAGGCCAGCCGGAGGGAAAACGAGGCGCATCAAGGGTTCCGGCGATTCACCCGTCGACCGGGTTTCGGCGCACTGCACAAAATGTTTCAGATTTGATATACGCATGCGGGCCGGCGCCGCGTGCCGGCAGCGCGCCGCCGTGCTGTGCAAGGGCGCCAAAAAATTTTCTCGGGATTTTCCCGAATCCGGATCACCCGTCGCCCGACGCGCATTCCGCATACCGCCGGAGCGGTGAAAAACACGGAATGTTTCAAGCGAGAAACATCGTTTGCGCCGGTACGGTTTTCTCAGACGTGAAAACCCGCTTTTCAGCCATGTCGCCGTCGAATCGCGATTCCACGATTCAGCCCGCGGTTTGCGTCACACGATTTTTTCTCCAACAATGCATTCACCGGACAGCGCCATCGAGCGCGATTCGATCCGGATACACGACAACACAAAATGGCTGCCGAAGCTCAGGCAGCCTTCACTGCAAACGGGGCATCATGTACACAGCCAATCGTGGAGTGCGCTATCGCGCCAAACGCTGTGCTCAATGGTTGACGGCTGACCGGATCGTTCCGTACAGCTGCGTCATGCTGCTGCTGTGCGTGACCTTTCTGATCGTCTGGGGCGTCGTAACGGACGCCTTCACGTCACAGTCGACTGCCCGACCGGGTGTCGACTTCTCCGTCTTCTGGACCGCGTCGCAACTCGTGCTGCAAGGCCACGCCGCAGCGATCTACGATCCGGTCTTCTTCTCTCATGCCGAGGTCGCGCGGTTCGGTGCCTACATCGGTCACCAATCGCTGCCCTGGCTCTATCCGCCGACGATGCTGCTGTTCATCGCGCCGGTTGCCCTCGTGCCTTTCCTGCCCGCGTATTTCCTCTTTTTTGCGGGCAGTCTTTTATGCTACGCGTATGCCGCCCTGAGACTGTCGGGCCTGCGTGCGCACCTGCCCGTTCCGCGCGCCGCGGCGCTCGTGGTGCTCGCCTATTCGGGCGTGTTCGCGTCCATCCTGTACGGGCAGAACAGCATCCTGACCGCCGGCATCGCCGCGCTCGCGCTGCATTTCCTCGGCCGACGCCCGATCGTCGCCGGCATGCTGATCGGGTTGCTCGCCATCAAGCCGCAGATGGCGATGGTGTTTCCGTTCGTGCTGATCGCGACGCGCTCGTGGCGAACCTTCATGTCGGCGGCGATCACGACCGTGCTGTTCACCGTGGCCGGCATTGCACTGACCGGCACGGGCTCCCTGAGCGGCCTGGCCCATGCGATGTCGATCGTGCGCGGCATGCACTTCACCCTTCCCGCCTACTGGTTCGTTTCGCCGACGACGTTCGCGGCGCTCCGCCTCGCGGGTGCATCGATTCCGGCCTCGCTCGCCGCGCAAGCCGCCGTGGGATTGCTCGCCATCACCGCCGCCGTTCAGGTCTGGCGTCGCACGGACGACATGCGGCTGCGCGGCGCGGCGCTGGTGGTCGCCACGCTGTTGTCGACGCCCTATCTGTGGCATTACGAACTGGCCTGGCTCGGCATCGCGGTCTTCTGCCTGATCGCCCACGGGCTCGATGAAGGCTGGCTGCCGGGAGATCAGATCGTGATCGTGCTCGCGTGGCTGTTGCCGGTATTCGAGGTGTTCAACCGGATCACGCGGCTGCCGCAGATCGGCCCGGTCGTGCTGCTCGCCATCCTGTTCGTCGTCGTGCGTCGCTCGACCCTCGCGTCGCGGAATGCGCAATGAAAACGCCACTCTCCCTTCTGCACGTCGATTCGGCCCTCGACGCCCATCCGGAACTGCCGATCGCCGGCCCGCGTCGTTATCCGCATTGGCTCAATCGCAATCGCGTGCGCCTCTATGCGGCGGCGGTACTGTTCACCGAGTTGCTGTTCATCTGCATCTATCTCGCACGCGTGCATGGGTCGCATACCGCCGTGCCCGAACCGCTCGCGCAGGATTTCGCACCGATCTGGAGCGCCGCGCGGCTCGCCGCGCTCGGGCATGCGGTGGACGCATGGCAGTTCTCCTCGCTCTTCGCGATCGAGAAACTCGCGATCCCGACGCTGAACGCCGCGGACGGCTCGCTGCCGTGGCTTTATCCGCCGACCATGCTGCTGTTGGTGCTGCCGCTCGGCTGGATGCCGTATCTGCTCGCGCTGGTGCTGTGGCTCGGCGGGACCTGCATGCTGTTCGCGGTGACGATCCGCGCCACCGTGCAGCGCGATGCCGCGCTGCTCTGCGCGCTCGCGTTCCCCGGCGCGTTCCTCACGGTGATCGTCGGGCAGACGAGCCTGCTGACCGCGACGTTCGCCGGCCTCGGACTGCTGACGCTGAATCGCCGCCCCGTCATCGCCGGCATCTGCTTCGGTCTGCTGACGATGAAGCCGCAGATGGCGGTCCTGTTTCCGCTCGCGCTGATTTGCGCCGGACAATGGCGCGCACTGGCCGCATGGGCCGCGACGATCGCCGCCGGCGTCGCGCTGACGACGCTCGCGTTCGGGATCGGGTCGTGGATCGCGTTCGCGCACGGCATCAACGACGCGTATCAGACGGTCAACGCGGGCCACGTCAAGCTCGCGCGCATGCCGACCGTGTTCGCGCTCGCCACCCTCGCCGGCTGGCCTGCCTACATCGCGCGCGGCCTGCAGCTGCTGTCGGCCGCGGCCGCCGCGATCGCCGTCGTGTACGCGTGGCGCGGCGCGTGTTCGTACGCGCTGCGCGCCGCCACGCTCGCCTGCGCATGCCTGATCGTCAGCCCGTACCTGTACGACTACGACCTGACCTGGTACGGGCTCGTGATCGCGTGGTATGCGCGCTATGCGTGGACGCACGGCTGGCGCCGCTTCGATCGCGAATGGCTGATGCTGATGTGGGCGACGCCGCTCGCCGGCCTCGCGATCGTCACGCATCTGCCGTTCCAGTTCATGCCGCTCGTCACGCTGGCATCGCTGGCGCTGCTCGTCAGCCGGATTGCACAAGAGAGGCACGACGTGCCGTCGATGCCCGACGCACGCGACAACTCGACCGAGACCGGCTTCCCGCATCCGGTCCGCTCACACCACCGCCCGGCGCACGGACTGCGCCGCACCGGCCGCCCGACATTCGGTGCCGGCCGCTGACACGCACGTCATTACAGGGGAACCCATCATGCGCGAACCACTCTACACACCGCTCGTCTCGCTGGTCGTACCGTTCTACAACGAAGGCGAGGCCGTCGAACGCTTCTTCGACGTCGTGATTCCGCTGATGGCCGAACTCGATTCGATCCGCTTCGAAATCGTCTGCGTGAACGACGGCAGCCGCGACGACACCCTCGAACGCCTGATCCGGGTCAGCATGATCGACCGCCGCGTGCGCGTCATCGATCTCACCCGCAACTTCGGCAAGGAAGCGGCACTGACGGCCGGCCTCGACGAAGCGGCCGGCGACGCGGTGATTCCGCTCGACGCCGACCTGCAGGACCCGCCGAGCCTGATTCCGGTGATGCTCGAACACTGGCGCGACGGCGCGGAAGTCGTCGCCGCGAAGCGCAGCAGCCGCGCATGCGATTCGTTCGCGAAGCGCACCGCCGCCGCGATCTACTACCGCGTGCACAACATGCTGTCGGACGTGAAGCTGCCGGAGAACGTCGGCGACTTCCGGCTGATGGACCGCAAGGTCGTGAACGCGCTGCGCAGCCTGCCCGAGCGCCATCGCTTCATGAAGGGGCTGTTCGCGTGGGTCGGCTACCAGACCGTGATCATCGAGTATCAGCGTGAAGCGCGCAGCGCCGGGCACTCGAAATTCTCCGGCTGGAAGCTGTGGAACTTCGCGCTCGAGGGAATCACGAGCTTCAGCACCGTGCCGCTGCGCAGCTGGACCTACATCGGCCTCAGCATCGCCGCACTCGCATTCCTGTACGGCGCGTTCATCGTGGGCCGCACGCTGCTGTTCGGCAACCCGGTGCTCGGCTATGCGTCGCTGCTGTCGGTGACGCTGTTCATCGGCGGGATCGAGCTCGTCGGCATCGGCGTGGTTGGCGAGTACATCGGACGCATCTACGACGAGTCGAAGCAACGCCCGGTCTATCTGATTCGCCGCCGCTACCAGACGCACGCCAAGGTGATCGAACTGCCGGTCGCTCGCGATACGCGGCGCCCGAACGCACGCCGCCGCGCGCAGCCGGCCCGCGTGCGGGTGGGCGAGCGCTGAGCAGCGGAGGCAGCGATGTTCGACCTGCTTTATGCCGAGCGCGTGCGGCTGGCGCGCTTCGGCCTGTCCGGACTCGGTTCGACCGCGCTGCACATGCTGGTCGCATCCGCGATGTATGCGCTGTTCGACGCGACTCAGGTGACCGCCAACGCCGTCGCGTTCGTCTGCGCGACGGTGTTCTCGTATCTCGCGAATACGCTGTGGAGCTTCTCGTCGACCGTGCATTCGCGCAGCTTGCTGCGCTATCTGACCGTCGCGCTGGCCGGCTTCGCCGAAACGATGCTGCTCGCGCGTGCGGCCGAACTGCTCGACATGCCGCGCGGCGCGGCGATCGTCGCGATCGCGCTGTTGATCCCGCCGACGATGTTCGTGATGCACCGGCTGTGGACGTATCGATAACCGCAGGCAGTGGGGTCAAAGCATTCACCGATTGGTCACGGAACCATCGCACCCGAGGCGAGCGACGCCTGCTAGCATGATGCGTGGCCGGCCTGAATCGGGGCGCAGGGTGCGGGGTTCCGTCGATCGGTCGCTTCCCTGTGTCGGCCGTGCCGGAGCACCTCGACGCGGATGCGTCCCGCGGCACGCATTGTGCGCTGCCCCCGTATTCGCCCGCCATCCAGCAGCCGGCCCGCCGCATGCTGTCGCACGCCCCCGCCGGCACGAGATCCGTCCATGCCCAGGAAAAAATCCAGCCTCTGGCTACGCCCGTTCGATCTGTTTTCCGCCGCGACGAGTACGCGACCCAAAAGGAAGACGACCAAACCGGCCACAGCGGCCAAGCGCGCCGCCAACATACGGCCCCCGCGTCGCCCGGGTTCGACGACCGCCGCGCGGACATCGCCGCACCAGGCACCCGGCACGTGGCTGCGCTCGTTTCACTCCGCGCGCCCGGCCGCCGGCCGCCTCGTCAACCATCTCGCGTACGCGCTGTACCTGCCAGCCGCTTCGGCGCCGAGCGACGGCATGCCCGTCGTCGTGATGCTGCACGGCTGCAAGCAGACGGCCGAGTCGTTCGCCGCGGGCACGCGCATCTGCCGCATCGCCGAGCGCGCCGGGTTTGCCGTGCTGTTTCCCGAACAGGCGAAGACCGCCCATTCGCATCGCTGCTGGAACTGGCATGGCGATGCGTCGCAGTCGGAGGCCCCCGCGATCGCGTCGCTGATCGATGCGATCGTGCAGGCGCGCGGGTTCGACCGCGACCGAATCTACCTGGCCGGCATGTCGGCCGGCGCAGGGCTCGCGGCACGGCTGGCGATCGAGTCTCCCGATCTGTTCGCGGCGGTCGGCCTGCACTCCGGTCCGGCCATCGCGCCGCCGTTGTCGACGATGGCCGCGATGAGCCTGATGCGCCGCGGCCTGCACGACGATCCGATAGGCGTCGTCGACGCCTGCGTCGACGTACGCGCTTATCCGGGTATGCCCGCGCTCGTCGTGCATGGCGGACTCGATACGGTCGTCACCGAGCAAAACGCGCGACAGCTCGGCGTCGCGTTCGCGCGGATCAATCGGCTCGTCGACGAGCACGGTGAACTGCGTGTCGGCGAGCAACATACGTACGCGCACGACGACGCGGATTACACCGACTATCTGCGCGGCGGCCGGCTGATCGTCCGCGTCTGCATCGTGCGCCGTCTGGCGCACGCGTGGAGCGGCGGCGATCCGCGCGAAGCGTTCCACTCCGCGACGGGGCCGGACGCGACCGCGATGTTCTGGAATTTCTTTCGCAGGCGGCGGCGCAAGCGGGCGCTGTGACGACGCGTCACCTGTCGCTCACGCCCGTTGCTCGACTGCCTCCACCGCATCCGCGCTGCCTTCCGCGCGCCGGATCGGCAGTCGAACGCAGAACGTCGTGCCGCGCCCGGGCTCGCTCGTCACGTCGATCGTGCCGCGATGGCGCTCGACGATGCCGTGCGACACCGACAACCCCAGCCCCGTGCCCTGCCCGACCGGCTTCGTCGTGAAGAACGGATCGAAGATCCGCCGAACGACGTCGGGCGTCATGCCGGTTCCGGTATCGCTGATCGCGATCGACACCTGCCCGCCGTCGCTCGACGTGCGGATCGTGATCACGCCGCGCGTCGGAATCGCATGTGCGGCGTTGACGAGCAGGTTCATGAATACCTGGTTCAACTGCGACGGAAGACATTCGACTTGCGGCACGTCGCCGTATTCGCGGACGATGTCGGCCTTGTACTTGAGTTCGTTGTGGACGACGTTGAGCGTGCTCTCGAGGCCCGCGTGGATATCCACCACGCTCCACTCGCCGCTGCCCGGCCGCGAGAAATCGCGCAGGTCCTGCACGATGCGCCGCACGCGCACCGCGCCGTCGATCGATTCGTCGATCAGCGTCACGATCTCGTCGCGCACGTAGTCCAGATCGGCCTCGACGCGCATCGCCGTCAGCGCCTCGCGCGTCGCCGGTTCCAGCTGCGTCAGCGCGGCGTCATGCGCGGCGATGACGTCGAGCAGGCTTCGCACCCACGTCCTCAGCGTATTGAGGTTCGCGCTGATGAAACCGATCGGATTGTTGATCTCGTGCGCGACGCCGGCCGCGAGCTGACCGATCGACGCGAGTTTTTCCGATTGCAGCAACTGAACGTGGGTTTCCTCGAGCGCCCGCAGCAGGCGCCGCTGTTCGTCCTTCTCCTGTTCGAGCCGGCTCTGCGCCGCCCGGCGTTCGTCGATCTCGGTCGCCATGTTCTCGCGCGTGCGCTGCAGCATCGCCGTCGTCTGCTCGTAACGCTGCAACGCCGCTTCGAGTTCCGCGGTCCGCAATCGCACCAGCCGTTCGAGCGTGTCCGTCATGCCGCGCAGAAAGGTCGTGCGCGCATCGAAGCGGCAGACGAGCAGCGTGACGATCAGCGTCGCCATCGTGAACAGCGCGATGGTCGTCGCGAGCCACGGCGCGTCGATGCCGTTCGCGGCGCCGCAGCGCGCATCCGGCGCGAAATGCGCCGCCGCCATCGCCGTGTAGTGCATGCCCGTGATCGCGATGCCCATGATCAGCGCCGCGCCGATGCGTTGCGCGGTCGCATGGCGAGCCTGTTGCGCACGCAACGTCTGCGCCATCCAGAGCGCGACGGTCGACGCGATCACCGCGACGCCGATCGACGCCGCGAACAGCGCGGGATCGTAGCGAATGCCCGGCGCCATGTGCATCGCGGCCATGCCCGTGTAATGCATTCCGACGATCCCGGCGCCCATCAGCATGCCGCCCGCCAGCAAGCGCCGTCGCCCCAACCGCGCGCGCGTGACGACGTTCAGCGCGAAATACGACACGAGCACCGCAATCGCCAGCGACGCGCCGGTATCCGGCAGCGCATAGCCGAGCGGAATCGGCAGCGACAGCGCCAGCATGCCGACGAAATGCATCGACCAGATTCCGGTGCCCATCGCGGCCGCGCCGCCGGCCAGCCACGCGCGCTTGAGCGTCGGGTTGTCGAGCAGCGAAATGAACGCGGCCAGATCGAGCGCCGTATAGGAAGCCAGCGTCGCGATGACGAGCGACAGCAGGACAAGCAGCAGGTCGTAGGTGCCATGCATGATCGAGCGCCCCGGTCGAATTGAACGCGATGCCGCGACGCGCGCCGATCGCGCCACGGTCGAGCCATCCCGCGCGACGTCAGTCAGGCGGCGTGCCGGCCGGCGCCTGCGTCGACGCGGCGGCGCCGGTCGTCACGAGAATGTCGAACGTCGTGCCTTCGCGTGCCTCGAAACGGCGCACGAGTTCGATCTGGTGCCCCGACATCACGCTGCCCTTCGTCATCAACAGCACCCCGCGATGCGTGCGCAGATCGTCGGCGAGCTGCATTCCCTCGCGCAACTGCTCGGACCGGATCTCCGCGACGGACGCCGCGATGCGCAGGCTCGCCGGATCCCGCATCAGGTCGATGAAGCGCGCGACGAGCAGCGGGTCGTAACGCACGCCGGCCTGCGAGTGCAGCACGTCGATCGCCTGCTCGACCGAATGCGGCGAACCGATCTCGCCGTTGCGCAACCCTTCGAAATCGCGCGCGATCGCGACGATCCGCGAGCCGAGCGGAATCGCGTCGCCCGCGAGCCCGTCCGGCGTGCCGCGTCCATTGAATCGCTCGTACTGGTGCAGCACGATCGACGCGACCTTGTGCAATTGCGCGACCGGCGTGAGCACCATCTGCGCGCGCAGCGGGTGTTGCTGGAACAGGCTGTGTTCGTCCGTCGTCATCTTCACGAGCGGCTTGTGCAACAGCTCGTCGGGCAGCGACAGCTTGCCGATGCCGTGCAGCAGTCCCGCGAAATAGACGTCCTGCGCGTGCAGGCTGCTCATCCCCGCCGACAGCGCGAGACGGCGCGCGATCTCGCCGACGCGCATCGCATGCCCGCTCGCCGACCCGCAGCGCATCTCGATCATGCTCGCGCAGACCTGCACCATCGCGGTGAAACTGCTTTTCAGGTCATGCTGCGCCGCTTCGAGAAACATCACGGTTTGCCCGAGTTCCTCGGTGCGCGCGCGAACCTGCGTTTCGAGTTCCGTATTGAAGCGGCGCAGCGTTTCGTTCTGCGCTTCGGTCAGCGCGGCCAGCCGCGCGGCCTCTGCCCGCAGGCGCCGCTGTTCGAGCGCCTGCTCGATGGTCATCAGCAGGTCGTGATCGTCCCACGGCTTGTTCAGGTAGCGATACACGCCGCCTTCGTTGACGGCCTCCACGATCGACGCGACGTCGGAATAGCCGGTCAGCAGGATGCGCATCGTGTCCGGGTACAGCGACCGGGCACGGGCGAGAAACGCCGCGCCGCTCAGGTTCGGCATACGCATGTCCGACACGATCAGGTCGACTTCGGTCGACGCCAGAATGTCGAGCGCGGCTTCCCCGCTTTCGGCGGTCAGGATGTCGTAGCGCGCGGGCCGCAACACCCGCTTGAGCGCGGACAGCACGCTCGGCTCGTCGTCGACCAGCAGGATCGACGGCGCGGCGACGGGGTTGTCGGATACGGCTTCGGCGATCGTTTCGGGTGGTGCATCATTCGTTCCGTTTATCGCGGATGTGGTCATGGCTGTCCTCGGATTGTTTATCTTCACCACCTCTGTGACATCGGCGCGTGGCGCGTATTCCATATTGGGGAAAACGCTGATTCGTATGAGCCGTTCGGCGGCATCCCTCGCGCGGTCGGCCGCGCGCGAGCCGGTCATCCGGAACGCGTGACGCCGACTTCCGGTATCGTTGCGGGACGCGTCGATCATGGCGCGCCCCGTCGCATCATTCACCCCGCATGGAGCATTCATGATTCTGGAAATGGCATCGCTCGAAATCGATCCGTCGCAGGCCGAGCAATTCGAAGCGGCGGTTCGCCAGGCACTTCCGCTGTTTGCCCGCGCGCGCGGCTGCGGCGGCGCCGAACTGCACCGCGTGATCGAGCGCAGCGGCGGCTATCTGCTCGTCGTCGAATGGGAGACCGTCGACGATCACATGGTCGATTTCCGGCAATCGGACGATTTCCAGGCGTGGCGGCAACTGGCCGGGCCGTTCTTCAAGAGCCCGCCGCAAGTCGTGCATACGGAAGTCGCAGTGAAGTAATCGCGTCGAAGCCACCGCCGCGACGCGCCACCCGATCCGTCGCGGATGACGCCGCCTCGGCGCCCTGGCCGTTCGCCGTTCCGGCCCATCCGATTCCTTACGAGCCTTTCATGACCGTCGATCCCTCCGTCCGCTCCGCATTCATCCCGACCGGCAAGCTGCGCGCGTCGATCAATCTCGGCAATCCGATCCTCGCGAACCGCGACCCGGCCACGGGCGAGCCGTTCGGCGTATCGATCGACCTCGCGCGCGCGTTTGCCGAGCGGTTGTCGGCCGAGCTCGAACTCGTCGTGTTCGACACCGCCGGCAAGTCGGTGCAGGCGCTGACCGAAGAACGCGCCGATTTCGGCTTCTTCGCGGTCGATCCGCTGCGCGGCGAAACGGTCGCGTTCACCGAGCCGTACGTGCTGATCGAAGGCTTCTATCTGGTGCGCGACGATTCGCCGATCTGCGGCAATGCCGACGTCGACCAGCCGCACAACCGCGTGACCGTCGGCAAGGGCAGCGCGTACGACCTGTTCCTCACGCGCGAATTGAAAGCCGCGCAGATCGTGCGCGCGCCGTCGTCGCAGGCCGTCGTGTCGACCTTCGTCGAGCAGCAGCTCGAAGTCGCGGCGGGCGTGAAGCAGCAGCTCGAGGCCGACGCGGCGAAGACGACGGGCCTGCGCCTGCTCGACGAGCGCTTCATGGTGATCCGCCAGGCGATGGGCGTGCCGAAGAGCCGCGGCGAAGCGGCCGCCGCGTTGCTCGGCGCGTTCGTCGAGGAGATGAAGGCGTCGGGCTTCGTCGCGGATTCGCTGCAGCGGCATGGCATCGTCGGTGCGTCGGTCGCACCGCGCGCCTGATCGACGCATACGTCAAGTGATCCTCACGATGTTGTCGCGCCAGATCGGCGCTGCCCGTCGACGCCCCAGCGCCACCTCGTACCCGACACGTCGCTCGCGCGGCTGAACGTCGTCATCGCCGGGCTTCGGCGCTGCACGGGATGTCGCCATCGGCTGCCGGCGTGCACGTTCATCACGCTGCGCGATGTCCCGCCGCCGTTGCGCCCGCCGGCGATCGAGGTGCGGCCGTCGCGGCGTGCGCGGGCGACGGGGACGCCGCGGCGCCCGGCCTGGCCGGCGGCTGCGGCGCGGGCGCGGAAGCAGACGCCGAATTCGGCGACGAGGCCGAAGAGGTCGAAGAGCCCGAAGGTGCCGACGAGCCCGTCTGGCTCGCATGCGCGCCCCCTGCGGAGCCCGACGCCGCAGGGCCCACGGGCGGCGGCGCGCGCAGTCCGCCGTCCAGCGAGGTCCGTCGAGCGGCCATGTCGGCCTGTTCGGCGCTGCGCTGCGCGGTGCGATCGGCGGACAGGCGCGCCGCTTCGGCATCCGGATTGATCGTATTGACACGGATGCGTTCGATGTCGCCCACGCCCGCCAGCCGGTTCAACGGCACGTAGTCGGTGCGAAACACCAGTTCGACGCCGCTGCTCAGGTTGACGTCGGCGTGCGAACTCTCGGTCGTCTGGGTTCGGTCGGTCGACACGTAGCCGATCGTGCTCTGCACGTTGGCCTCCGCGCCCCAGGGTCCGAAGCGTGCGCCCCCGCTCACCCCCACCGTGTTGCGCGTGTCGAATTGCGAGCCGCGGTCGTTGGCGGCGGCGCTGCTCGCGTCGATATGAAAATTCATCGCGGCGTTGAGACGCCCGCTCTCGATGACGATGCGCTGCAAACCCATCTGCACCATCGTCGCGAGCAACTGCTGGCGGTTGCGGGCCAGCACCTGCTGGGCCAGCGGCACCAGACGCTCGGGATCGGAGGCCGGAACCGCATCGCCCGGCCCCAATCCCAGCGCGCTGCGCAGCGCGGCTTCGGCCGGCGGAGTCGCGCCCGGGCGCAACGCCAGCCGCGTCGCGGCATCGCGCTCGGCCTGCAGTTCCTGCTGGCGCTGGCGGCGCTCGTCCGGCGGCAGGCCCGCCAGTTCGTCGGCGTCGTCCGCGGCCTCGTCGTCGCCGGTGACCTCGTAGGCGGTGGGGAAATGCTCGGCCAGCCATTGCCGCGCGCCGGCGATGCCCACGTTGCTGTCCGCGAAGCCTTCGGTGGTCTGCGCGACATTGCGGATCAGGTCGACGAACGCGGTCAGCTGTTGCTGGTTCGAATCGTTCATCGCCTTGAAGACGCCCGTGATCAGCTCGGTCACGAAGCGCGGGAACGACACCGCGTTGAGCACCGCCCGGGTGGTGCCGGCCATCCGGTCGATGGCGGTGCCCGAATACTCCGAACCCGCGTTCTGCGCGACGGCCAGTGCCGTGCCGGGGCGCGCCGCGAGTTCGTGGTGGTCGAGCGCGATCGAGCCGATCCGTGCCAGTCCGGACGCGAGATCGCGTCGCGTGGCCGGATCGAGCGCGCCGAAGCCCTGCTGCGCGGACAGCAGTTCGCGGACACGGTGTCGAACGTCGGGCCGCGGCACCGGCGAACGCGCAAGAGGTGCGCTTGCCGCCATTTCAACCGCTCCGCCGCATGGCGTGCGGCCGCGATGGCGACGGCACGCCTGCCGCCGTCGGTTCCCGGATTGCGCCGCCCGTGTCGCGACGGCCTGAGCAGCGCGGTTTCATGTCAGGTTCCGAGTGCCGCCCACGAGTTTGCCGGCGCCGCCGGACGCGCAGTCTGCGGCATGGCGCGGCCGTCGTCCGGGGCGAAACGCGCCGGGCCGTCGGGCTTCTCGCCGAGACTGAGCGTCGCCTCGATCCAGTCGGCGGCGGAGGCGATCACCGGATTGTCCATGCTCAGCAGCGGCGACGCGGCGCCCAGCCCATCCGCGACGTCCGCCAGCCACGCGATCACGGTCATCCCCGCCTTGCCGCGCCGCACATAGGCGGCGGGCGAGCGCGACGGCTGGCGCGAGAGCCGGTCGATGCCGGCGACCACGCCCCAGATGTCGCGCGCGGCGAAGCCTTGACGCAGGTCGGCATGGCCGAGGATCGCGAACGCGTCCCTGAGCATGCCGACGATCTCGCCGGCCATGAACGCGGTCACGCCGGTGCAGGCGGCGCCGAGGTTCTGCGCGAGAGCGCGGGCGGCATTGCGGACCCGCGCCTGCTGCCCGAGATCCCCGCGCGGGTCGGCGCTTGGCGTCTCGTCGAGCTTGTAGAGCGCCTCGCAAAGCTCGAGCATGCACTCCTCGAACGGGACGTTGCGCTCGGCATCCGCCGCGGCCGGGCCGTACGCAGTGCCAAACAATCGCGAATAGAACGCCGCGCGTTCGCCGGCCGCCAGCTTCTCGGCGCGGTGGCGCCACCAGTTGACGACCAACGGCGCCGCGCCGCCAAGGTCGACGCCGACGGCACCGCTTGCGGACAAACCGGCGAGCGCCTCGACCGCGGGGATCACCCCCGCGGACTCGAGGTCGGCCGCCAGATAGAGCGACGCGAGCGCCCGCAGTTGCGCCTTGTCCACGCGTGCCGCGACGGGATCGGGGATCGCGATGTCGCCGAGTTCGTCGAGCGCGAACGCGAGACCGTGCGCGGTCGCACGCTCGACGAGCCGCTCCCCCGACCGGATGGCCGCCGCGAGTCCGGCATCCGCCGGCGGGGCGATGAGCATGCGCGCCATGATTCAGTGCTGCCCGGCGGGCAAACCGGCGGCGGGGGCCGGCTTGTTGGGGTTGTACGGCGTCGAGTTGCCCTGGATCACCGACATCATCTCGGGCGTCGCCATCTTCTCGAGCGGCAGGTAGTCGCTCTTGAAGTTGACGCGCACCTCGCCCGAGAGCTTCGCTTTCACCTCGGCCTTCGATTCGCTCGTGTCGTCGAGCGCCGATCCGACGGTCGCCACGTGTTCCTGCTGCCCCTCGAACGCCGCGTCGGCGGAATACGGCGTGTACCAGCTGCCGTAATGGGCGTTGAGCGATTCCTTGTATTTCTGGCTTTCGCGGTCGTGCATCGACGCGGTGTAGGTGCGTTTCGCGGTGTCGCTCGCGCGCATGTCAAATACCACCTTGGCGTTGATCGACCCGTCGGTGACGACGATGCGATTGATGCCGAGCATGACCATCGACGACAGCAGCTGCTGCCGCTGCTTCGCCATCTGCAGGCGCGCCGCCGTGACGAGGCGCAGCTCGGATTTGTCGTCGGACAGGTCGGTCACCGGCGGATCGAGGTTGTAGTTCCGGCTGATCTCGGCAAGCCGCTGCTGCGCGTTGTCGCCCTGCGCCACCAGCCGCGTCGGGGCCGCCGCCGCGGCCGCGCCGGCGCTGTCCGCGTCGAACGCGTCGGCGCCTTCCTGCGCCTGCACCGACAGCACGTCCGGGAACGAATCGGCGAGATAGTCGCGGCCGGCGCCCTCGCTGATGTTGTCGCTCATGAACTGCGCGGTGGTCTTGGCGACGTTGGCGATCAACTCGCCATACGCGCGCATCTGCTCGATCGAGCTTTCGACGATCGCCTGGAACACGTTCTTGATCAGTCCTCCTACGAATTTCGGAAAGTCGACCTTCTGCACCATCTGGCCGAACTGCTCGACGCCCTGCTTCACCGCACCGGCCTGGAAGTCCTTGCCGGCGAAGCCGGGATCCTGCGCGAGCTGGCGCTTGGTCGCGGTGACGGGATCGTCGGCCAGCGTCGCGGCCGCCGGCGCCGGCTGCGGGTGTGCGATCGGATGCGCGAGGCCGGTGGGCGGCAGTTCGCCGTTCGCCTCGCGCTCGGCGATCTCGGCATGCACGCCGTTCGGATCCGCCAGGTAAGCGAGCACCCGCACCGTATCCGCGGCGATGCGGCGGCGCTCGTCGTCGGGCAGGTCGAGGAACGACGGAATCGCGGTCAGCAGGCGGCGCACCTCGGGCCGCGTCGCGTCGAACGCGGCGGCGCTCGTGGGCGGCCGCACCGGGTGAAGCGCGTCGGGGGAAGCGGGCGGGCGCATGGCTCAGTTTCCCTTGGCCGGAGCCGGAGCCGGCGCCGCCGCTGCCGGGGCAGAAGCCGCGGCGGGTGCGGCCGCGGCCGGCGGCGTTTTCGGACTGGGCAGTACGTTGGGATCGGCCGGCGTCGCGTTGCCGGTGATGGTGGCGATCATTTGCGGCGTCGCCATCTTGTCGAGCGGCAGGTAGTCGCTCTTGAAATTGACGTCGACCGCACCCGACATCTGGATCTTGGTCTGCATCGCCGCGTTGCTGGTTTCGGACGCGGCGGTCGACGCGGTGACGATCGGCTTGTTCTCGTATTCGTAGTCGCCCTTCGCGTAATAGTCGGCGCTGTACTGGCGGCCGTTGTCCTTGTCGTTGCTGGAATCGTACTTGCCGCCGCGATCGTAGGTGCCCTTGCCCGCGTAGGTCGACTGGACATTGCCGTCCTTGTCGCGGGCGAGGTCGACCGCGCTGGCGCTGCGCTGCTTGGTGAGCGTGTCCTGCGCGCGCACGTCGTAGATGATCTTCGCCGAGATCTTGCCGTCGGTGACGACGATGCGGTTGATGCCCATCAGCACGATCGAGGCCAGCATCTGCTGGCGCTGCTTGGCGAGCTGCATCTTGAAGCGGTTGACGATGGCCAGCTCGGAGGCCTCGTCCGACAGGTCGAAGGTGTCGCCGTCGCCCATCTGCAGGCGGGCGCGCACGGTCTTCGACGCCTCGTCGGGGTCGACCCCGTCGCGCACCTGCACGCGCGGGCTCGGCGTATCGCCGCTGTCGTCCATGCCGATCTCGAACAGGTCGGGAAACTGGCCGACCATATGATCGCGCGCCTGGTTCTCTGTCACATGTTCGTCGGCGAACTGGCCGAGCGATTTCGCCACCTGCGCGATCATTTCCTGATACGCCTTCATCTGCTCGATCGAGCTGTGCGTGATCGACTGGAACACGCCGCTGATCAGGCTGGCGACGAAGGTCGGAAACTTGACCTGGTTCAGCAGCTCGCCCGCGACCGCCGCGCCCTCGCGCGCGGCCGACGCGGTGAACTTGGACTTGCCGATGTCCTCGACGGCCTTGTTGTGGACGTTGAAATCCTGCTCGTGCGCCGAATGATCCGTGTTGTCGTCGAGCGCGCGCGCCGTGGCGGTGCCCAGCCCGCCCGGGATTTCGTTGCCGGCGAACCCTTCGGGCCGGGCCAGATAGTCGGCGATCAATGCGGTGTTGCGCGCGATGTCGCGGCGGTCGGCGTCGGGCATCGCGTTGAATGCCTGCGACCGGGTCAGCATCTGCGCGACGCCGTGGCGCACTTCGTCGGCCGGCACCGGCGCCGGCGGCATAGGGCGCGGGGCGGCCGCGGCGGCGCTGGGCGGTGGCGCGATCGGCGTGGAACGGGCGGCTTGCGGGAACATGGCGACCTCGCGGGAAACGCGTGACGAAGCGATTCAGTTGGCCTGGGCAGGCGCGTCCACAGGCAGTTCGAACTCGATGGGGCGCAGGTAGAGACTCACCCGCGCCGGGCAGGCCGCGTCCGTGCGCAAGCTGATGATCGAGAAGCGGCCCGGCCAGTGCGCGTCCTCCGGCGTGAACGCGCCCATCCATCGCTCGAGCGCCTGCAGCCCGCGCGGACGCTCGGCGAGCCCCATCGTCAGCAGGCTGAGGAACGCCGGCGGCACGTCGGGGATCGCCGAGAGCAGCACGTAGAGCTCGAAATCCGGCCCGTCCGGACCGAGCCCGAACGCGAGCAGCGCGCCATGCGGCGGCAGGTCGAACCGCCCGCCGAGCACCAGCCCCAGAAGCTGCATGATGCCGGGAAGCCGATGGCCGATGCCGAGCGCATCCATGACCGGCTGCAGATCGGCGAGCCGCAGCGCCCGGGTGCACGCGAACGTGAGCCGCTGGCCGCCGAGATCGCGCTGGGCCGCCATCGTGGTAAAGAGCGGCTTGAGCCCGGGCACCATCCGCAGCGCGGCCTGGACGACGCCGGCCAGGTCGCGGGGCAGGTTCTCGATCGTGCCGGCGTCGCCGGGCAGCTCGTAGTACACCTTGGACGCATAGAGCCCGTCGCGGTCGTAGCTGGAGCCGAAGAACGCGCCGTAATCGAGGTTGCCGCCCGGCCGCGCGAAGCCGCGGAACGGCTCGCTCGCCTGGTCGAACCAGTGCAGCGCTTCGCGGCCGATGAAGTCCCGGATCAGCTTGCGCATTTCGCGGGTCGACTCGTCGCGCCGGTCGATCGCGGACGCCTCCGGCGGCAACGGCTCGATCGTGAAGCGCAGCTTGCCCGGCTGGCTTTCCGAGAAACTGGGCTCGAACGGTACCGCCATCGGCATCAGCGCGTTGTCGCGAAACCGCAGATCGTCGGCGCCGTCGCCGAACGTGCGCAGGAACAGGTCGCGCGACGGCGCGAATGGATCGGCGGTGCCAAGGCTTCGCGCGGCGCTTTTCAGGCGTCGCTCGACCCGGGCGACGACCGGTTCGCGGGATGTGGTCATGGGCATGGCTCGGCTCCGGCAGGGTTCGGGAATGGCGCAGCGCACGCAACGCCGGTTCAGTGCGGACGGTTCGCGTAATAGCTCGCCCCGTTGTGCGTGCCGACGCCGTAGCCCGCCTTCACCGGCACGCCCGCCCCCAGGCCGATGCCGGCGCCGATATCGCCGACGCCGTCCAGCATCTCGCGCGCCATCGCCGGGATCGGCACGGGCTTCGACGTCATCTGCGGCGCCTCGCGCGGCTGCGAGAACTGCTCGATCTGCGTATCGGTGGTCGCGGTATCGGCCAGCCACAGCTCGCACGCGTTGACCAGGTCGTAATCGGTCGGGTCGACGGTCGACTTGTGGTTCGACGAGACGTCCGGGTTGGCGATCTGGTCGATGCTGAGCAGCGGGCCGGTCGCCTTGTTGACGCGATCGACGTTGTTGGCCAGCCACGCGGTGATGATCGTGCCGCAGGTCGCCAGCGTGCGATAGCGCGAGCTGGTGCGCGCGCCGCCCAGATCGTAGGTCGCGACCTGGTCGATCACCTGCCACATGTCCTTGGCGCCATAGCAGCCGCGGATCTCGGGGTCCTGCAGCAGGTCGATCATGAACTTGACCTGCGACTGGATCTCGCGCGCGGCGTAATGCGCCATGCCGTAGCCGTGCAGCGACAGGTTGCCGGCGAGATCGCGGGCGGCCTTGCGCACCTGCTGGTGGTTGATCGGGTTCGGCACGCTCGCGCGCAGCAGCGAGTCGACTTCGGTCTGGCGCACGAACGACGAAACCGACGACACGAAGCGGATCCACAAGTCGTTGAATTCGCGGTTGCCGGCCGTATTCGGATCGCCGCCCGGCACGCCGAGCGTGATGGCCGCGAAATTCTTGCGCTCCTGCTCGGAGATGCGGTTCGGCGTTTCGCGCCAGTAGCGATAGAGCAGCTTGCCGGCATTGCCCGGGCCGATCGGCAGCGTGCCGTGCTGGAACTGCTCGACGATGCGGTCGACCACCTGGAACACCTTGAGCTCGTCGAACATCGCGGCGACGATCATCGGGCCCATCACGCGCACGTTGTCGGCGACGATGTTCGCGTCCTCCAGATCCTCGAGGTTCGGCAGGTCGATGCCGAGATCGGCGATCGCGTCCTCGCCGCCGATGTTCTGGACGGTGTTCAGCTCCTCGTTGATGCGGCGACGCAACTGCGGTTCGTCGGCCTGGATCTTGCGCGCCTGCAGGCCGCGCATCACGCGCGCGAATTCGGTGGTGACCACCCCCGGCTGCTCGCCGCCGCGGCCGTCGGGATCGCCCTCGATGCACAGCAGCGCCAGCACCCGCTGCGCCAGCGCGCCGTACGAATTGGCCTCGCCCACCGCCGCGAAAAACTGGCGGGTAAAGGTGTTCATCAGCACGTTGTCGTCGTCCGGCACGGTCTTGCCGCCGTCGACCTTCACGGGCGGCGGCGTGGCCCCGTCCACCGAGAGGATGCCCAGCACCAGCGCGACGAGCGTGATCGACACGGCCTCCGGGTCCGAGCCGTTCGCGCCATTGGCGCCGCTCGCGTCGCCCGCGTCGAACACCAGCTGGCCGTTGATCTCGGAGAGCAATGGCGGGTTGACCAGCGACTTGCTGGCCAGCAGTTCGCGGGTGGCGACGAACAGCGGATCGCACACTTCCGGAACGCCGTCGGACGGCTTCGTGTCGTAGACGACCGCGAGGATGGCCTTGCACAGCGCGAGCTGTTCCCGCTCGGCGGCGACCGGCGGCCGCTTCAGCGACTCGAGCCGGTTGACGATATCGACCAGCCCGTCGCGTGCCCGGGTCTCGAGGTCGACGAGGTCGAGGAAGCGGACTTGATTGTTGACATGAAACATTTAACTTCTCCTTGAAATCCGGTCGGTTCGGGGGAGTGAACGGGATCCGGTGCGCAAGTCAGCCGTCGTCGGCACGGCCTTCCTTGCCCGTGCAGCCGTCGTCGCCCGCCGCGTCATAGGCGTCGATGCGGCCGGACAGCCCCTGCAGCGCCGCCGCCGCGTCGAGAATGCCGGCGCCGCAGCCGTCGGCCGCGCCGGGCGCGAACGGGCGCGCGGCGGCAACGAGCAGGTCGCGCACCGTCGCGCCGTCGAGCGGATAGGCGCGACGCTGCGCGTATGCGACGAGCAGCGCCGCGGCGCCCGCGACGAACGGCGCGGCGAAACTGGTGCCGGTCGCAAGCTGATACGCCTCGATCGCGGTCGTCAGCACCTGTTCGCCGGGTGCGCACAGCGCCACGTGCGGGCCGCGCGTCGAGAACGGGGCCGGCCGGCCGTCGTCGCCCACGGCGCCGACCGCGATCACCTGCGGGTAGGCGGCGGGCCAGTAGCGGCTCACGCTACCGTTGTTGCCGCTCGCGGCAATGAGGATGCAGCCGCGCGCGGCGGCGTACGCGACCGTGTCGGCGTGCGGTTTCGGGCGGTTGGCGGCGATCGTCGCATCGTCGGTGCCGAAGCTCATGTTGATGATCTTCGCGCCGAGGTCGACCGCGAGCTTGAGCGCGCGATCGAGATCGGCGATCGCGCCGAGCCCGATCGCGTGCGCCTTGCCGGGAAGGCGTGCGGCCGCCAGCGCGCGCATCGGCAGGATGCGGCAGTCGCCGCCGAGCCCGCGCGGCATCGCCACGCCCTCCGCCGCGATGATCCCCGCGCAGCCCATGCCGTGACCGACGAAGCGGTCTTCGGGAAAATCGCCGCGATGGCCGTGACCGCTCAGCAGTTGCACGCCCGGCGACAGATCGCCGGGCTCCAGCCGCACCGTATCGGCGCCCGCGCGGAATGCGTGGGCGAATTCGGGATGCTGGCGGGCGATGCCGCTGTCGATGAGACCGACCGTGACGCCGCTGTCGCCCGGCTCGATCGCGTGCGCGTCGGCCATGCGCACCAGCGCGCGCGCGTCCTGCGCCACCCGCGCGGCCGGCGGCACGGGCGCCAGGCGGCCGGGCGCGTCCATCGGGACCGTCGCCACGTAGTTGGGCGTCACGCTTTCCACGGTCGCGAGCTGGGCAAGCGCGTCGCAGAGTTCGCCGATCGGCGTGCCGGCCGGCACGCGCAACAGCAGCGTGCGGGCCATGCCGGTCATCTGTTCGATCGCGTCGTATCCGAGGTGCGCGTGCCCGGGCACCCAGCGCCCGGCTGCCGCGCTGAACGGGCGCACCGCGAGAAAGCGGCCGGCGAACGCGGCCACGATGCGGTCGACCGGGCCGCCGTCGATGCATTGCGCGGCGGCCAGCGCGCCGCGCGTCACGTCGCGGATCGACGGCACGTGCTCGGGCGCTTCGCCGAGCGCCAGCTTGACGAGCAGGCTGGTCGGCAGGCTGAACTGACGCTCGCCGGGCGATGCCCACGGCGTGCCGAGTGCATGGATCGTCATGGCCGCGCCTCCTCCTGACCGGGAACGGCCGCCAGCGTCATGGGCCTGGCCGCGGGCGCGGGCGTCGGCGCGAATGCGCTCAGGTCGAACGCCAGCGCGGCAGCATGCCGGCTCGTCGGCGAGACGGCGAGCTCGCCGGCCCACTGGTCGCGACCGGGCGCGAGCAGCAGCTCGTCGTCCGTCGATTGCAACACCGCGACCGGGCGATTGCCGATCCGCACCAGCGGCGCGTGCGTGCCGTTGACGAGGTTGCGCCCGATCACGCGCAGCAGCGGCGACGCGTCGGGCTGCGCATCGGTGGCGGGCGCCACGGGCTCGACCCGCTCGACGCTCG
Organism: Burkholderia sp. RF7-non_BP4; assembly: GCF_001521935.1. Classification (NCBI taxonomy): domain Bacteria; kingdom Pseudomonadati; phylum Pseudomonadota; class Betaproteobacteria; order Burkholderiales; family Burkholderiaceae; genus Burkholderia; species Burkholderia sp. RF7-non_BP4. Next base: position 25,470 of record NZ_LOTA01000095.1, on the reverse strand, counting down.
GCGCGGACGCCCGGTCGAGCGCCCGGCGCAGCCGGTCCACGGACAGGTTGGTGACGCGGCCGATCGCATGCACCATGTCGCGCTGTTCGGCCTGCCGAAATTGCCTGACCGTGCGCACGCCGGCCCATTCCAGCCGTTTGCGGTCCTCGGCCGAGAGCTCGTCTCCCAGCGCGTCGAGCGGCTGGTCCTTGCTGTCCTCGGACAGCGCGATCGCGTTCTCCTCGATCGCCGGCCGCGTGATGGTCGTGAAGACGAGATGGAACGTGCTGCTGTCGGTGTCGCCCGGGCCGGCGGGGCGAATCCAGACTTCGCTTTCGACGAATTCGACATGGGCGCGCAAGTCGAGGTTGACGTCCTTGATCGCGAAGGTCAGCGGCAGGTTGAGGTTGCGCGCCTTGATCGCCATCGCCGCCTGCGCGTTGTCGAGCTGGCTCTGCACGGCCTGGATGAAATCCTCGAGGCGCAGGCTGGCGTTGCTGTTCATCGCCCCGCTCCGTCGATCGGCACGGCTTCGAGGACGATCGCGAGCCGCGCCGGCTCCGGATCGAAGGCCGTGCGGGTCAGGAACTGCGGCAGGTCGCCGACCAGCTCGATGCCGTCGGCGCCGCGCGCGACGCGCAGGTCGAGCGGCAGCTCCATGGCCACCGAGCGCACCCGCAACCCCTGCGCCGCGCCCGCGGTCAGCTGTTCGGCAACGTCGGCGAACGCGCCCAGCGTCTCGCCCAGCGGCCGCGGCGAAATCATGTCGGTTCTCCCCGGGCGGATGCGGGTCGCGTGGCGGGAGCGGCCGGTGCGCCAGGCATGGCGGGCGTCGCGGACACGGCCGGCAATGCCGGCGCGGCGGCCGGCGCCGGTGTCGCCGCAGGCGCGAGCACGGGCGCCGCCGCCGGTGCCGCAGGCGGGGTGCCCGTCGCCGCCGGCGGCGCGATCCGCGCCGCGGGCCGGCTGTGGCGCTCCAGCAGATTGCGCGACGCCTCATCGACGAAACGGTCGAGCGGCAGCGTCTCCGATGCGAAATTGATGCTCACCTTTCCGGTCAGCGTCGCCTTGAGGTCGGTGTCGGTCTGCGCATTGACCGCGACGGTCGAGACCGTGGTGACGACATCGCCCGACGTGCCGCGTCCGCCCCAGGTCGTCTGTCCCGACGACGGGTCGTTCGACGTCGCGTACTGCACGGCGGCCCGGTCGCGCGCCTTGGCCTGGAAATTGAGGCTGGCCGCGATCGTGCCGTCCTTGACCACGACCCGCTGCATGCCGAGCAGCACCATCGTCGACAGCGTCGACAGCCGATGCTGCGCGACGCGCTCGCGGGCGTGGGGCAGCACCACCGATTCGAGCGTCTGGGTGTCGAACGCGCCGTCGGCCGCACCGAAATCGGCGAGCCACGCGGGCGCGGGCGTCGTGTCGTCGTCGCCGGGCCGGGCCACCGGCGCGAGGCGGTATTCGCCGCCGTCCTGCACCAGCGTCACGTCGTGCGGATACTGCTCGACCAGCCATGCGCGCGCCTGTCCGTCGGTCACGTTCTCCTGCGTGAACTGGTCCAGCGGCTTGGCCACCGCGCCGACCAGGTCGGCGAAACTCTCCACTTGCTTGATCGAGCTGTCGACGATCGCGTCGTACGTGCCATGCACCAGGCTCGCGACGAAGGTCGGAAAGTCGATCGCATCGGCCAGCGCCGCCGCACGCCGGCCGATGGCGTCCGTCGCCTTTTCCTTGGGCGGCGCCGATGCGCCCGGGGCGCCGGACACCCCGCCGCCGGCCGGCGCCGCTTGCGGCAGCACGCCGTCCTGCCTGCCCGGGTCGCTCGATCCGGAGCCGTCGACGATCTCGCGGCCGAATGCGTCGCGAGCAAGTGCCACCGCGGGCGTTACCGCGCCGCGTGGTGGCGGAGGGGGGATGAGGCGGGCCATCGCGCGTGTCCCTCGAGGGTCAGGCAGGTTGCGGTTCGCGCGGCGCGGGCTGCGTGCCGCTTGCCGGAAGCGGCGGCGCGCCGTCGGCGCCGTGCACGGTCTGGAAGCGGCCGTCGCCGTTCAGCACCACCTCCGTCACCCCGACCTGCTCCTCCTCGCCGGCATGCCGGAACGTGGTGGTGATACGCAGCGTGACGCTCGCCCGCTCGGGGGTTCCCGAACCGCGGCCGATATCGGCGCGCACGAACGCGGTCCAGCCGTCGAGCATCTGCCCCTGGGCCGCGGCAATCGTCACGTCGCCGACCGCGCCGCCCTGCCACGCCCAGTCGATCGACACCGGCGCCGACGTGCGGCCGCTCGGCCCGTCGATGTACGGCCAGTCGTCGAGCGTGATGCGCTGACCCGCCATGCGCGGCTGCCCCGCGCCGCCCGCCAGCGCGTTGGCGGGCTGGACCAGCCCCGCCAGCTGCGCGAGATCGTAGCTGCGCCCGTCGCGGCTCTCGGTGCGCCGGGTCAGGGTCACGCCGAGGCCGAATTCGCCGCCCGCGGACGGCGGCTCGATGCCGAGCGCGTAACCCGCGCCCGCCGCGCTGCCGCGATTGATCGTGTGGCCGAACGTGCCGCCCGAATGCATCAGCTGGATCACGCCGATGCCGGCCGCCGCCTCGAATTCCGACACGAAATCCTCGTAGGTCATGATGTAGCGGCTGCCGGTCGCGTGGGTCGGCGGCAGGGTTCGCGCGCCGGGATGGCCCGGCGTGCCGACCACGCGGTCGAGCGGATCGGTGATCCGCACGAAATACGCGTCGCCGCTGCGATACATGCCCGTCACCACCACCGCATGGAAGAAGTTGACCGGCGCACGCACGACTTCGGCGACCCAGATCGGCCCGTTCGACTCCAGCAGCCGCCGAAAGCCTTCGGGCGCGAAGCACGCGTTGGGCTCGACGGTGAGGGTCGACGCAGCGGCGAACCCCGCCACTTCGGCCGGCGCCAGGCCGTCCCGCATCTGACGCTCGAGGCTGATGCAGCGCGCCAGCAGCGTCGGATCGACACTCTGGTTGTCGCGCCAGCCGAGCACCATCGACGCGGCCGTCGCCCAGCACCCCATGTCGGTGGGCTGCGGGGTCATTTGCACGTCGTCCCAGTTCACCGTCCAGTCGTCGGCCCCCAGCGCGCGCGCGGCGCCCGGCGCGACCGCCAGCGCCTGGCTCATGCCGAAGAAGCCGCGGCTCGGGATCGGCGCCTTCAGATGGCCGACGTATGCAAGCGTTCCAGGGGCCATCGTGCCGGTCGACAGGCTGGCGAGATCGCCCGGCGGCACCCAGTGAGGCGGCACGGTCACGATCGGCCTGCCTGCGTCCTGGAACGACTGGGCGACCAGTTGCGAGCAGAAGAAGTTGTCGGTGTCGGCGCCGTCTCCGAGTTCGATGCGGCCGACGAAGCGGCGGCAGCGCTCCGCCGCGTCGCCCGACAGCAGGTCGCATGCGCGACGGTCGATCAGATAGCTGCCGCAGCGGACCAGCCCGACGTAGTTGAAACCGCGATCGAGATAGCGCGCGGCGGCATCGGCGACCTGCCGCTGCTGCGTATCGGTCAGGCCCGGCACCCGGAACGCGACCGCGAGGCGCGCATCGGCCAGCGCATCCGCGAGCGGACGCAGCTGAACGCCGCCGGGAATCGCCTCGATCACCTGCCCGCCCTGGCCGACGTAGAGCATCGCGTGGCTGACCTCGGCGCCGGAGCCCGCGCGAATGACGCCGGAGCCCGGATTGCCGGTGGTGCTGAGAATGATGTCGCCGATCTCCAGTGCGTCGGTGCCGATCGACAGCCCGCCGACGCCGGGGTCGAGCGGAATGTCGTCGCCGAGGCCGCGCGCGGCGAGGCCCAGCGCCTGGCCGGCCGCTTGCGGCTGGCAGGTCCGGCTGGTGACCAGCCGCATGAAGTAGTCCCAGTCCCAATTGCCGTCGGGGCACGCGGTATGGCCGGTCGAGGTGTCGGCCTCGCGATGGCCCATGATCGTCGTGCGATTGATCGGCAGTTGATATTTGTCGCACAGCGACGCGACCAGCGCGGCCGAGGTTTCGTACTGAAGCTGGGTCGGCGCCAGCGCGTCGAAATGCTGGACGGTGCCGTTGCGACGCGGGTAGTCGGCGCCGCCGCGCTTCACCGCGATGTGCTCGATGCCGATGCTGCGCTGGTTCGAGCCCTTGCAGTGCCATGCCGTGTCGGCCTCCGAGACGAACTGGACGACTTCGCCCTCCTGCCCGACCAGGTAATGCGCACTCACCTTCGAGGTGGCATTGGTGAAGGTATTCACCACGCGCTGGACGGTGGGTACGTCGGCGATGTGGATGATGATGCGGTCGATCGTCTTGCTGCCGCGCCCCTCGTCGAAATTCGGGCTGGCCGCGGTGCGCGTGACGAGGCTGTTCTCGCGCGCGCCCAGCGCCAGCGCGCTGGCCGTCGCGGGCGGCTCGGCGCCCGGATCGTCGTCGCTGTACGGCGGCGTATCGATGCCGTAGGCCTCCGGGTCGTCGCTCAGGGCGCGCGACCACGCGAGCGCCGACGACGTGGCAATCGTTCCCGCCGCCGCGCGCGAAACACCGACGAAGATGCTCACCGGGCTGCCGACGCTGACGCCGGCCGACAACGTGACGCCGACGAATTCGCCGCGGGCGTTGAACAGCGCCGAGATGCCGCCCGCCGCGCTTTCGCCGACCATCACGCCGGCGGTCGTGCCGGTGCCCGAGAAGTCGTCGATATGGCCGCGCAGCAGGCTGATCTGGCCGGTGAGGCTCGCCGACACGATGTAGCCGAAGTCGAGCTCGCCCGACACGAACACGCCGATGTCGTCGCCATTGGCGTCGAAGATGACGCCGACCGCGCCCGAGGCCCCGGATTCCATCCCGGCGCCCGCGCCCGCGCCGATCGAGACCGACAGGCCGTTGCGCATCGCAACGGGCAGCAGCAGCATCAGCGACGCGGTGGCCGGATTCGCGCTCAGGATCGCGCGCAGCGCGGCCCGCTCGACGGTCGACAGCTTGCGCGGCCGCGGCCAGGTAAAACTGCGTCGGTCGCCGGCGATGCGGAACTCGGCATCATCGCTCATCCCTTGCGAGACGGGCGCCGGCGCGGCGGCGGGCGCCGGGTGCGCGGCCGGTGCCGGTGCCGGCGCCGGTGCCTGCGGCTTCGCCTCGACGGGCGTTGCGGCATTCAGCGGCGGAAGCGGACCGAACCCGTCGTCGTAATGGACATCGTGGTGCGGCGCAACGGGTTCGACGGCGGGCCGCGGCGCGGCGGAAGCGGCGCCCGGCGCGGCAGGCGCCGGTACGGCGGTCGCGCCCGGCCGCGTGCCGTCGCCCGCCCAGTTCAACAGCGGACTCCTGGCGGCGGCGCCACCGCGCGTCGGGAACACGCGGACCCTGCGCAACCCGCGATCGCTGAGCCCCGACAGCGACACGTACGGGCTGTCGGCATTCGGCAGCACGTCGATCGTCCACGCGTCGGCATCGGACGAAGCGGCCGTGGCGAGACCGAACCACAGACGGCCCGCGCCCACGAAGCGCGCCAGCACCGCCGGCGGCACCATGTACACCGCTTCGCCGCGCGGGATCGCCAGCAGGCCGTCCTCGCGGCTGGTGTAGAACGTCGACGACGTGCGCCCGTCCTTGCGCGTGAACAGCGCGGGATCGGTGGCGATCACCAGTTCCGCGACGCACGGCGCGTGGCCGACGCGAATCGTGAAGCCCAGCATCGGGAAACGGTCGGTCAGGACCATGCGGTTGGGATGGAGTTGCGCTGCCATGTCGTGTCCTCAGCTCTGGTTTTGATCGGGCTCGTCGCGACGGCCGCCGAGCATCGGCTTGCTGCGCGCATCGATCGCGCGCCGCTCGAATTCCTGCGGGGGAAGAATCGCCAGATCCGTTTCCGGTTCGGCGATGTCGGGGATGGCGTGGTGGGTCGCTTCGAACTGGGCGATCGCGCTCGCCAGCAGTTGCGCGAGCAGCTTGGCGTGCACCGGGCTGACCGCGACGCGGCTCATCAACTGGACGTTGCCGGACTGCGGCTCGACCTGCCCGGCATCGATCAGGAACTCGAACGCGTTGTGCCCGACCTCGAAATAGTTTGCATAGCTGGCGAGCAGCGGCCGTGGCTGGCCGGCCGGCTGCGCCGGTTCCGGCGGGGCGTCCTGGAGTGGCTCGATGACGTGCACGACGGCCTCCTTGCATGGCGACGGGCGGTCTGTCCGTTCTGCTTCGCAAGGAGCAGGCCAATGCGCATGCACCGACACAAGCGCTTGATTTGGCGTGGAATTTCCCGACCGGAGCGGGATTCGCGAATGCGGCGGGGCTGTACCATGTGACAGCCCGGCTGTCACACCGAGGCAGTGTTGCCGGCGTCCAGGTTGTACTTGGCCAGCTTGCGGTACAGCGTCATGCGCGACCAGTTCATCTGGCGCGCCGCCTCCATCTTGTTCCAGTTGGTCTGGCGCAGTACCGAGACCAGCCGCTCGCGCTCGTGCTCGCCGGCCGAGAAATCCTGCAGGAACAGGCGGCGGAATGCCGGCGGCAGGTCGCCCAGCCCGAACGGACGCCCTTCCGGCGCATCGACGAACAACGCCTCGACCAGGTTGCGCAGCTCACGCACGTTGCCCGGCCACCGGTAGTGCCGCATGCATTCGAGCAACGCCGGATCGGGCCGCCCCACCCGCATCGCGCGCCGCTGGTTGTGTTCGGCGACGAAGTGATCGACGATCGACGCGATGTCCTCCGGCCGCTCCCGCAGCGGCGGTATCTCGATGCGCGCGACGTTCAGGCGATAGAACAGGTCGGCGCGGAAACGGCGTTCCGCGACCAGGTCCTCCAGACTTTCGTTGCTGGCGGCCACGATCCGGACATCGACCGGGCGCCGGCGCAGCGAGCCGACCGGCATCACCGTGCGGTCCTCGAGCAGGCGCAGCAGCTTGGCCTGAACGGCGGGCGGCATCTCGCTGACTTCGTCGAGGAACAGCGTGCCGCCGTCGGCCTCGACGAAGCGGCCGGGAAACGCGTTCTGGGCGCTCGTGAAAGCGCCGCGCTCGTGACCGAACATCTCGGACTCGAACAGGCTGTCGGGCACCGCGGCGCAGTTCACAGCGATGAACGGCTTGTCGGTTCGCGGGCTGAGGCGGTGGACGGCGGTGGCGACGCGCTCCTTGCCGGTGCCGGTTTCACCGGTCACGAGCACCGTCGTATCGGTCTGCGCGACCTTCGCCAGATAGCGGCGCAGGTCGGCCATCGCCGGGCTCGAGCCGTGCAGCCCGAGTGACGTCGCGTGAATGCCTGCGGTCGTGTTCATGCGCGCGCCGTTCGGCTAACAAACCGCTGACGGATGACGCGCAGCCCCGATTTTCATCGCCACTTCCCCCGGTGGATGTTGAGGAACAAGGCAAGCATCCTCTATGGCGATTGTCGGCACGCGTTTAATTAGTACTGTGATGCGTGTTGAATGGATGAGCCGCGTGTCTCGGCGCCGGCCGATAATCAGTGTAGTTTCAATATCGCGCTTCGTACAACCTGCCGACGGTCGATGTTTGCGCGCGGACGGCCGGCCGCCGGTGCGCGGGCGATCCGATCGACTCGGGCATGCTCGGCGCGATGGCGAATGTGTGATGTATGTGTCGTGTCACGCATGTTCATCGATCCGTCAGCAATCAGCATGACGAACGAAATACCGATCGCGGCATTGGAGAATGCGTATCGTTCACGCGGCGCGCGTGGAGACTTCGCACACCGCATCCGCGGCGGTCGAGCGCGCATTCCGCTCACCCCGCCCGTCACGACGGCGCGGGTTCGCCCTCGCGCAACGTGATGCCCGTCCACGCGCCGCTCGCGGCCAGTTCGCCGACCAGCTCGACGATCGTTTGCCGCACGGCGAGCGCGGCGGAATTGACCGGAGACGTGTTCGACCAGCACAGGCTGGCAGGCCGGCGAATTTCCGGCTCGACGATCCGGCGCATCCTCGGCCGGCCGGACGGCTCGCGTGACGCCAGCGCGGACGCCGGCAGGATCGTGCACGCGAGCCCCGACTGCGCGAGCGAGATCATCGTCGGCAGCGAATCGATATCCGCGATGACGTTGAGCGGCACTTGCTCGCGCGCGAATGTGCGTTCGAGCAGCAGGCGCAGCCCGTTCTGTACGCCCGGCGCGACGAGCGACACGCCGGCGAGCGACGCGAGTGTGCACGTGCGCGCGCGCGACGACACCGCGCCGGCCGGCTCGCCGAGCAGATACAGCACCTCGTCGAACAGCGGCATCGCGGTGATGCCGGTGGTGTTGGATTCGCGGAACAGGATCGCGAGGTCGAGCCGCCCGTTCGCCAGCAATTCGTTGATGAAGCCGCTCATGCTTTCGAGGTACTGCAGCCGGATGCCCGGATAGCGCGCCCTCACCCGTTCGAACAACGGCACGGCGAGGCTCGCGGTCATCGTGGTGGGAAAACCCACCGCGACGGTGCCCGACTCGCTGCCCGCGCCTTCCCGCACTTCCTGGCGCAGTTGCTCCATCTGCCGGAGCACGAGCCGCGCATGGCGATACAGGGCCTGTCCGGCCGCGGTCGGCTTCACGCCCTGCGGGCTGCGCACCAGCAGCGTGACGCCGATGTCGCCCTCCAGCTTCGCGATCTGCTGGCTCAGCGACGGCTGCGCGACGAACAGTTTTTCGGCCGCTTTCCCGAGGCTCCCGTATTCAACGATGCTGACGAAGTAACGGAGCTGGCGGATGTCCATGGCGGGTCGGTCGATGCGAGAAAGTCATAGGGTACCCCTATGACCGGCACATTCAAACGGTATTTCCGCCGCGCGCGAGCTTCACCTAGAGTCACTTCATGCCAAGTCGAAACCGCCGGCCTGCCCGGCGATGGAGGTGACAGTGAACGCGCCCCGGTCGCATGCCAGCGACGATGTCCAACAGGTCGCGACCGACCTGATCAGTGCCGAACGGGCAATCGCCCTCGCGGCGACGCTCGACCATCCGACCGTTCCCGCGACCGGCGATGCGTTGCCGCCCGCCTGGCACTGGCTGTATTTCTGGTCGATCGCGCAGCAGGCCGAACTCGGCCCGGACGGTCATCCGCGCAAGGGCGGCTTCCTGCCGGACCTGGGGCTGCCGCGGCGCATGTGGGCCGGCGGCCGCCTGACGTTCGAACGCGCGCTGACGATCGGCGCCATCGCGACGCGCACGTCGCGCGTGCTGTCGCTCGAACGCAAGGAAGGCCGCAGCGGCACGCTCGGCTTCGTCACCGTCGAGCACGTGATCGAATCCGGGGGCGAAGTCGCGATCCGCGAGGAGCACGACATCGTCTATCGCGGCCCGGCCGCGCCCGGCGCCGCCGCGCCCCCGCCGAAGGCCGCACCCGACGATGCGCAATGGCAGCGCGACATCGCGCCGGATGAAGTCATGCTGTTCCGCTATTCGGCGCTGACCTTCAACGGCCATCGCATTCACTACGACCGCACCTACGTGCGCGACGTCGAAGGCTATCCGGACCTCGTCGTGCACGGCCCGCTGATCTCGACGCTGCTGCTCGATCTCGTCACGCGCTCGCTGCCCGGTGCGACGATCGGCGAATACGCGTATCGCGCGGTACGGCCGACTTTCCTCGGCAACACCTTCAGCGTGTGCGGCCGCCTCGCCGACGACGGCAAGACCGTCGATCTCTGGGCCAGGGATCACGACGGCTGGCTGACCATGTCCGCGAGCGCGATCCTCGCCTGACGTTCCCCGATACGAAACATGAACCCTGCCGACGCGCACCAAGCCATTCGCGAAGCCGTTCGCGACCTGTGCGGCGAATTTCCCGCCGAATATTTCCGCAAGATCGACGCGGAACGCGGCTATCCCGACGCGTTCGTCGACGCGCTGACGACAGCCGGCTGGCTCGCCGCACTGATTCCGCAGGAATACGGCGGCTCGGGCCTCGGCCTGACCGAGGCGTCGGTGATCATGGAGGAAATCAACCGTGCGGGCGGCAATTCCGGCGCGTGTCACGGCCAGATGTACAACATGGGCACGCTGCTGCGCCATGGTTCGGCCGAGCAGAAACAGCGCTATCTGCCAAAGATCGCGAGCGGCGCGCTGCGTCTGCAGTCGATGGGCGTGACCGAACCGACCACCGGCACCGACACGACGAAGATCAGGACAACCGCGGTACGCAAGGGCGACCGCTACGTGATCAACGGGCAAAAGGTATGGATCTCTCGCGTGCAGCACTCCGACCTGATGATCCTGCTCGCGCGCACGACGCCGCTGTCGGACGTGAATAAGAAGTCCGAAGGAATGTCGATCTTCATCGTCGACCTGCATCACGCGATCGGCAACGGGATGACGGTGCGCCCGATCCCGAACATGGTGAACCACGAGACGAACGAGCTGTTCTTCGACAACCTCGAGATCCCCGCGGAGAACCTGATCGGCGAGGAAGGCCATGGCTTCCGGTACATCCTCGACGGATTGAATGCGGAGCGCACGCTGATCGCGGCCGAATGCATCGGCGATGGCTACTGGTTCGTCGACAAGGTGTCGCGGTACGTGAAGGATCGCGTCGTGTTCGGCCGCCCGATCGGCCAGAACCAGGGCGTGCAGTTTCCGATCGCCCGCGCGTTCGTCAACGTCGAGGCGGCGAGCCTGATGCGCTTCGAGGCCGCGCGCCGGTTCGACGCGCACGAGCCGTGCGGCGCGCAGGCGAACATGGCGAAGCTGCTCGCCGCCGATGCGTCGTGGGAAGCCGCGAACGCGTGCCTGCAGTTCCATGGCGGCTTCGGCTTCGCGTGCGAATACGACGTCGAGCGCAAGTTCCGCGAGACGCGCCTGTATCAGGTCGCGCCGATCTCGACGAACCTGATCCTGTCGTACGTCGCCGAGCACATCCTCGGCCTGCCGCGTTCGTTCTGACGGAGCAATGAGCATGCGCCCACTGGAAGGCATCAAGGTCGTCACGTTCGAGCATGCGATCGCCGCGCCGTTCTGCACGCGCCAGCTCGCGGATCTCGGCGCGCGCGTGATCAAGGTCGAACGGCCGGGCGTCGGCGATTTCGCGCGGGGCTACGACGAACGCGTGTCGGGGCTCGCGTCCCACTTCGTGTGGACCAACCGCTCGAAGGAAAGCATCACGCTCGACGTCAAGCAGCCCGCGGCGCTTGACATCGTGCACAGGCTGCTCGCCGATGCCGACGTGTTCGTGCAGAACCTCGCACCCGGCGCGACGCAGCGCCTGGGGCTCGACGACGACACGCTGCGCGAGCGCTATCCGCGGCTGATCGTCTGCGACATTTCCGGCTACGGGCTCGACGGGCCGTTCCGCGACAAGAAGGCGTACGACCTGCTGATCCAGAGTGAATCCGGATTCCTCAGCATTACCGGCTCCGACGGCGAGCCGGCCAAGGCCGGCTGCTCGATCGCAGACATCGCGGCGGGCATGTATGCGTATACGAACATCCTCGCCGCGCTGATCGAGCGCGGCCGCACCGGACACGGCCGGCACATCGACGTGTCGATGCTCGAAAGCATGGTCGAGTGGATGAGCTATCCGCTCTACTACGCGATCGACGGACAGTCGCCGCCGCCGCAAGCCGGCGCATCGCACGCGACGATCTTTCCGTACGGTCCGTTCAAGGCCGGCGACGGGAAGACCGTGATGCTCGGGCTGCAGAACGAGCGCGAATGGAAGCGCTTCTGCGAGACCGTGATCCGCATGCCCGGGTTGGCGACCGACGAACGCTTCGGGTCGAACAGCCGCCGCGTCGCGAATCGTGACGAACTCGCGGCCGTCATCGTCCGCGCATTCGCGACGCTGACGGCCGCCGACGTGATCGACCGGCTCGAGCAAGCCGGCATCGCGAACGCGCGGATGAACGACATGCACGGCGTCTGGGCGCACGAACAGCTCGCCGCGCGACATCGCTGGACCCGCGTCGATACGCCGGCTGGCAAGATCCCTGCCCTGTTGCCGCCCGGTGTCGCACCGAGCGACGAGCCGCGCATGGATCCAGTGCCGGCGCTTGGCCAGCATACCGATGCCGTGCTGCGCGAACTCGGCTATGCCGATGAACAGATTCATACGTTGCACGCATCCGGCACGGTCTGACGGGGGCCTTTTCGCGTTGAGCGAAGCGCGCGAAGGGTTCGATAATAAGGGTTCCGTGCGAATTTCCGCTGACGTGCTGTTCGCCCCCTTTACAGCGCACTGAAGCGTGATCGCGTGTAACCCCGTACGCGCGCGCAGGCACCACGCTGCCGATGGTGACATAAAATAGAACGTACTCCAGACTGAAAAAGGGGGCCGACATGAGGCGCCTCTATTTCCTCGTACCCGACACGCAGATGGCCAAGGCGATCGTGGATGACCTGCTCCGCGCGCGCATCATCTGGCGCCATATCCACGTCCTCGCCGATCACAGCGTCACCCTTGAAGAATTGCCCGAAGCGTCTTTGCTGCAAAGCAGCGACGTCGTGCACGCGCTCGAGCGTGGTGTCGCACTCGGCGGCGCGACGGGCGCGCTCATCGGTCTCGTCGCGCTCGTGTTCCCTCCTGCCGAGCTCGTGATCGCGGGCGGCGCCGTCGTCGCATTGACGGTGGTGGGCGCGGGCTTCGGCGCGTGGACAGCCGGGATGATCGGCATCGCCGAACCGAATGCGCGACTCGAGCGATTTCGTGACGCGATCAAGGAGGGCCAGATTCTGATCATGGCGGACGTGCCGGCACTGCGAGAGCAGGAAATCGAGCAGATGATCGCCCGACATTTTCCGCAGGCGGATCTGGAGGGCGGCGAGCCTACGTCACCGGTTTTCCCCTGACACGCGGAAACCGGCCTGCCTGAGTGCTGAGGTCGATCCTTCGGCAAGGAGGTCCTATGGAACTGCACATTCAGTCACACCATTGGCAACGGCGCATGCCGGACTGGCTCGCCGCTGCCGTGGCCGGTCTCGCGGGTGGCGCCCTGGTGATCGTGCTCGAATTCTTCTGGTCGACCATGGTGCTCGATGAAAGCCCGTGGCAACCGACCCACAAGATCGCGGCGATGGTGATGGGCCGTGGCGCGCTCGAACAGATGTCGGTGTTCAGCTTCAGCATCGTGGGCGTGGCGCTCCTGTTGCACTACGTGCTCGGCGCCATCATGGGGATGATCCTCGCCGCGATCATGGCCCCGTTCCGCTTCGATTCGAGCGTCGGCATGGAGGCCGTCATCGGCCTGGCGTTCGGGATCGTCGCGTATGTCTGGAACTTCTACGTGATGACCGCCGTGTTCCCCTGGTTCATCTCGGAGCGCGGCTCCGGACCGTTGTTGGCCAACCTGCTGTTCGGGGTGGTCACCGCCGTCGTCTACGGCATGCTCGAACGGCGCAAGCAGAACGCGACGCCCTGACACGCCGTTGCTTCGCGCCGTGCAGGACGGCTGCCTCGACGATCCGCGCCGGGGGCGGCCGCTTTGCTCGTCGTCGCGGGGAGGTTGAACCGTCAGTTGTGCGATGCATGCGGGTATGGGAGCGTGCTTCCTCCATTCCGCTGCCTTGCGCGATGCAAAAGAGCAGACTACCTTTTCTTTAGAGCCGCCGACGACGCTTGGCGAATCGGTCTTGGTGGACTGCCGGCAACATGTAATACGAAATCCGGCAAGGCGGCACGACGATGCCAGGAGCGCGGGTTGGCGGCTCCGGCGTGTGACGCGCGGCGAGGCGGCCCATGGCGCTTGCGATTGCCCTGATCGTGATCATCGCATTGGCGGTGGGGTTTCACTTTGCCAGTCCCTGGTGGATCACGCCGATCGCGTCGAACTGGGTGCGCATGGACGACATGCTGACGATCACGCTCGTCATCACCGGCGCATTCTTCATCGCGATCAACCTGTTCATCGCGATCGCACTGATGCGCTACCGCCACCGCGGCGGGCATCGCGCGGCCTACGAGCCGCACAACCGGCGGCTGGAATGGTGGCTGATCGGCCTGACCGCCGTCGGCGTCGCGGCGTTGCTGGCACCCGGTCTGTTCGTCTACGCGGACTACATCCGGCCGCCGAGCAACGTGCTGCAGATGGAGGTGCTCGGCCGTCAATGGCAATGGCGCTTCCGCTTCGCCGGCCCCGGCGGCAAGCTGGGCACGACGGACGTGCGCTACGTCAGCAACGACAACCCGTTCGGCCTGAATCCCGCCGACCCCAACGGCCGCGACAACTACCTGATCGAGACGCCCGAGGTCCACCTGCCGCTGAACCGGCCGGTCCAGGTCCTGACACGGTCGCTCGACGTGCTGCACGACTTTTATGTGCCGCCGTTCCGTGCGCGCATGAACATGGTGCCCGGCATGGTGACGACCTTCTGGTTCACGCCGACCAGGGCGGGACGTTACGACATCCTGTGCGCGCAGCTTTGCGGTCTCGGGCACGCCAGCATGCGCGGCGTGGTGGTGGTGGAAGACGAAGCATCGTTCTCGCGCTGGCTGGCGCAGCAGACCACCTTCGCGCAGCGGCAGCAGGCCGGCGTGCAGGCCGCCGCCGCCACGGCGGGCGGCAGCGCCCAGGCGCTTGCCGACCAGGGCAAGGCGCTCGCGGCAGCCAAGGGCTGTTTCGCGTGCCATACCGTGGACGGCAGTCCGCGCGTGGGCCCGACCTGGAAGGGCCTGTACGGCAAGACCGAAACGATGGCCGACGGCAGCACCGCGAAGGTGGACGAAGCCTATCTGCGCGCGTTCATCCGCAACCCGACGGCCCGCGTCGTGAAGGGGTACGCACCGATCATGCCGCATTTCGACCTGAGCGAGGAGGAGCTGACCGCGCTCGTGACCTACATCGAATCGCAAGGCGGCCCGGCTGCCAGCACCGCGGCCAACCGCCAGCCCTAGCGGAGCAGACGCAATGCCCTACGCGCACACCGATCACGTCCCGAAAAGCTTCTGGACCCGCTATGTCTGGAGCCAGGACCACAAGGTCATCGCCGTGCAGTATTCGCTGACGGCCATCGCCATCGGCCTGGTCGGCCTCGTCCTGTCGGACCTGATGCGATTGCAGCTCGGCTTTCCCGGCAAGTTCAGCTTCATCGACGCCAACCACTATTACCAGTTCGTCACCATGCACGGGATGATCATGGTGATCTACCTGCTGACCGCGCTGTTCCTGGGCGGCTTCGGCAACTATCTGATCCCGCTGATGCTGGGCGCGCGCGACATGGTGTTCCCGTTTCTCAACATGCTGAGCTACTGGGTCTACCTGCTGGCCGTGCTGGTGCTGGTGGCGAGCTTCTTCGTGCCGGGCGGGCCGACCGGCGCGGGCTGGACGCTGTATCCGCCCCAGGCCATCTTGCCCGGCACGCCGGGCGTCGAATGGGGCATCGTGCTGATGCTCGTGTCGCTCGCGATCTTCATCGTCGCGGCAACCATGGGCGGTCTCAATTACGTGACCACCACGCTGCAGGCGCGCACCCGCGGCATGACGCTCATGCGCATGCCGCTCACGGTGTGGGGCATCTTCACCGCGACGATCATGGCGCTGCTCGCGTTTCCGGCGCTGTTCGTGTCGGCGGTGATGATGCTACTCGACCGGACACTCGGCACCAGCTTCTTCATACCGGCCGTGGTGTCGATGGGGCAATCGCTCAAGCATGCCGGCGGCAGCCCGCTGCTGTTCCAGCACCTGTTCTGGTTCTTCGGGCATCCGGAGGTCTACATCGTCGCGCTGCCGGCCTTCGGCATCGCGTCGGATCTCATCAGCACGCACGCGCGCAAGAGCATCTTCGGCTACCGGATGATGGTGTGGGCGATCGTCATCATCGGCGCACTGAGCTTCGTGGTCTGGGCGCACCACATGTTCATCGCCGGCATGGATCCGTACTTCGGCTTCTTCTTCGCGACCACCACGCTCATCATCGCCATCCCGACCGCCCTCAAGGTCTACAACTGGGTGCTGACGCTGTGGCGTGGCGATATCCACCTGACCGTGCCGATGCTGTTCGCCATCGGCTTCGTCAGCACCTTCGTGCTGGGCGGGCTGACCGGGCTCTATCTCGGCAACGTGAGCGTCGACATTCCGCTGTCGAACACGTACTTCGTGGTGGCGCACTTCCATATGGTGATGGCCGTGTCGCCGATCCTGGTGGTGTTCGGCGGCATCTACCACTGGTATCCGAAGGTGACGGGCCGCATGCTTGACGACACGCTCGGGCGTGCGCACTTCTGGGCCACCTTCGTCGGCACCTACGCGATCTACTTCCCGATGCACTATCTCGGCATCCTCGGCATGCCGCGGCGGTATTACGCGTACGAAGGCTACAGCTTCATTCCGCACTCGGCGCAGACGCTCAACGCGTTCATCACCGTCGTCGCGCTGATCGTGGCGGTGGCGCAGTTGCTGTTCCTGTACAACCTGGCGTGGAGCCTCGTGCGCGGCAAGCGTGCCGACGGCAACCCCTGGCGGGCCACCACGCTGGAATGGCAGACGCCGCAAACGCCGCCGGCGCACGGCAACTGGGGGGCCTCACTGCCCGTCGTCTACCGTTGGGCGTACGAATACAGCCCGCCGGGACAAGCGGAAGACTTCGTCCCGCAAAACCAGCCGCCCGCGACGGCACCGGAACCGGAACCGGCCCGCTCGACGCTTCAACCCGGCGAGGCACGCAAATGACCACGCTGCCGCGCACCTTCGTTCCCGACACGCCGCCGCCCGTCTTGCCGAATGCGAGCCGCGTCGGCCTGATCGTGTTCATGGCCGTAGCAACGGCCTTGTTTTCACTGCTTCTGCTCGCGTACGGCATGCGCATGCGCGAGCCCGACTGGCAGCCGATCCCGCATCCGGCGCTGCTGTGGTGGAACACCGGCGCGCTCGCGCTGGCCAGCGTCGCCATGCAGCGGGCCCGGCAGCTGACCGTGCACCGCGTGGCGTGGCTGGTGTGCGGCGGCGTGCTGGCCGCCGTGTTCGTGATCGGGCAACTGACCGCGTGGCGCATGCTGTCGGCGGCCGGGCAGACCGTCATCGCGAATCCTTCCAACAGCTTCCTCTACCTGCTCACCGGCCTGCACGGATTGCACGTGCTCGGCGGGCTGGCGGCCTGGGCCGTGACGATCGCGCAACGCCGGCATGTGGACCCGTTCCGGGCTCAACGCGCCATTTCGCTGTGCGCCCTCTACTGGCATTTCCTGCTGGCGGTCTGGCTCGTGCTGCTGGCCGCGATGTGGTGGCTCACCCCGGCGGTTGTCGCCGCCATCTGCGGGCCGCTGTACGGAGCCGCGCCATGACCTCGCCCACGCTCCCGCCGGAATCCGCTGCCACCCCGCCCGCCGACGCCGGGCCTGACGGCTGGCGCGGCATCGTCACGGACTGGTCGGCCGACCGCGAAGCCTTCAAGGTGCCGTGGGGCAAGGCGATGATGTGGATCTTCCTGCTGTCGGACACCTTCGTCTTCAGCAGCTTCCTGATCGGCTACATGACGGTGCGCATGTCGACCACGGCACCCTGGCCCGACACGTCGAAGGTGTTCGGGCTCACCGTGGCGGGCGTCGACGTGCCGTTGCTGCTGATCGCCATCATGACGTTCACGCTGATCACCAGCAGCGGCACCATGGCGATGGCCGTCAATTTCGGCTACCGGCGCAATGCACGGCGCGCGGCCGCGCTGTTGCTGGCGACCGCGCTGCTCGGCGTGACCTTCGTGTCGATGCAGGCCTTCGAATGGACCAAGCTGATCGTCCACGAAGGCATTCGCCCGTGGGGCAACCCGCTCGGCGCCACGCAGTTCGGCGCGTGCTTCTTCATGATCACCGGGTTCCACGGCTTTCACGTGACCTGCGGCGTGATCTACCTGCTGCTGATCGCACGCAAGATCCTGCAGCCGGGGTTCATCGAGCACGGCAACTTCCAGATCGTCGAGATCGCCGGCCTGTACTGGCACTTCGTCGACCTGGTGTGGGTGTTCATCTTCGCGCTGTTCTATTTGTGGTGAGGCAGTCCATGGACCACTCCGATCCCGCCGATCGCCCCGACGCCGCGCACGGCCAGCAGCATCCGATCGGCATCTACCTGAAGATCTGGGGCCTGCTGTTCGTCCTGAGCACGTTGTCGTATCTGGTGGATTATTTCCACGTGCAGGGCCTGATGCGCTGGGTGCTGATCGTCGTGCTGATGATCGCCAAGGCCGGGCTGATCGTATCGATCTTCATGCACATGATGTGGGAGCGGCTGGCGCTGGTGTACGCGATCCTGATACCGCCGCTGTGCCTGCTGGTGCTCATGGTGCTGATGGCCGCCGAAGCGCATCACACCTTCGGGATGCGGGAACTCTTCTTTCGCTGATCGCGGTTCTCGTTCGTTCCTCGGGTGACGGATGCTTCGGATCACGTACGATCCGGCGCGCCGGCGTGCGAGCGGCTGGCTTTGCCCGGCAATCGACCGATCGCATCGGAACACTGAACGAGCATAATCCGGACTGGCCGGAGCCAGTCCGGCCACGGAGCTCGTTGAAAATGATGCGCCCCCGGCCGGCCTGCTTCATCGCCGGCAGGAACAGGCGGGCAAGGCGTACGCCGCTCAGGACGTTGACGTCGAAGAAACGCGTCCAGTCCGCGCCGGGGACGCAAGCCCGTCATGTTCCAATATTCAGGTTCGGGTGCGCGCGATCGACCTGTGTTCGACTACACGGCGGCAGTCCGCGCCGCACCGATCGGCATCAGCGCGTCCCGCGCCCGCCCGCAGGCTTGCCAGCCGGCTTCCGCGAACCCGCCGACGTCTTGCCGGCCGGTTTGCCGCGCGGCTTTTGCACGCTGAACGGGCTACCGCTCGACAGGCTTGCCCCCTTGCCCGCGGGCGCGGCGCGCTGCCCCGTGGGCTTGCGCTTGCCTTCCCCGCCTTGCGGTCGCGGCTTTTTGCCGGCCGCCGGCATGGCGCCCGCCCCCGCTTGCGGCACCTTGGGCTTCTTCGGCTTTTTGGGTTTCTTGATGATCTGCCCGGTCGCGCTGGTTTCCGGCACGCGGTGTTCGGCTTCGAAACCCGGCTCTTCCTCACGGCGCAGCGTTTGCCGGATCAGCGCCTCGATCGCGGCCAGTTGCGGTGCTTCGTCGGCACACACGAGCGACACCGCCACACCGCTGGCGCCCGCGCGGCCGGTACGGCCGATACGGTGCACGTAGTCTTGCGCGACGATGGGCAGATCGACGTTGATCACCAGCGGCAGGTCGTCGATATCCAGCCCGCGCGCGGCCACATCGGTCGCGACCAGCATCTGCACTTCGCCCGTCTTGAAGCGCTCGAGCGCACGCAGGCGCGCGGGCTGCGGCTTGTCGCCGTGGATGGTGTCGACCGCATAACCCGCATCGTTCAGCATGGCCGCTAGGTAATCCACGCCATTGCGGGTCTTGACGAACACCAGCGCGTGGTCCCAGTTGTTCTCGGCCACCAGGTGCATGAAGAGGTCGGGCTTGTTCCGCTTGTCCACCGGCACCACCCACTGCTTGATCTTGCTGGCGGTGACGTTGGGCGGGCTGACGCTGATATTGACCGGACTGCGCAGAATGCTCGCCGCCATCGCGCGGATGTCGTCGGTAAACGTCGCGGAAAACAGCAGCGTCTGGCGCTGCACCGGCAATGCGGCAAAGACGGCGTTGAGTTCGCGCGCGAAGCCCAGATCCAGCATGCGGTCGGCTTCATCCAGCACCAGCGTCTGGACTTGATCGAACTGCACGGCGTTCTGGCGATTGAGGTCCAGCAGACGGCCCGGCGTGGCGACGAGCACATCCACGCCCTTGCGCAACTTCATCATCTGCGGGTTGATGCTCACGCCGCCATAGGCGGCCAGAAACCGCAAGTCGAGGCCCTTGCCGTACTCGACGAAACTCTGCAGCACCTGTTCGGCCAGTTCGCGCGTGGGCACCAGCACCAGAACGCGCGCGCGGTTGCTCGACACCGTCGGCCCGTGCTGCACCAGCCGCTGCAGCAACGGCAGCGCGAAACCCGCCGTCTTGCCGGTGCCGGTCTGCGCCGCGGCCATGACGTCCTTGCCGCTGAGCACAGCGGGAATCGCCTTGGCCTGCACCGGCGTGGGTGTCTGGTAATTGAGGCCCTGCAGATTACGCAGCAAGGGATCGATCAGGCCTAGCGAGGCAAAAGACATGGACGTGTTCCGGGCTAAAACCGCAATTCTAGCGGTTGCGGCGACGATCGCCGTGCGGATACCCGGTGCGGGGCGGCGTTCAGCGTCGGGCGATCCCGTCGAGCACGACAAGGATCGCCGTCGGCCGCCCTATTTCGACACCGCACGCGTGAAAGGCCGCGGCACCCTGCCCGCCGCCTGACGATCGATCATCCAGCCGGGATAGTCGGGCGGCAATGCGCTCACGGCATCGAGCTGCGCAAGCTCGTCCCCGGTCAGCACGATATCGGCAGCACCGAGATTGTCTTCGAGCTGTTCGACGCGTTTGGCGCCGATGATGACGCTCGTGACATGCGGCTTGGCGAGCAGCCACGCGAGCGCGATCCGGGCGACCGACACGCGTCGCGCGTCCGCGATCGCGCGCATCGCTGCAACGCACGGCCAGGCGCGCTCGAGATCGACCGGCGGAAAATCGAAATGGCTGCGCCGCGAACCCGCTTCGGTCGGCGCGCCGGGGCCGAACTTTCCCGACAGCAGCCCGCCGGCGAGCGGCGACCAGACGAGGAGCGCCATCTGCTCGTCGATCGCAAGCGGCACCAGTTCGCGCTCCACGTCGCGTCCGGCGATCGAATAGTAGGCCTGAAGGGTCTCGAAGCGCGTCGCATGGAGCGCTTCGCTGAGCCCGAGCGCCTTGCCGATCTTTCCGGCGCGCCAGTTCGAGACGCCGACATGGCGAACGAGCCCCTGACGCGTCAGATCGTCGAGCGCCCGCAGCGTCTCTTCGATCGGTGTCACGGGATCGTTCGCGTGGATCTGGTAAAGGTCGATGTGGTCGACCTGCAGCCGTTCCAGGCTTCGCTGCACGGAATCCATGATGTGGCCGCGCGACGCGCCCTGATCGTTGGGTTTCGTGCCCATCACGCCCGCGGTCTTCGTCGCCAGCACGATCTCGCTGCGTGCGACGCCGAGGTCTCGAAGCGCCTGTCCGACGAGGCGTTCGGACTGACCGAAGGAGTAGATGTCGGCGGTATCGATGAAGTTGATTCCCTCGTCCAGTGCGTGGGAAATCAGTCGGGTCGCGTCGTCCTGGCCGACCGCGCCGATCGCGGCCCACATGCCGGCATCGGCATTGCCGCCCAGCGTCATCGTGCCGAGACACAGCTCGGAGACGTACAGGCCGGTGCGACCCAGTTGCTTGTATTTCATGGCCGTTTCCTTCGAGGTCGGCGGGAAAAAGTGCGGCGGCGTCCGTTCCGGGGCGCCCCGCACGCCAGGTTTCAGCTGATGCGAGCGTGTCCTGCCCGGAATTGTCCGGCGATCGTTGCGACCCGTGCGCCATAGCGGCGCGCCGTCTCGAGATCCCCCGGCGACATTTCATCGGGCGACGCATCGGCCGGCGTCTGCGCCATCGGTGCGATATAGGAGCCCATGCGATTCAGGTCGTCACGCATCGACGCCCTCAGGTTCGCCGGCTTGATGTCCATGCTCACCCAGATGCCGCCGTGCTGCCCCGCAAGCAGAACGAAGTATTCGAGCGTATTGAGCTTGTCGCCGTTGATGCTTGCGCTGTTGGTGAAGCCGCCGAAGATCTTGTTGCGCCATGCGCCTTCGAACCAGGCCTTCGACGATGCATCGGCGAACTTCTTGAACTGCCAGCTGGGACCGCCCATGTAGGTCGGCGAGCCGAACAGGACGGCATCCGCGCCGGCAAGCGCGTCCCACGCGTCCGGCGCGATGTTGCCATCGGCGTCGATTGCGACGAGAACGCCGCCTGCCCCCTCCGCGACAGCCGCCGCCATGCGCTCGGTATGCCCGTAGCCGGAGTGATAGACGACGATCGTTTTAACCGGAGAGATGTGCTGTGTCATGGTTGTGCCCCTTTCGTTCAGGTGGTCGTCGGGGGACGACATCGGAAGGCACTTTACTGAGTTCAAATTGAGTTATAAATGACGGCCGATTGAACGTTCTGTTACTCCCGGGGAGAACAATGCAAAACCTCGACGCGCTGTTGATCTTCGCCCGTGTCGCCGAAATGACGAGCTTCACGCGCGCGGCCGAAAGCCTGGGCATCCAGAAAGGACGGGTGTCGATGGTGGTCCGCGCGCTCGAGCGCGACGTGGGCGTCGCGCTCCTGCATCGGACGACGCGCAGCGTGCAGTTGACCGAGGACGGACGCGCCTTTTATGCGCGCGCGCGGGACCTGCTGGCCGACGTACAGGAACTGCAGTCGATGTTTTCCGGCAATGGCACGCGGCTGCGCGGACGATTGCGCGTCGACATGCCCACCGAGCTCGCGCGCAGCGTCGTGGTTCCCGCGCTGCCGCAACTGATGGCGATGCATCCGGAGCTCGAACTGGAACTGTCGAGCACCGATCGGCGCGTCGATCTCGTCCAGGAAGGATTCGATTGCGTGATCCGTCTGGGGCCGATCGTGGACGAGACGCTGATTGCCCGGCCGTTGGGCCGCCTGCGCATGATCAACGCGGCGAGTCCCGGCTATCTGGCGCGGTATGGCGTGCCGCGAACGCTCGACGATCTCGTCGGTCAGGGACACCGGATGGTCCACTACGCGCTGACACTCGGCGCGCGGCACCCCGGGTGGGAATATCCGAGCGGCGACGGCTATGCGACGCTTGCATTGCCGAGCGCGATGCAGGTCAACAACGTGCAGACCTATCACGCAGCCGGGCTTGCGGGCATCGGGTTGATCCAGGCCGGGTATTCGGCACTCGCGAATCATATCGAAAGCGGCGCGCTGGTCGAGGTGCTGCCGGATCTGCGTCCTGAGCCTCTCGCGGCGTCGCTCGTCGTCGCGCATCGGCGCAATCTGTCGCCGCGCGTTCGGGCGTTCATGGACTGGATCGAGGGGATGTTGCAGCCTTATTTCGATTGACGGCGGTATGTAGATGAATGCGCCCACCCGTCACGATCAATATGTCCTACGGCGATGCCGCTCCTGTTCTATCACCAGCCGGTCGCGTCGAATGGCTCAAAACAGCGGCGGATTCAACCGTTCGATGGCATCACAGGATTTGTTCACGATCGACTCCACGTTCCCGAAAATGGACGCTTCATTAATAGAAGCACCTCACTCACGCGGGGGCCGTCGTGGATATAACACAGGCAGATATGCCAAAATGACAAGCGAAGCTGATCTACTTTTCGCGTTCAAACCGGGTACTAAAACCATGACCACCATGACTACCGCCGATCGCATTCAAAGTTTAGGTTTAGTGCTGCCTCCAGTTCCCGCCCCGATCGCCAACTTCGTGAGCTGGCGTCGATCCGGTCAGATTCTTTATTTATCGGGTCAGGGGCCACGTGATGCTTCCGGCTCAGTGATCAAGGGAAAATTGGGTCGAAATTATAGTGTCGATCGTGGCTACGCCGACGCCCGTCAAGTGGGTCTACAGCTTTTATCGACAATTCAGCAGGCGGTGGGGTCGCTCGATCACGTGGAGGGAGTTTTGAAGATCTTCGGAATGGTAAACGCCGAGCCGGATTTCCATGATCACCCGAAGGTCATCAATGGATGCTCAGACCTGTTGGTCGAGGTTCTAGGTGATCGCGGCCGACACGCCAGATCGGCGGTCGGGATGGGTTCTCTGCCAAACGGGATGTCTGTGGAAATCGAAGCGATCGTAGAGATCGTGAACGGATACTAAGGCATCGCCGGGCGCCACTCCGAGAGTGGCACACAGGCGTCGTCGATCGTTGAAAATCAGATAATCAATAACGTCGTCGTTATTGCCTCAAGCCGCTCGAGTTCGACAAAAGCGTTCGGAGCACCGTGGCGAATTGATCAGCGCGTATAAAGTGGACCTGCATAGGAATCTACAGAATGAAAATGGATGCATTTGCGTTCGGCACGACCAACTGGGCGGCAGTCGAAAAGACGGAACACCAAGGCGAAACCGGCATGGCCTATTGGCGCACACGGTTTTTCGGTGATCCCCCGAATCAAATTCGCGTGCGGATGGTCGAATATACCCCTGGCTACCTTGCAGATCATTGGTGCAAAAAGGGACACATTTTGTTCTGCATGGAAGGCGAACTGGAAACGACGCTCGAGGATGGGCGAAAGTTCGTTTTGACAGCGGGTATGAGCTACCAGGTTGGCGACGACGCGGAGCCACACCAGTCCTATACCAGAACGGGGGCGAAGCTCTTCATTGTGGACTGAAGCCCGGCCCGCTATCTCGGCATCCAAGCCGACGGCGCCCTTGAGATGGCAGAGCAAGCGGAGGTTTGATGGCATCGCGACCGGCGAGCGGTCGCTTGCCGGCCAAAACTACCCGATCGACGCCCACTGCAAGTTTCGGTGCATGCACGCTGCCCCCCGGCGCGCAAGCGCGTCGATTTCGGTTGCACCTGACGCCACGTTAGCTTTTATGGTTGACACCGACGACTGGGAAAGCAATGCGACTAAAGATCGGCGAACTGGCAAAGAAGGCGGGATTGAGTGTCCGCGCCCTGCATCACTACGACGCAATCGGGCTGCTGTCACCGTCGCAGCGTACCGACGGAGGCGCGCGCCTGTATGGGCAGGACGACCTGATCCGTCTGCATCGCATTGAAGCCCTGAAACGGTTCGGGTATTCGCTGCCGGACATCAAGGCCAGTCTCGATGGTCAACCGGCCCTCATTCCGCTGCAGCTTCTGCAACGTCAGATCACGGAGCTGAATGCGCAAGCACTGCGCGCGCAGCGCCTTGGCCGTCACTTGCAATACATCGTCGACATGGTCTCCGCGGGCAGCGAGATCGCGGCGACCGATTGGATGAATGCTCTGGAGCTGATGAACATGTACCAAAAGCATCTTGATGACGAGGAACTCGATGCGCTGTTGGCATCCGGGCCGGAAACGGTGCCGCCGTCGGATCCGGCATGGGCCGGTCTAATGCACCGGCCATTTTCAGATGGCTCGGCGTGACGATGTATCTCGATGAGGTCGCCGTCATCGAGACGTTGCGCTTCATCGCCGGTTGCGCCAAAGGCAGCGCGGTCCTGTTCGAGTATGTGACGCCGCTTTCGAGCTTGCCGCCGATCATGCGTATTGCGATGGAGCAGTTGACGGCGCGATTCGCCGAGCGCGGTGAGCCGTGGAAAACCTTCTTTGAACCGGCTGTCATTACCGAGACGCTGAGTGCATTGGGATTCAACCATACCAATGCGTGGACGCCCGAGGAATTGAACCAGCGCTATCTTGCGAACCGCGATGACGGACTGCTCATCGGTGTGACGCCCGCGCGTCTGATTCTCGCAACGGTCTGAGACTACTTGCGCCTCAACCATGTAGTGATTTTCAACACCTCCTTTGGGGAAGCTTGAAGGATCGCTCCGGGTCGGAAGCAGGCCTCCACGTGAGTCTGCTACCGGCCGAGGCTGTGTAAAAACGCGTTCGATCGCCTAGACTGAATCAACCCGTTCCGAAGAGAGGCGACGATGGGGCGA